>DATKUS010000038.1:0-9978 GCA_035530535.1 Bacteroidales bacterium
GGATGGTTGTCCACCCCGCCTACGGAAACTATACGGGTACCCTGATGAATGCCCTCATGTTTCATTTCAGGGATATCCCTCTTTTTCAGACAGGAGAGCAGAGACCCGGTCTGGTACACCGCATTGACAAGAACACATCAGGACTGTTGCTGGTAGCGAAGAACGAATATGCCCATGCCCGGCTGGCCCGTCAGTTCTTCAACCACACTACCGGCCGGCGCTATCTGGCCCTGGTGTGGGGTACTCCGGAGCCTGAGGAAGGAACGGTGACAGGAAATGTGGGCCGTAACATCCGCGACCGCAAGATAATGCAGGTCTTTCCTGACGGCAGCCAGGGAAAACGTGCCGTGACACATTACAAAGTGATAGAGAAGCTTGGGTATGTGTCGCTCATTGAATGTCGTCTTGAAACGGGACGCACGCACCAGATAAGGGTTCATATGGCTTACATTGGCCATCCGCTCTTCAATGATGAGGAATATGGTGGCCACCGTATACTTAAAGGCACCACCTTCACAAAATACCAGCAGTTTGTCCGTAATTGTTTTGATCTCCTTCCCCGCCAGGCTCTCCATGCTCAGATGCTGGCATTTGATCATCCTGTCTCCGGCAAGAGGCTCACCTTTGAATCAGAGCTTCCTGATGACATGGCCGCCGCAATAGAAAAATGGAGAAACTACATCTCCGGGCGGGACTAAGAAATTGACATGAGAAATCTGACTGGCAAAATTTAGTCAACATAGCTGGCTTATGCAGTAACATCGAAATGGTTGTCTGCTAAGGGATCCTGCACATGCCACCTTCCAATCTGGGGGTCATGAAATCTTGCCCCGTAATCCTACCAGCTTCCTCCTGCGCCGCCGCCGCCAAAACCGCCGCCGCCGAATCCGCCGAATCCGCCGCTACCACTGCTGCCACCGCCGGTGAACCCGCCCCAGCTGCCACCATGCGATTTGCCGCTTCCCATCATGCCCATCAGAAGCCAGAAAGGAAGACTTGACGTGCCGCTCCTGCGTAGCTGCTTATTATTTGAGTTGCCAGATGATAGCAGGATTATACCGATTATAAAGATGATAAACACAATGACCGGTACTGATCCTGAAGACCCGCTCCCGCCCTGCTTGCCGTAATCGGCATAGCTGAACTCACCAGAGGCCAGGGACATCAGGACGTCCGTACCGGCATTCAGACCTCCGTAATAATCCCCCTTCATGAACCTCGGAAGTATCTCCCTGTCAATTATATCCGCACATGCAATGTCAGGTATAGGACCCTCAAGACCGTATCCCGTGGCAATGAATATCTGTCCATCGGAACTGGCACTCTTTGTCTTTACAAGCACAACCAGACCGTTATTAAAGTCCGCCTGTCCTATGCCCCACTCTTTTGCCACTATATAGGCAAACTCCGACTTGTCATAACCCTTCAGGTCATCGACAATGACAACGGCTATCTGGTTAGATGTTGAGTCACTGAACGCCACAAGTTTATCCTCAAGTGCCTGAACCTCGGAAGCCTGCAATACGCCTGCAATGTCATTCACCAGCCGCGGCGGAACGGGAGGTGAAAGCAGTGTCTGAGCCTGCAAAGTAAGTGAAACAGTCAGCAGTGCCGCTGAGAATAATATCAGATTTATCCTTCGTTTCATAATTACTCCCCCGTTTCATTAATGTCAAACGAGATCGTGTCAGGCAGTTCATTCACGTCATCCTTGGCATAAGGGAAGTGCTCCCCGAGCTTTTCACCGGTCATAAGTATTCCCTCTGTGAGTCCTTCGGTGAAGAGACCTTCACTGAACCGCTCCTTCATGTGATCACGTATTGAATCCCAGAACCCGGGAGGCACCACACTGTTGAACCCGGTATCTCCTATGATGGCAAATTTGCGTTCCTTCACCGCCAGGTAGATGAGCACACCGTTGCGGTCTGCCGTCTTATGCATCTCCAGCTTTTTAAAGAGCCACGCTGTCTCATCGAGCACCTCACCCTTGCACGATGTCTCAATGTGAACACGTATCTCACCCGAGGTAGCATGCTCGGCTTCGGCAATAGCTCTTACTATCGCCTCCTGCTGTGTCGGAGTGAAAAAGGTCGATGCTTTCATAACTTTTGATCAGAATTTTACTTCCGGTGCCTTTTCAGAGCCTTCCTCAGCTACAAAATAGGGTCTGGCAACAAACTTCGTAAATGATGCCACAATCATATTCGGAAAACGCTTGATAAAGGTATTGTATGTTCTGGCAGCATCGTTAAAATTATTTCTTGCCACGGCAATGCGGTTTTCCGTTCCTTCGAGTTCCACCTGCAGATCACGGAAGTTCTGCGTAGCCTTGAGCTCGGGATACTGTTCAACCACAACCATCAACCTTGCCAGCGATGAGCTGACTTCGCCCTGCGCAGCCTGGAACTGCTGCATCTGTTCCGGTGTGATGTTCGACGGGTCCACAGTCACCTGTGTTGCCCTGGCCCGGGCCTCGATGACCCTCGTAAGCGTCTCCTGCTCAAAAGCAGCAGCGCCTTTGACAGTGTTGACAAAGTTTGGAATGAGGTCAGACCTGCGTTGGTACTGTGTCTCAACGTTGCTCCACTGCGTGGCCACATGCTCATTCATAGGCACTATCTGGTTGTATATTCTTACACCCCATGAAATTACCATAAACACAATTAAGGCAAGAAAAGCAGCAACAACGATTCCTGCGATACATCCTTTTTTCATTTTCGGGAAAATTTGGTTATTTGTCAAATTTACAAAAAATATTATTGCCGTGACGTCAGATATATTGGCCCGGTTTCATGAGAAAGACGACACCCTTTTATGTGCGTTGCATAACCGGGTGCAGTGAAATAGTATTATTTTTGAATAATAATTTAGAACCGATGAGAACCATAGCTATTGTTGCCGGAGGCGATTCGTCAGAATATGAAATTTCAGTCAAAAGCGCCATGGGTGTCGCTGAAGCCCTCAAGGGTAAGTATGACCTCTACATTATTAACATCAGGGGCAGAGAGTGGTTCTGGGAAGACCCCAAAGGACGCCTCTTCAACATTGACAAGAATGATTTCTCACTTGTCATGGATGACCGAAGGATAAGGTTTGATGCGGTTTTTGTCTCCATTCACGGCACCCCCGGTGAGAACGGCCTCCTGCAGGGTTATCTTGACATGATCGGAGTACCTTACACCAGCTGTGATGCTTTTGTTTCGGCACTTACATTTAACAAACAGGCCTGCAAGCTGTACCTCAATGAATACGGCATACCCATGACCGGCGGACTTCTTATCAGGAAGGGCCAGCAGTATGACGCTTCGAGGATCCTTAAAGAGACCGGCCTTCCCTGCTTTGTAAAGCCAAACGCCAGTGGTTCAAGCTTCGGGGTTACCAAGGTGAAACAGCCTGAGGAATTTGACGAGGCACTTGAAAAGGCCTTCGCCGAAGGTGATGAGGTGTTGGTGGAGTCATTCATGCAGGGCAGGGAGACCGCCTGCGGAGTCATGAAGACGAAACATAGGAAGATAGTCATGCCTGTCACAGAGATAGTTCCGAAGAAAGAGTTCTTTGACTATGAGGCAAAATATGCAGGCGGAATGTCAGAGGAGATCACTCCCGCAACGATGCCGGAGGAGGTAACCTCAAGGATACAGGAGCTCTCATCGGAGATATATGATATCCTCGGCTGCAAGGGTATTGTCAGGGTCGACTTTATCGTCACCAAGGATGGCCCACAGTTCCTCGAGATAAACACGGTGCCCGGCATGACGGAGGAAAGCATCATACCAAGGCAGGCAAAGGTGTTCGGTATTACAATGACCGATCTTTACTCGATGGTTTTGGAAGACCTGTTCTAACCCTTTTCCAGTGATGAAAGCAGCTTTTCAAGGAAATCTATGACAGCAGATTGCATGGTAAAACTGTATTTCGCCCTTGTAGTTTCTTTCCCCACCTTTATTGTAATGGCCTTTTCAGGAAGGGCAGAAAACAAGTCCTCATCAGTCTTGTCATCGCCGATTGCCAGAATAAAATCATGTTTCTCCTCATCAAAAACACTTTTTGCTGCAGAACCTTTGTCATATCCTGCCCTCTTTACTTCAACAACCTTTTGACCTTCAATTATCTGTAAGGGCATATTTGAGATCAGCTCCGTCAGCTCGTTCTTGAGCTCAATAGCCCTCAGGGCAGAGAGATCGGCATCAGCATTACGGTAATGCCAGCAGAGGGAGGCTGTCTTTTGCTCAACAAAGGCGCCCTTACAACGGTTGGCATACCTGGTCAGGACCGGCAATATCACCTCCTTCCATGAGTCATGGTTATCCAGTACGTACTCCCAGTCTTTTCCCGGATATTTAATAAATGCACCGTGCTCGGCAATAAGAGTAAGGTCGAGATATGCGAACCATTTATCAAGAAAGTCCTTGTTCCTCCCGCTTATTATCACAACATTAGTCTGTGCTGATAATCTTTCGGTAATAGAAATGATCTTGCCATCGGGAATTGCCAGCTCAGGAAACTGCTTAATAGGAACAAGAGTTCCGTCATAATCAAAGAAGAGAATTGGATTGGCAGCCTCCCTGAATGATTTTATAAGGTCATCTTCAATTGATTTACTGACCAGACGCACCCCATAGCTCTTCTGATCATCCCTTACCTTCAGTGTGCTTCTTAAAATATCATCAGCCCATGAAAAAACGTCGTACTCTTTCAGTCTCTGAGCCATCTTTTCAATCCTGTCAGCTTTTTCTTCCAGAGTCATATTTAAAGCAATATAAATGGCATCGGCCATTCCTGAGGTGTCAGAGGGGTTAATGAGTATTGATTCACCCATTTCTGCTGCTGCACCTGCAAGTTCACTAAGCACAAGCATACCATGAGGATAATGCTGTGCGGCGACATATTCCTTTGCAACCAGGTTCATCCCGTCACGAAGGGATGTAAGAAGCCCCACATCGCTTTGCGAATATAATGCCACGAGTTCATTGAACTTAAGCGACCTGTACTGGTAGATTATAGGATTCCAGTCGAGCGTGCCGTATTTTCCGTTAATGCGCCCCACAGTAGCTTCAATTTCCTTCTTCATGTCCTGATACCTCGCTATAGTGTCACGTGAAGGAACCATGACCATATTAAAGATGACCCTGCCGCGCATATTGCTGTAACGCCCGAGGAAGAGCTCAAAAGCAGCAAGCCTGTTCAGAAATCCTTTTGTGTAGTCAAGCCTGTCAACTGATAAGATAATCTTACGGTCTCTCTTCTGCGTACGTATCTTTGAAATATACTTTTCTGTCTGTGGCTGATCAACTGCATTATGGAACTTATTGTAGTCTATGCTGATCGGAAAGGCATCAGCTCTTGAGAATGTGGCTCCCGAGTTAACAGTGTTCAGGATCACATCATAGCCCAGTCTTCGTTTTACCGATTTCAGAAAATGCTGGGCATAATCATAAGTATGAAATCCGATCAGATTGGCTCCGAGTAATCCCTTAAGTATTGCCGTCTGATAACCGTCAGGCATGATGCGAAAGATCTCATATGAAGGGAAGGGAATATGCAGGAAAAATGAGATGGAAACATCCGGAAATTCATCCCGCACCATCTGAGGAAGTAGAAACAGCTGATAGTCATGTATCCAGACAAAGTCGCCCGGCTGAATAACCTTAGCTAATTCATTAAAAAATAACCTATTGGCTATTTGATAATTTTCAAAATAGTCTTCTCCAAATACTGCCATTGAAGGGAAATAATGAAAGAGGGGCCATATCAGGTCATTACAGAATCCACCATAGAATTTATCATTGACATTTTCAGGTATCTGAACGGGTTTCAGCTCAAAGCTCTCATTAACCTCATTGACTGATAGTAGTTCCTTTTCACTGTAGTCTCCTTTACCAACCCATACTGTTTTTGTAAATGATCCATCCTTCACTTTTATCTTAATCTTCTGAGTCAGCGAAAGTATGGCGGAAACAAGTCCTCCTGTATTCTGGACGGCAGTGGTCTTATTATTTCTGCTTTTAAAAGTAAAAGGCAGGCGATAGGCAACAATTACCAGTCTTTTAATATTCTCTTTATCATCTAATATTTGCATTCTTTCTTTTTTATAGAAAAACCGGTCTGTCAACCTTAGCTGCTATACGGTATATGGCATTCATCAGCCCCACATGACTGTAAGTCTGGGGAAAATTGCCCCACTGGCTTCCGTCGCGACCTATATCCTCACTGAATAGACCGAGGTGATTTGAATATTTAAGGAGGTTCTCCAGGCTTTTGAAGGCCTCATTAATTTTCCCCGTGCATGCCAGGGCTTCAACATACCAGAAGGCACATACCAGGAAGGTGGTATCGGGCTTACCGAAGTCGTCATCATGAATATACCTGTAGAGCAGGCCCTCCTCAGTCATCAGGTGACCTGACAGTGCTTCAACGTGCTCCCGGGCCCTGTCGCCTGAGTGATTGAGATAATTCATGGTTATCAGATGAAGGGTTGCTGCATCATAGTCGCTGCTGCCTATGGCCTGCATGTAAGCCTTAAGATCAGAATTGTAACATAACTCAATTTTCTCCGCAGCTGTAATTGCCAGCTTCTCAGCCTTCCTCTTCAGGTCGTTGTCAGAGAAATGACTGGCTATCTTCTCCGCTGCCTTGCTTCCTGCCCAGTGAAACAGGTATGTATAGCAATTGAGCTGCAGCCGGTTGCGAAATTCCCATATTCCTGCATCGGGGCTCTCCATGGTCTCCTCTATTTTGTTCAGGAGCCAGTAAATGACTTCCCTGGATTTCGAATAGGAGAGATAATTTAACCTCTTGTCGATATACAGGGGAAGAAGACTGGCGAGTACCTGGCCATAAGTATCGTTCTGCACCTGGCTGACAGCATCATTGCCCAGCCTGACCGGAATGTTCCCAAGATACCCTGCGAGATCAAGGATCTTCTCTGATGGTACCTTCGTGCCCGCTATTGTATACATGGGATTTATCTTCTGCTTCTCAGATAATATAATATTCTGGATATAGAGAAAATAGCGCTCCAGCTCGTCAAAGTGCCCCAGATTGTTGAAGGCATTTAGCGTATAATAAGAGTCTCTCATCCAGCAATAGCGGTAATCCCAGTTGCGTCCGGCAAGGGGAGACTCAGGAAGGCCAAATGTGCCAGCGGCAATAATGCCTCCCGTGTCCTCATACTGATGAAGCTTCAGAACCAGGGCTGACCTTATGATCTCGTCCTGAAAAATATTCGGGATAGAGGTGTTTTTTATCCATTTAACCCAGTATTTGCGGGTTTTCTCCAGGAAATCTTCAGCCGTTGCCTCCAGCGGAGCCTCAAGCGGCACGCCGTATGTGAAGACAAGATAATAAGTGTCGTTTAACATAAACGACTGATTATTAACAATATAAATTAGAGGAATATTGGTTGTCAGGCGCACCTGTGTATCAAAATTGAGGAACCTGATATGGTTGCTGCCTGCGACAATCTGAGGTTTGAAAGAACCGTATTCCCCCACAGGTTCGCACTTCACCTTAATGAAGGGATTCCCGTCAACCAGCTCAATTTTCCTGACAAGCATCTGTGGCCGGTAGTACCTGTCATACTGGTAGAACCTCGGCGCAAAATCAGTGATCCTGAACTTGCCGTCAGAGGTTATAAACTCGGTGATCAGAATATTTGTGTTCTTTATATAAGTCTGAAAGGTATAATACTGACCGCCTGTGGGCTTTATCGAGAACTCCCCGCCGTTTTCCCTGTCAAGCAGTGAGCCGAACAGAAAACTGCTGTCAAAACGCGGCATGCACATCCACCTGACATCTGCATCCTTGTCGATATAAGCGAGGAATGAGCAGTTGCCGACAATGCCCATGTCATATCTGTGAATTCCTTCAGCTTTTATGTTTGTATTAAGTTTTTTCATTTCTCTCCTGTGTCTGCTTTAATAATTGTAGTTATCGGGAATGGTATTTCTATCCCCTCTTCTTTATATCTTTTATGAAGCATTTTGATGAACTCATGCTGAAGGAGGAACTGGTCCACATAAGACTTAACCCTCAGAATAACATTGAAATTGATGGAATAAGCATCAAACTTGTTATACCTTATAAAGGGGTCAAATTCATGAACTGCTCCTTCATTGGCTGCCATCGCTTCCCTGGCTACTTCAATGGTCACTCTTTCGACCTTCTCAAGGTCTGACGAATAGCTTACTCCCACCCCTATCAGAATTGACATTTCCTCTTCGGGTTTACTGAAATTATTGATGACAGAGTCGGTAAGTTTGTTGTTAGGAATAATAATAATCTTGTTTGAGAGGGCTCTAATTGTTGTGCTTCGCCAGTTTATGTCAACGATAAACCCATCATCGCCGCTCTCGAGTTTTACAAAGTCACCAGGGTGTAGGTTTTTCGCAGCCAGGATCTGAATCCCGGCAAAGAGGTTTGAAAGCGTCGTCTGTAGTGCCAGGGCCACCGCCAGTCCTCCTACACCCAATGCTGTCAGCAGGGGGGTTATCGGGATCTTCAGTATTTGTAATATGATCAGGAATCCTATTACGAATACTATGCTTTTAATAATATAATTCAGAATAGTGCTTTTTACAAGTGGGCTGTCAGTTGACTCCTGGTATATTGCAATCCAACCAGTAAGTACACGCGAGACAACCACGGTGAAACAAAGAGTGGTCAGAACGTATAATACCAGGAGAACGGACTCTTTTTTAAACAGGCCATAGCCAGGCATATATATGGCAGCAGCAAGCAGGCCGGCAATAAGAAAGAGATATATGAACACCCCCTTTGAGGCATTCACGATTACCACGTCACCTTTCCACGCGGTCTTCGATGTGATCCGTAAAAGCCACTGAACAATAATCCTTTTAAAAATTACCCCCAGCAAGAGACTGAATAAAATTATTGCTCCTGCAATAATGTATTCCTTTAAAGATGGCAGGTTATGCATAATCTTGGGTTTTAATGCTATAAAAAGAACGAGGGATCCCTGTCAAAGTTTATAAAAGTACGAATAATGAGGCTTCCGGGCAAGTTTTATGTTGCATTAAGGGCCTTAAAACGAAAAGAGACACACCTGACGGCATGTCTCCTTCGGATAATTAAAAACAGATGCTACTCCTTTTCGAAACTAAAAGTATCAAACCTGTAAGAATCCACAGATGCGCATGAGCATACCAGGTTACGGTCTCCGTAACCGTTATCGACCCTGCCCACCGATGGCCAGAACTTGTTCTCAATAACCCACGGCTGCGGATATGCAGCCTTCTCGCGACTATAATGGTGGCTCCAGCTGTCAGAAATTAAAGTCCGGGCTGTATGAGGTGAGTTCTTAAGCACGTTGTCATCCTTGTCAGCCCTGCCGTCTTTTATCTCCTGAATCTCCTTCCAGATGCCTTTCAGGGCATAAATGAACCTGTCAAGCTCTGCCTTAGGCTCCGACTCGGTGGGTTCAATCATCAGTGTTCCGTGAACAGGGAATGAGAGTGTGGGTGCATGGAATCCATAGTCCATCAGTCGTTTGGCGATGTCAGACTCATCAACGCCTGCCTCCTTGAATGAGCGGCAGTCGAGTATCATCTCATGTGCACACCGTCCGTGCGAGCCTGTATAGAGCACTTTGAAAAACCCGTTTAGTCCGGCTGCAATATAATTCGCATTGAGGATAGCAAATTTTGTGGCTTTGGTAAGTCCCTCACCGCCAAGCATCATGACATACGCATGGCTGATAGTAAGAACATGTGCGCTGCCAAAGGGTGCCCCTGCCACGGCGGTGATGCCGTGGCTGCCTCCTGTCTTTACCAGGGGGTGGGACGGCAGGAACTCCGCCAGTTTTGAGTTACAGAGTATCGGGCCCATGCCCGGACCACCACCACCGTGAGGTATGGCAAAAGTCTTATGAAGGTTGAGATGGCAGACATCGGCACCAATACGGCCGGGACTGGTTAGTCCTACCTGTGCATTCATGTTGGCGCCGTCCATATAGACCTG
>DATKUS010000039.1:0-7152 GCA_035530535.1 Bacteroidales bacterium
GCTTAATAAAGATGCAGGGGAGGAAGTGGTCAGGGAAATAGTTCTGCACTGACCTCTTACGGTCAGCTTATCGCGTAACTGTTACCCTTTATCGATATATTCTTTTTGTGATCTTTAACGGTATCAAAAGAGTAGTTTTTATCCCCGAAGTTCAAAAGAGCCTTATCACCTTTTATTTTAATTTCAATCTTACTGCCGGGATAATTATGCATTAGTGCATCGGCAAAAAGAAATACCCTTTCTGCTCCGTCACCCCGGCGGAAGTTCCAGACCTCATCAGGCTGCGACAGGCGTCCTCCGTCATATATGGATTTGTTTTTAAGACCGGCGACCATGGTGTAGATCTCTTCCGGGCTCTTCCCTTCAATATATGTATGACAGACCGGGTTGCGCTCAATAGCTGCCTTGACAAAAGGCTTCCAGTCAACACTTTCCATATCGCGGTACGCAAACAGCGAGAGTAGGGCCATCTCTGAATATTCCGATGCTGACCTGACTTTCATGATTATCTCTTCCCTGGTGTCAGAGATAGTGATTTCCGGGTACTTTTCCTTTTCAAAAATCTTCTCGCCGGTGGGAAGCTGAGGACTTGTAATAATAAAATCTCCTATATCCCGGAACATCCTGTGCACACAGTCCACATGCTCCGTCCTGTACCTGCTGAAGAAATCTTTTTCAATGAGACTCAACTCAGAGCTGAGGTGAAGCTTAAGAAAGTTCTCGACCTCATTCAGCATTATCTTGTCAGGGACCGGATCCAGGAAAAATTCTTCGCCGTCAACTTCAGACAGTAGCTTTTCACGTGTCTCAGCATTCAGGCTGAATTTTGAACTGTGCTCATACTCAAAGAGTTTTTCGAGAGCTATATAATTGGGGACACCTGCTTTAACATATCTGTACTGGAACAGACACTTATATTCAGGTTTGAACCTCAGGAAATTAATGAAGACCGTCGGCGTCAGCGATGATGTTACAAACCTGGACAGTTTCAGTTTGAAATTATTGTAAACAGCCTTGTCGATTGTCGCCCTTTCATTTGCAGTATGTATATAACCTGTTATGTGAGAAACAATTGTCACTTTTTCATTCTCAAGTGCACGTCTTGCTTTTTCGGAGAGAGAGGTGCCGTTAAACCACATATTTCGGGTCATGATACGGCGGTTGTTGGTAATCAGTCCCTCTTTTTCATCAATAAAGTTCTGAGAATGAAGCGGAGTGGCAAGCAGGTAGATCTTATCCAATGATATACCTCCCACAACAAACATGGCTGCGGCATAGAGGGCGGCAAGACTGACGCACTCCCCGGCGCCCGAAGAGAAATGCTCCTTGTGACGGAAAGCTGTCATGGCTTCTATTGTCTCGGTCTTCCAGTAGGGTATGACCGAAGTGTTATATTTATCAAGCCCGAAATGCTTCCGTATGTCTATGCTGAAGTAATATTTGTCTCCCTCGTATCCGAAAAGAGCATTGGAATTTTTTAACAATTCAGCATCGAAGAAATCGCTGAACCTGCTTAGCTCTTTCTCCTTTTCCGTTAGTCCCCAGGTCTCAAGATCGAGGTTAAAGACATAATTATCAATGATATACTGTTTGATGCGATTTGACCTGCTGATAAAATTCCTTTTCTGGATATCCTTGAACCATGGATCATCAAGCCACTTCCATAATAAAGGAGACATTATATCAGCTATGACCAGGGGATAAAAAAGATCAGGGAAAATAAATATCTCCATGTCGGAGAGAGTATAGGCAGAGGAGTATTTTTCCAGTGTTTTCTTATCTGAAAAATCAGGTTTGATAGACATTGTCATTATTAATCTTTTAGACTTAACAGAAACAGGCCACTATTGTTTTCTAAGAGGCCTGTTATCTCAGAACACTTCAATGGAAGAAAAGAAAAAGTTAGCCTCCCTTGATGCATTCTCTTTTGAATCTGAGCCATGTACGGCATTCATCTGTACGCTTACCGCAAATTCTGCTCTTATGGTGCCTTTTTCAGCCTTTGCCGGGTCTGTGCTGCCGATAAGCTTCCTGAACTGCTCAACAGCATTCTCATGTTTAAGTACCATTACCACCACTGGTCCCGATGTCATGAACTCTACAAGACCCTCATAAAAACTTCGTTCATAATGTACGGCATAAAACTCCTCAGCCTGGTATCGGGTGAGGCGGATCATTTTAATGGCTGCGATCTCAAATCCAGCCTCATTTATCATTGAAAGTATGGGGCCTATCTTCCCGGTTCTGACGGCATTAGGCTTGATAATTGAAAAGGTATAATCTACAAACATGGTACGAATGCTTAATGGTTTCAGCGACCTGATTTTTGTAACCCTGGTTTTTTAATTAACTTTGTCGCCCTTACAAAACAGTAAAGTGACAGACATCGGTAAATATACAAAAGAATTGAAAAAGCTCATCGCCGGAGCAAATGATATTCTGCTTATCTGCCACATCAATCCTGATGGCGATGCGGCAGGAGCAATGCTGGCACTGCGGCGCTGGATAATCTCAAGGGGAAAGAATGCGGAAATGATTTCACCCAACTCCCTGCAGAAATTCCTGATGTGGATGCGTGATGCTGATAAGATCGTTGACTTTCATCATAACATTGAAACTGGCTCAGCACTGATCCGCAAGGCTGACCTGATTATCATGGTTGATTTCAACTCACCTTCACGACTGGGAAAAGCTGAAGAGTTGGTTTTATCATCAAAAGCCGTTAAGGTGATGATTGATCATCATCCTGATCCCGGTGATATTGCTGACCTGGTGATATCTGACACAGGCATGAGCTCCACATCCGAACTGATCTATTCATTGGTCAATGAAATGGAAGAAGGGGAGTTTTCCGATCCCGACTTTATCGAAGCTGTATATGTAGGTATCATTACTGACACGGGTAATTTTGAACACGGTCTCTACAATGGTGACACGATGCGCACCGTTGGCCACCTGCTCGATGAAGGAGTGGATAAGGAAAAGATACTGAATCGCATATTCAGCAATTTTTCTTCAGACAGGATGAGACTGAAAGGATTTGCTCTTCATTCCAGAACAATAGTCCATCCTGAGCTTCACACAGCCTATATATGGCTGACTAAAGAAGACCTTGAAGCATTCCGCCATGTAAAGGGAGATACAGAGGGCTTTGCCAATCTGCTTTTGGCAATCAACGGCATTGTGCTGTCAGTTCTCTTTGTTGAGCGCAGCGGTTTTGTAAAAATGTCACTCAGATCAAAAGGCAGCTTCAATGCCAATGTCCTGTCACGCAAATGCTTCAACGGCGGTGGACACCGTAATGCGGCAGGAGGAGAGATGAAGGGAACAATACAGGATATCCTGAATCATTTTGAGAATGTACTCCCATCCTTTAAGCCTGAGCTTGATGCAGCATCTTTAGATATGGAAAAATGAACAGGCTCTTTCCATTGTCCGTTGCCGTCATGATCACACTTTCAGGATGCCTGACCAGACCTGATAACAAAAGCTCAGACGCAGGTGGAAAAGAAAGCGACATGATTGAATTCAACAGGTCACTGCTTGTAAAAGACCGTGCCCTGATCACAGACTTTGCCAAAGAGGCAAAACTATCTCTCACCGAAACTTCAACCGGCCTCTGGTATTTTGAAATGAAAAGAGGAGCAGGCCCTGAAATTGAACTTGGTGACGATGTGAAATTCGACTTTGAATGCGCCCTTCTTGACGGGACAGTATGTTACAGCGGAACGACATCCCTGAAAGTCGGGTATGCTGACGCTGCCAGCGGAGTGACAGAAGGTCTTCAGATGATGAACCCCGGCAGCGAGTTCATGTTCATTATTCCTCCCTATCTTGCTTACGGAATTACCGGGGATGGTAACAGGATCCCCGGCAGGTCAATTTTGATATACAGGATAAGGATAAGAGAGGTAATTTAAATTTGGAACAATATTTGATGTAATACACCAAACAATAATCTTACCATGAAGAGAATATTTTTGCCAATAGCCGTAATTACAATGCTTTTAGTTGCAGTTTCATGCAACCCTTCAAAGAAATATGAGGAGGATGAGAGAAGCCAGATTGAAAGTTTCATAGCATCGCATAATATCACCGCTGAGCCTGATGCAAACGGTTTGTATTTTATTGAGATAACCCCCGGAACAGGTGAAAAGATTGCTACCGGTGACTCACTGGCGGTTTATTATGTAGGAAAATTTCTCGACGGAACCGAGTTTGACGGCAACACGGGAGAAGATACACCGTTCAGGTTCCGGCTGGGTTCTGTGGGACTGATCGAAGGCTGGAATATAGGTCTTAAATACATGAAAAGCGGAACCAAGGCACAGCTGGTGATACCTTCAAAACTCGGTTACGGTACCATGGGGTACGGCTACTATGACTACTATGGGAGATATATTACAATAATACCAGGTTATACTCCGCTGTTTTTTGAGATTGAAGTTGTTGACCTCGTCAAGGCTGGAAAATAATTATTTTATCACCTGTCAGAGATATCTTTTCAAGCACTTCGCGATAAGCAGACCACTCTTTTTCCGTAAAACTGTTTAACAGTTTTTCTGCTTCAGCAAGAGCTGTTTCTGCATCCTGCATACTCTTCTCTTCCTGTTGTGAGAGGATTCCCGTTGCCGTCAATAATACCCTGTATCCATTAATGCGCTGAAGCAAGCCTTCCGGTCTTGTATTAAGGGTCTGATCAACCTTTTCAATAGATTCTTTTACAGTCTTTTGCGCATTGGAAATTACTTCTGCGAAGATGGGTTGTTTTGCAATCAACTCATCGCTCTTCGCAACCTGTTGCTTCATATCTCTGAACTTTTCCAGCCTTGAATTTAAGGCAGTAATTCCGGATCCAAAAGTCTCGGCCCTGGCCTGATTCTTCCGCAAAGCTTCAAAATCCTGTGCCGGCAGCCTCGGGTCCGATTTTATGGTAACATATGTTTCAGCTGCTTTTTCTCCCTTTTTCAAAGTCACCTTATAAGTGCCGGGGATGGCTATCCCACCCCTGCTCCTGAAATATCTGGCCCTGGGATTTTCATCCTGATCCTGCAATCCGGCCTGAGGAAGTGCATTCCTGTCAAATCTCCAGGTGAACCTGTTGAATCCTTTTGCTGCAGCGGACACCAATGTTTTGACCACTTTTCCGTCATTATCGGTTATCGTAACGCTTACTTTGCCTGTGTCTTCCGAGGTAAAGAAAGAGATCATGGCTCCGGGCTGACGGTTTTCACCCCTGAACATTGCATCACCGTAGAAATAGTAGCCGGGGAGGTTTTTGGTTGCTGCCATTATAGCCTCAGGTGCTTCAAATGCAACGATATTGCTATTGAGGAGACTGTAGCCCTCTTTTGCCAGTGCTCTGAGGGGTCTTATATCATCAAGAACCCAGACAGCGCGTCCGAAAGTGCCTATCACCAGGTCATGCTCACGGGGTTGGATGGCCAGGTCATATGTAGAAACCGTAGGGTAGCCGTTGGTCCATCTGTTCCATACCTCTCCACCGTCGAAACTCACGTATAGTCCGTACTCGGTTCCTGCAAACATCAGCCCAGGCTCCACCGGATCCTGAATAAAACTGAGTACATATCCCATGACATCGGTATCATCAATCATTCTCTTCCAGCTTTTGCCGAAGTCGTCCGTCCTGAATAAATAGGCTGAATTGTCACCCTGGCGGTAATCATTTGCCACAGCGAAAGCTGTTGCAGGGTCATAGAGTGATGCGGTTATCTGCGGTACCCAGCAGTTGCGCGGCAGACCCTTGATATTCTTTGATATGTTATTCCAGTTCTTTCCGCTGTCAACAGTGACCTGTATTACGCCGTCATCTGTACCTGCCCAGATAACTCCCTGCTTTGCAGGGCTGGGGGCAATTGTAATAATTGTGCAATGGTTTTCTGCTCCGGTTGCATCGATCGTAATACCCCCGCTTCTCTCCTGTTTTTGTTTTTCCGGGTTATTGGTTGAGAGATCCGGTGATATTTTTGTCCAGGTGTCTCCTATGTCGCTGCTCTTGTGAACGTACTGGCTGCCAAAGTAAATGGTGCCATTTTCAAACGGGTCCTGCGCAAGAGCTGAGTTCCAGTTAAACCGCAGTTTTTCCTTGCCTTCAGGACCGGGTCTGATGCTTTTGGACCATCCTGTCTGGAGGTCAAACCGTCTGACAGATCCTCCCTGCGACTGTGCATAACAGTACCTTGAATCACCTGCAACCGGCATGGCATCAAAGCCATCTCCGCCGGAGAGAAAATCGAACATCTCATTGATTATTGGACCGTTATACCAGGCATAGGCTGGTCCACGCCATGAGCCGTTGTCCTGAAGACCGCCGTAGATATTATAAGGAGTCTCATTATCGGTATTAATATGATAGAACTGTCCTACCGGGAGGTTCTCTATATGGCGCCATGTTTCTCCACGGTCATAAGTGATAGCCATTCCACCGTCATTTCCGTCGAGCATCCTGTCAGGATTAATAGGGTCTATCCACCAGGCATGGTGATCAAGATGCACTGATTCGGCAATGCTTTTAGTAAATGTAAGTCCTCCGTCTTCGCTGACATTTACCCCGGAGAAAAGCGTGTATACCCTGTTCTCATTTTTGGGGTCGACATAAATCTCGGCATAATAGAAAGGCCTGTTACCAATATTCTTATCACCCCTTTGCTGCCATGTAATGCCTCCATCGGTTGACCTGTAGATTGCTGAAGGTTTTGACTCTACATAGGCGTACACATAATCCGGTTTTGAGGCGGCAATGGCAAGCCCTATGCGTCCCACTTCTGCAGGAAGTCCTTCTTTAACTCTTGTGAACGTTTCGCCGCCGTCATGTGTGACCCAGAGGCCTGACCCTGCAGCCGATGATTCGAAAAACCATGGCCAGCGACGGTGATCCCAAATAGCAACGAAAATTTTCCCCGGGTTGGAAGGGTCCATGACCATGTCAGCCACTCCAGAGGTCTCATTAGTAAAGAGCACCTGGCTCCAGGTTTTGCCGCCGTCTTTGGTCCTGAACAAACCTCTCTCCTTGTGTGGTGCCCAGGGATTTCCTATTGCTCCTGCATAAACGATGTCCGGATTAACGGGGTCAACAATTAACCTGTGAATATTGCGTGTGAGCTCAAGTCCCATGCACTTCCATGTAACACC
>DATKUS010000040.1:0-5260 GCA_035530535.1 Bacteroidales bacterium
GAGAACAAGGGAATTGAAGTTGTTCTGAACGGAATAATCATCAGCCCAAGTGCTCCCAAGGGTTTCTCGTGGGAGGTCAACACAAACGTCTTCCTCAACAGGGAAAAGATCACAGCCCTTCAGGATAAAAGTGTTACCCAGGATATTGGTAATGGCTGGTTTGTAGGTTATCCTGCAAGCGCCATCTACGATTATGTAAAACTGGGTATCTGGCAGCTTGGTGAAGAAGTTGACGCAGCAGGTTACGGCGCAAAACCGGGAGACATAAAGCTTGAGGACCTTGACCCTGACGGTGATGGTCCCCTTGAACCGGATGGAAAAATTGACGACAAGGACCGTAAAATACTCGGCTCATCCCAGCCAGATCTTATGGGTGGTTTTACCTCCACCTGGGGTTTCAGGGGAATAGATATTTCTGTTGTAGGATATTTCCGTGTCGGAGGTATGATAGCTAGTACATTGCACATGCCTAACAACTACCAGAACCGCCTCGATGGAAGGCGCGGCCAGATCAAGGTCGATTACTGGTCACCAACTAACCCTACCAACGATATGCCTAAGCCGGATATGTCGATCAATGCTGCAAGAACAAACGTTCTTGGTTATTTCGACGGCTCATTCCTGAAGATCAGAAGCATCAACCTGGGTTATAACCTTGACCCGAAATATACCAGATGGCTCGGGGTGAATTCAGGTATCAGGATTTATGCTTCGGTTGCTGATCCGTTCATATTCTTCTCGCCATATCTGAAAGCCGGCGGCCTGGATCCTGAACCGACCAACAATGCTTCATCCGACAATGGTGCTCTTGCAATGCCCGGAAGGACCCTGGTTGTTGGTGGAGGCATACCGCCTGTGAGAAAATATGTTTTTGGTTTAAATGTCAGATTCTAAATCGGAGGAAAAATGATGAAGAATATAAAAATTATAGCATTGCTTTTTGTTCTTGCCTTCACGATTTCGTGTGAAGATTACCTGAAGGAAGATCCGAAAGCCTTACTGACGGCTCAGTATCTGGAAACTGAAGCCGGTGTAAACTCAGCACTTTATTCCGCCTATTCAGATCTGAGATATATTTACGGTGGTGAAAGTGCAATGAACGCTACGTGCTCAGGCACTGACGAGTGGGAGAAAGGTCCTGACGGGAGCGCCAATTTTAACCTGTACCAGTCAGGCATGTCGGCCGATAATTCAATCAGCGGTCTCTGGAACTGGGGTTATACCGCCATCAATACTGCCAACGCAGTTATCAAGTATGCTCCGGTCTGCGGAATGACAGAAGAGGAGGCTGCACGGGCCATTGCCGAGGCAAAATACCTCAGGGCAACGTGGTATTTCATTCTTGTTCAGACCTGGGGAGCATGTCCTCTGAATCTGGAGTTCATTTCGGTACCTTCAACCGAGGCATACAGGACTCCGGTCGCCGAAGTCTATGCAGCGATAATTGCTGATCTTGAAGTGGCAAAAACAATTCTACCACCGGCAGCAGATGAGCCGGGGCGTGCGACTGCTGCCGCTGCCTACCATCTGCTGGCTAAGGTTTACCTGGCCAGAGCTACCACAACCGGAGCCAACTCAGCGAACGACTATCAGCAGGCGTACAACAATGCCATGGAGCTGATAAGCAACAAAGGCACTTACGGACTGGAGTTGCTGCAGGACTTTGAAACAGTGTTTGCACCCCGAAATGAGCACAACTCTGAAGTAATCTTTACGGCTGAAAGAAATACTGACATTCTGTACAACAACGCAGGCAACCCTTCAGGTGCCGGATCAAATTCGAAGAATAATATTGCTTCCATGTTCTACTGTCCTAATTATTCGGCATGGGGCATTGGCGGCCTTGTTCGTGATATACCTTACGGAAGACCATGGCACCGTATAAGGCCGACAAACTATCTGCTGGACGTGACTTTTGCGGAGCGGACTGATGATACCCGCTATAACAAAACCTTCCGCACGGTATGGCTGCTTAACGAAGCTGCAGGTATTACTGCCCCCGGTTATGTTCTGGGAGATACGGCCGCATGGTTGCCGGGTGTTGAAAATCCTCGTGCAGCTAAAGCTGTGAAGATATTCAAACCATCCCAGTATTATAATAATAACGGGCAAACAATGTCAGTATACCCTGCTATGAGAAAGTATTATGATATTGACCGTCCTGAAGTTGCTGAATCTTCAGTACGTCCATTCATCATTTACAGGTTTGCAGAGACGTATCTGATCGCTGCTGAAGCTGCCATGTATCTGGACCGTCCGGCAGACGCCGTTGACATGATAAATGTCGTCCGTGACCGTGCTTCATACAATGCATCCCGCTCTGCAGCTGAGAACGCTCTTGCGCTCCAGCGGATGCGCAATAAGGTGCCTGATATGACCGATAAGGGAGATGGTATCGATTTCATTCTTGACGAGCGTTCCCGCGAACTCTGCGGTGAATACATGCGCTGGTGGGACCTGGTAAGAACAAAAACCGGTTCGGGTGAAATACAGTTACTGTACAGGGTACGTAACCTTATTAGCCCTGTAGTCTACAGCAATGACGGGCATATTCCGGCGTATTCAAATATCCAGGATTATCATTTATTGCGCCCGATACCGCAGTCCCAGATAGACCTTACGTCGAATGAATTTCTGCAAAATCCCGGCTATTAGGAGAAAAAGCAGATGATAATCAATAAAATAAAATCGAAAATGAAACATATAAATATTAAATCAGGACTGATACTGGTTTCATTTCTTGTCTCCTTTATGATTACAGGATGCACAGAGAAGGAAACCTATATGGAACCCGGTGTTATTGACATGAACAACCGGATCACTTCCCTGGATAAGGAGGTGACTCAGCCCGGAGATGTAGTCACTGTAACAGGGACAGGGCTCGATGAGGTCTATAAGATACTCCTGAACACTGATAACGTTCCGGTTGCTTTTACCGCTACCGCAACCGAGCTGAAGATGACCATTCCGGCCACTTCGCCTCTTGGTGATGTTATTACCGTCAGCTTCCTCTTTTCAGGCAAAGGGCTTGCCCAGGTGCCATTGAAGATCATTTCGCCACCCGTAATCTATTCAATAACTCCTGAAGCTGCTCATGTGGGTGATAAAATTACAGTATTTGGTAAAGAGCTCTACCTCGCTGAGGTTGTTAAGATAAATGATGTGGATGTCAGTTCAACCCTTGAGATTGAATCGGACAAGATAATTACTGTTGTGGCCCCAGCCGGGTTCACGGGAGGGAATCTCACTATCACTACTGCGAGCGGTGGCATAACGACAAGCCCCTTTGCATTGACCCTGGGCACCGAGATTATGATTAACAATTGGGACGGGAACACGCAGTATTACACCAGTCTTAGCAGCAACGGCAACTGTGACAATGATGTACTGGAGACCGGTGAGTTCCCAAAGGACAAGTACTGGACTTTCACCATCAAGGATAACAATACCAGCTGGGGAGGTAACATTGATTTTTACCATTCAGCCATGCCGGCTACTTATACTGACCTTACGAAGATCAGGCTGGTGATTGATATCAAGCTCACGAAGGCAATGAGTGTAAATGTGATGATTGCCCGCGGCTCAGATGTATGGGGCAAGACGTTACCTCTGGTTCTCGGGTGGAATACGGTTGTCCTCCCGTTCATTGATATGGGTTCAGGCTACGGAAGCACACCTTCAACTGATCCGGGATTTATGCCGCTGCCTTTGTTCAGCGCCATATCAGGCGTCAAGATTCAGCCTCCGGCATCGGTATCCAATGCCAATTTCGGGGAGAAGATATCGATAGATAATATCAAGTTTATCATAGTTGACTAGAAACATACGAATATGAAAATAATGAACAATATTTTAAGAACCTCCGTTGCAGTGCTGGCTGTCATTCTGGCTGTCACGGCCTGCAAGGAGACCGGAGATATTCTCATCGATCCGGTTGAGTATGATACATTGTTTACCTTCTCTCCGACGCACGGCTTCCCCGGAAGTACTATCCAGATAAAAGGCAGAGACCTTAGCGGTGTCACTTTGGTGGCGTTCGGAAGTGTGGAGGGTGATATCTCCTCGCAGGCGGCAGGCACCATCAGTGCCATCGTTCCGGTTGGAGCGCAGACTGCAAAGATCAAGCTTGTGAAGAGCGGCCTTGTCGTGACCTCAATGACAAACTTCATTGTTGATCCTGAGCCCATACCAACAGTGATTGACTTCACACCGGCAATAGCCGGAAGCGGTGACCTCATAACCATCACGGGCAATCTGCTTGACCAGGTTGACTCTGTCTTCATTGGCAATCTGAAAGCTGTAATCTCAGGCACTCCAACGGCGGGTTCAATGCAGATCATTGCCCCGGCAGGACTTCAGACCGGCAAGATCAGGCTATTCTATACATACCTGACAAGCTATGGGATGCTTAAACCCGCAGAGTCGGCAAGTTCATTGCCATTATCCCTGGCTCTTCCGGTAATAGAATCGATTACGCCCAACATAATGACACTGAACATAGGAGATGAGGTTGTTGTTACCGGGACGATGCTTGACGAAGTGACCAAAGTTGAGTTTGGAACAATAGAGGCTGCCCCGTTCACCTATGCTGATGGAACACTCACATTCCTGGTTCCCGCAGGTGCTACAACAGGAAAGATCAAGCTTACCCATGCCGACGGTTTCACGGAGAGCGGCACCTTCCAGATCAATCTGCCAGCAATATCCCTCTTCCTGCCGGATAAAGGCGCTGAAGGGGCGTCAACTGAAGTAAGGGCCTTTACAATTGACGGAACGAACCTTGACCTTGTGACCTCGGTAACGGTAGGTGTGGCCACCGCAACCATACAGACACAGACGGCAACGAAACTGATATTTACCGTACCTGGTAACAACGCGGGATTTATTTCACTTGTAAGTCTTAACGGCACGGTGAGGACATCAATTCCCTTCTTCTTTACCGGCAGTATGTGGTTGGCTGATTATGACAACATGTATACCCCGGTCCGTCTGTTCAATGAGCCGATGTATGCTGGCGTGGGAGGCAGTGAATCATTCCAGGATGCTGATGCAATCACAAAATCCATTGGTAATAACGGTGATGCTTATGGTAATTTCCGCCGATTTGCAGCTACATTTAAAACAACAGGATCGCCGAGACTATATGTAAGAGCTGATCAGGGTGCTGATGCCAATCCTGTTCCTGACAGATTCCTGTTATACACCCCAAACTCACAGGGAGTTACCTTTGATTTTGATGTCTCATGGGATGCGATTCCCG
>DATKUS010000041.1:0-14939 GCA_035530535.1 Bacteroidales bacterium
TGTTTTTATCTTCTATGGTTGGTTACCAGCTTGCTTTTCTTACACCCGGGATAAGGCCTTTTGAAGCCATCTCCCTGAAAGTGATCCTGCTGACGCCGAACTGTCTCATGTAGCCTCTCGGGCGTCCTGTCAGTTTGCATCTGTTACGCATTCTGATAGGGCTTGAGTTGCGTGGCAACAGGCTGAGTCCCACATAATCACCTTCGGCTTTCAGCGCGGCTCTTTTTGTGGCATACTTCTCTACAAGCTTTGCACGTTTCACCTCACGAGCCTTCATTGATTCTTTAGCCATATTCCGATCTCTTTATTTATTTTTAAATGGTATACCGAATTCCTTAAGCAGGGCAAAAGCTTCTTCATCACTGCCGGCGGTAGTAACAAATGTTACCTGCAGTCCCATGATCTTAACGATCTTGTCAATATCTATCTCCGGAAAGATGATCTGCTCAGTGATCCCGAGGGTATAGTTACCGCGGCCGTCAAGCTTCGCACCAACACCTTTGAAGTCGCGGATACGCGGCAGTGCGACAGAGATAAGTCTCTCAAGAAACTCATACATATTGTCTCTGCGCAGTGTAACCATGACACCTATGGGCATCGCTTTTCTCAGCTTGAAGTTTGAGATATCCTTTTTTGAAATTGTCTGAACAGCTTTCTGTCCGGCAATATCTGTCACTTCCTTCTGGCCCATTTCAAGCAGTTTCTTGTCGGCAATTGCCTGGCCCAGCCCCTGGCTGATAACTATCTTGTCAAGCCGGGGAACCTGCATCACAGTCTTATAATTAAACTGTTTCATCAGTGCAGGTGTGATCTCACTCTTGTATTTTGTCTTTAATGCAGGCGTATACATTACTTGATCTCCTCTCCTGATTTTTTGGAATAACGCACTAATTTATTTTTCGCATTCAGCCGGCGGCCCGTGCGAGTTGGCTTACCGCTTGCGGGGTCATTGACCAGGAGATTGGAAATATGCACGGGAGCCTCTTTCTTGAGAATGCCTCCCTGAGGTGCCTTGGCATTGGGTTTGGTATGTTTTGATACCATGTTCACTCCCTCTACCAGAGCCCTGCTCTTTTCCCTGTCTACTTCAAGGACGCGGCCTTTCTGACCTTTTGCCTCACCGGCAATGACAGTCACCGTGTCTCCTTTTTTGATGTGTAATTTCTTCTGCATCGGGTGTCAGTTTAATATTATAACACTTCAGGTGCGAGTGAAACGATCTTCATGTATTTTTCGCGTAACTCTCTGGCTACGGGGCCGAAAATACGGGTACCACGTACCTCATCCACGTTACTGAGAAGCACCACGGCATTGTCATCAAACCGGATGTAAGAACCATCGGCACGGCGTATCTCCTTACGGGTCCTGACGACCACGGCCTTGCTCACTGTTCCTTTTTTTGCCTCACCTGACGGCAATGCGCTTTTTACGCTGACAACAATCTTGTCGCCAACGGTTGCGTACCTCTTCTTGCTTCCGCCGAGAACCCTGATGCAAAGAACCTCTTTGGCACCGGTGTTATCAGCTACAGTCAATCTGCTTTCCTGCTGTATCATAACTACTTAGCTCTTTCGACTATTTCAATCAATCTCCAGGACTTGTTTTTGCTGAGAGGCCTGGTCTCCATTATACGTACCGTATCACCTATGTTGCAGGTATTATCCTCATCATGGGCCATAAGCTTTTTCGTCTTGTTAACGAATTTACCATAGATAGGGTGCTTCACCTTTCTCTTTATGGCAACGACGATAGACTTGTCCATCTTGTTGCTGACGACAATGCCTGTACGTTCTTTTCTTAGATTCCTTATCTCTTCCATTCTGATAACGGCTATTTTGTTTTCTCAATCATCTCTCTCTTGCGCTTCTCTGTCATAAGCCTGGCAACAGTTCTCCTGCTTTCCTTGATCTTCTGGGGATTCTCAAGGGGAGATATTGCATGGTTAAGTTTCATGCGGACGAGGGCGGTCTTCTCATTGTCAATATGCTCGAGAAGCTCCTGGTTACTTAATTCATTTATCTCTGAACTCTTCATCTCTGTGGTTATTATTCCATAACATAATCCCGTCGTACCACGAATTTTGTGGGTACGGGAAGTTTCTGTGCCCCAAGGCGGAGTGCTTCTTTGGCTACTTCATAAGGAACACCTTCAGCTTCAAGTACGATTCTTCCGGGAGTAACGGGCACCACAAATCCTTCAGGTGCACCTTTACCTTTACCCATACGTACTTCAGCAGGTTTTTTGGTTATAGGCTTGTCAGGGAAGACACGTATCCAGAGCTGTCCTTCACGTTTCATATGACGGGTGACAGCCTGACGTGCAGCTTCTATCTGCCGTCCTGTGATCCATGCCTCTGCAAGAACCTTGATGCCAAATGACCCGAATGCCAGCTGGTTCCCCCTCTGGGCATTGCCTTTCATCTTGCCCTTCTGGCTCCTCCTGAATTTGGTCTTCTTCGGTTGTAACATCGCTCAATTATATTATATAGTTATATCCCTAGCGGTATTCTTTTCGGTTTCCACTTCCACCTTTTCTCTTGAAGTTGCCGGCAGGGGCTTTGTTGCCTTTGGGCGACTTTGATCCCAGGTTGGGGCTGAGGTCACGCTTACCATAAACTTCTCCGTTGCATATCCATACCTTGATACCTATAAGACCAACTTTTGTGAGAGCCTCACCGAGAGCATAGTCAATATCTGCACGGAATGTATGTAGAGGAACTCTTCCGTCTTTATAAGTTTCATCACGTGCCATTTCTGCACCTCCAAGCCTGCCGGAGATCACTACTTTGATGCCTTCAGCGCCCATTCGCATTGTTGATGCGATGGTCATCTTAATGGCGCGACGGTAAGATATCTTACCTTCCACCTGGCGTGCTATGTTACCAGCTACAATTGCTGCATCAAGTTCCGGACGCTTCACCTCGAAGATGTTTATCTGAACCTCTTTCTTGGTGATCTTTTTTAGTTCCTCTTTGAGTTTGTCAACCTCCTGGCCACCCTTGCCTATAATGATTCCCGGGCGTGCTGTGTTAACGGTAACGGTAATGAGCTTCAGTGTCCGCTCAATGATGATCTTTGACAGACTGGCCTTTGCAAGCCTTGCATTGAGGTATTCCCTTATCTTGGCATCCTCAACCAGTTTGCCTGAGAAGTCGTTGCCACCGTACCAGTTAGAATCCCATCCTCTGATGATTCCTACTCTGTTGCCTATCGGATTTACTTTCTGTCCCATTTTTTATTTTGAAATGTTTTCGACTTCCTGATTCCTGCTTCCCAGCACAAGTGTAATATGATTGGATCTCTTGCGGATGCGGTATGCCCTTCCCTGGGGAGCGGGCTGTATCCTGCGGAGTATTCTGCCACCATCAACCTTCACTTCCTTTACATAAAGATTGCTCTCTTCAAGACGCTGACCTTCATTCTTGGCCTGCCAGTTGGCGATAGCTGATAACAGCAGCTTCTCGACCCTGCGTGAAGCTTCTTTTGTGCTGAACTTAAGTATATCAAGAGCTTTGTTAACCTCCTGGCCTCTTATGAGTTCAGTTACCAGCCTCATTTTACGCGGCGATGTAGGGACGTTCCGCAGAACGGCCTGAGTCCTTGCTTTCGCAGCTTCCTTCCTGACACCGGCACTTATTCTTTTTCTTGCACCCATCTCTGATAGTTTTTCAGTTTTTAAGTTACGTTACTTCTGTCTTCCTCCATGACCGCGGAAGGTGCGGGTAGGCGCAAACTCACCCAGCTTATGACCAACCATGTTCTCGGTAACGTAAACAGGTATAAACTTATTTCCGTTGTGTACAGCTATAGTATGACCAACGAAGTCAGGTGAAATAACTGATCTTCTTGACCATGTCTTGATCACTGTCTTCTTTCCGCCGTCATTCATCGAGCCTACTTTCTTATCGAGGCTCAGGTCAATGAACGGTCCCTTTTTAATAGATCTAGTCATCGTATCAATTATTTTTTCCTTCTTTCAATGATATGCTTATTTGAGTATTTGGTCTCGCTTCTGGTCTTGTAACCTTTTGCAGGTAAACCCTTGCGTGATCTGGGTAGACCTCCTGAAGCCCTTCCTTCGCCACCGCCCATGGGGTGATCAACAGGGTTCATGGCAACGCCTCTGGTGCGCGGTCTGCGGCCTTTCCAGCGTGAACGACCGGCTTTACCGGATCTTTCAAGACTGTGGTCAGGATTTGAGACCACGCCAATGGTTGCGCGGCATGAGATAAGAACCATTCTCGTCTCACCTGAAGGGAGCTTGATAATAGCATACTTTCCGTCACGTGCTGCAAGCTGTGCATATGTTCCTGCACTGCGGGCCAGGGCAGCACCCTTGCCTGGTTTGAGTTCTATATTATGGATGATCGTTCCAAGAGGAATATTCTCAAGAAACAACGTGTTTCCAATTTCGGGAGATGCGGTACGGCCCGACTGCAACGTCTGTCCTACCTTCAGCCCGTGAGGAGCAATGATATAATTTTTCACTCCGTCAGCATAGGTTATGAGAGCTATCCTGGCTGAACGGTTCGGATCATACTCCACGGAGGTGACTCTTGCAGACACCTCATCCTTAGTCCTCTGGAAGTCGATGACACGGTACATCTTCTTGTGGCCGCCGCCAATGTACCTCATAGTACGTCTGCCGTTAACGTTCCTTCCTCCTGTTTTGCTCAGCGGTGCGAGTAAGGATTTCTCCGGCACATCGCGGGTTATCTCCTCGAAAGAGCTCGCGATCTTATGTCTCTGGCCCGGCGTTACGGGGTTGATCTTTCTAACTGCCATATTCTGTTAAATGTTGCTGTAAAAATCTATTGTCTCACCTTTGGCGAGGGTAATGACAGCCTTCTTGGTTGGAGCAGTACGGCCTGACATAATGCCTGACTTGGTATGACGCGTCTTTGTCTTCCCACCATAGTTTATGGTATTCACAGACTCAACCTTCACGCCGTAGAGCTCCTCAACTGCCTTCTTGATCTCCAGTTTATTGGCTTTGCGTGCAACCAGGAAGCCATACCGGTTGAATTTCTCCCCCTGGCTGGTCATTTTCTCGGTCACTATCGGCTTTATTATAATTTCCATCGCTCTGTCTTTACTAGTTTTCAAAAGTTGACTGCAAAACATCAACTGCGCTCTCTACAAGTACAAGAGTTGTGGCCTTCATAATGTTGTAAGTATTTAAATCACTGATAGTTACAACTTCAACTCCTTGCAAATTTCGAGATGACAAATATATATTTTTATTTTGTTCCGGTAAAACAAAAAGTGATTTTTTATTCATTATATTGAGGTTTGCGCCTACGCCGGCCATTGTGGAAGTCTTTGGCGCCTCGAATGAAAAATCTTCCAGTATGATAATCTGGTTCTCTTTTGCCTTATATGAAAGAGCTGATTTTCTGGCTAATTGCTTCACTTTCTTATTAAGCTTGAATCCGTAGAATCTGGGTCTGGGGCCGAAAATACGGCCTCCTCCTCGAAACTCCGGGTTCTTTATGCTGCCGAAACGTGCTGTTCCGGTACCCTTCTGCTTCTTTAGCTTGCGGGTGCTTCCCCTGATCTCTGCGCGTTCCTTTGACTTGTGCGTACCCTGTCTTTGGTTGGCAAGGTACTGTTTGGTGTCAAGGTAGATTGCATGATCATTAGGTTCTATACCGAAGATAGAATCATTAAGATTCACCTTTCTTCCGGTCTCTTTACCTTCTATGTTTACTACTGCTACTTCCATTACTTTGTAATTATTATGTAACCACCTTTGGGACCTGGAATGGAGCCCTTAACAAGAATGAGGTTGGAGTCAGCAAGTATCCTTACCACCCTGAGTTCTGTCATTACCTGGTTGCCACCTGTGCGGCCTGCCATGCGCATGCCCTTCATAACCCTCGATGGCCATGATGAAGCGCCCACTGAACCCGGAGCTCTCAGCCTGTCATGCTGACCGTGAGTGGTGCCGCCTACGCCGCTGAAACCGTGACGCTTTACAACACCCTGAAAGCCTTTGCCCTTGCTCCAGCCTCTGATATCAACAAATGTGTCATCATTGAACAGATCCACTGTGATAACATCACCAAGCTTATACTGCTCTTCACTGAATCCGGTGAATTCCACTATTTTTCTCTTGGGCTTTGAATCAGCCTTTTTGAAATGACCCATCTCAGCCTTGTTGCTGGACTTTTCCCTCTTGTCATCAAAACCAAGCTGTAATGCAAAATACCCGTCCTTTTCCTTTGTTTTCACCTGCGTAACAACGCAAGGGCCGGCTTCTATTACCGTGCACGGGACGTTCTTTCCGTTTCCGTCGAAAACAGATGTCATCCCTACTTTTTTACCTATTAATCCCTGCATAATTCAGTCCTTTACCGGTTTCACACTTTGATTTCTACTTCCACTCCGCTGGGCAGTTCAAGCTTCATAAGAGCATCAATGGTCTTGGGAGTTGAACTATAAATATCGAGCAGACGCTTATATGATGAAAGTTCAAACTGTTCTCTCGACTTCTTATTGACGAAGGTTGCACGGAGGACCGTATAGATCTTCTTATGGGTGGGCAGCGGAATGGGGCCGCTTACTACTGCACCCGTTGACTTCACAGTCTTGACGATCTTCTCGGCCGATTTGTCGACGAGATTATGATCGTAAGATTTGAGTTTGATGCGAATTTTCTGACTCATCTTTAAAGAATTTTTCCTTTGGTTACTTCAATAATTTTCTTCGATAATTCTGCAGGCACCTCGTCATAATGGGAGAACTCCAACGTTGATGTAGCTCTTCCTGAGGTAAGGGTACGAAGTACTGTAACGTATCCGAAGTTTTCTGCCAGAGGTACTTTTGCTTTAATTACCCTTGCACCTGCTTTCGATTCCATACCTTCAACCTTCCCCCTGCGCCTGTTAAAGTCGCCTACGACATCACCCACGTATTCTTCCGGGGTAACGACTTCGGCAGACATGATGGGTTCGAGCAGCACAGGCTGGCACTTTGACGCCGCATGGCGGAAGGCCTGTCTTGCACATATCTCGAATGCCAGCGCATCTGAGTCAACTGAATGGTACGAACCGTCTTTGAGGACAACCTTAAGGCTTTCAAGGGGAAAGCCTGCAAGAGGACCGTTCTGCATTGCTTCACGGAACCCTTTCTCAACAGCCGGGATAAACTCCCTGGGAACATTGCCTCCCCTGATCTCATTCACAAATGTAAGTCCCGGAGCATCATCCTCGGCAGGCATAAGTTCAACGGATATATCCGCAAACTTACCCTTGCCGCCTGTCTGCTTCTTGAAGACTTCCCTGTGATTGTAAGATGCTGTGACAGCCTCTTTGTATGCTACCTGGGGTCTTCCCTGGTTGCATTCAACCTTGAACTCTCTCTTCAGACGGTCAATAAGTATTTCAAGGTGAAGCTCGCCCATGCCGCTGATCACTGTCTGTCCGCTGTCAGGGTCGGTTTTGACCCTGAATGTGGGATCTTCCTCGGAGAGTTTTCCGAGAGCAATCCCCAGCTTATCGATATCAGCCTGTGTCTTCGGCTCAATGGCAATCCCTATTACCGGCTCGGGGAAATCCATCGATTCGAGAACGATAGGCTTGTGAATGGCACAAAGTGTATCACCTGTCTTAAGGTCTTTGAATCCCACACCGGCACAAATGTCGCCGGCTGATACTGAATCAACGGGATTCTGTTTGTTTGCATGCATCTGGAAGAGGCGGTTTATCCTCTCCCTCTTGCCTGTACGTATATTCAGAACAGTGTCGCCGGCGTTCAGAGTGCCTGAATAGACTCTCATGAAGACGAGCCTCCCGACATACGGATCGGTGGCAATTTTAAAGGCCAGAGCTGCAAACGGCTCATCGACCTCAGGCTTACGCGTGATCTCCTGGTCATCACGGGGGTCTTTTCCTTTCACTGATCCCATGTCAACGGGCGAAGGAAGTAATGCCACCACTCCGTTAAGGAGACGCTGTACGCCTTTATTTTTGAAAGCTGCACCGCAGAAGACGGGGACTATAACGCCCTCAACCGTCTCACGACGCAGAACTCTGTATAACTCACTTGAATCAACGCTCCCGTGATCTTCGAGAAAACGCTCGAGGATTGAATCATCGACTTCAGCACAAGCCTCCACCATCTTCGCTCTCCACTCCTCAGCTTCCTCCAGCATGTCTGCGGGTATGGGCTGTTCGTGGTAATTTGACATCGGGTCAGCTCCCTCCTCAAAAATGTAAGCTTTCATCTCAATGAGGTCAATCAGCCCGTTAAATTTCTCCTCAGAACCGATAGGTATCTGCACCGGCACGGGATGTGCCCCCAGCTTGTCAATGATCTGCTGTACCACACCGTGAAAATCAGCACCGGCACGGTCCATTTTATTAATGAAGGCTATCCTCGGGACCCCGTACTTGTCAGCCTGTCTCCATACTGTCTCCGACTGCGGCTCGACGCCACCCACGGCACAGAAGACGGCAACAGCGCCGTCAAGTACCCGGAGTGATCTTTCAACCTCAACCGTAAAGTCGACGTGACCCGGAGTGTCTATAAGGTTTATCTTGTAAAGCTGATCCTCGTACTTCCAGAATGTTGTTGTGGCTGCGGATGTAATTGTGATCCCTCTCTCCTGTTCCTGTACCATCCAGTCCATAGTGGCATTGCCGTCATGCACCTCTCCGAGACGGTGTACACGTCCCGTATAATAGAGGATGCGCTCGGAAATAGTTGTCTTCCCGGCGTCAATGTGGGCCATGATGCCAATATTCCTGGTATATCTGAGATCGTTACTCATCCTTTTATTATCGTTACCCCTCCGGTCCGGCTAATTAAAACCTGAAATGGGCGAATGCCTTGTTGGCTTCGGCCATGCGGTGGGTATCCTCTTTCTTTTTATATGCTCCACCCTCCTGGTTATATGCAGCCATAACCTCAGCGGCGAGTTTTTCGGCCATGCTGTGGCCTGTGCGTTTGCGTGCGAACAGAATAAGGTTCTTCATGCTTACGCTCACTTTGCGGTCAGGACGGATCTCCAGGGGAACCTGAAAAGTAGCGCCACCAACCCTGCGGCTTTTGACCTCTACATGCGGAGTGATATTGTCAAGAGCCTGTTTCCAGATCTCAAGAGGAGTCTTCTCCACATTTTTCATCTTATCACCTACTATATCGAGTGAATCATAGAAAATTCTAAAGGCAACGGTCTTTTTACCACTGAACATCAGGTTATTGATGAACCTGGTAACATATGGATCGTTGAATTTCGGGTCCGGTAAGAGGATCCTCTTCTTTGGTTTTGCCTTTCTCATATTGTGAATCCTTTAACTGTTACTTCTTTGGTCTTTTAGTTCCATATTTCGATCTTCTCTGCTTACGGCCATCAACACCGGATGTGTCAAGTGCGCCACGTACAAGGTGATAACGGACACCCGGAAGGTCCTTGACCCTGCCACCCCTGATAAGCACTATCGAGTGCTCCTGAAGGTTATGTCCTTCTCCAGGAATATAAGCGTTCACCTCTTTCTGGTTTGTAAGCCTTACCCTGGCAACTTTTCTCATGGCTGAGTTAGGTTTTTTTGGCGTGGTAGTATAAACACGGACACATACTCCCCTGCGCTGCGGGCATGAGTCAAGAGCTGGTGCTTTGCTCTTGTCAACCAGCTTCTTGCGGCCTTTTCTAACTAACTGCTGAATTGTTGGCATAATTCAATTTTTAACTATTAATTTTCCTTTAAAAATCGGACTGCAAAAGTATTACATTTATTTTAATTTGCAATCGCTTGCTTATTATTAATGCTAATTAATGCTGCCGGAACCACCGTCATGACAAAATGCCATAACCCGCCCAGGCTAACACTGTTTTCTGAAAATGTAACTTATTGGTTTGTAAGTTATTTACAGGAAATTCTTCCCGACCTCTCTGCTTGACCTCTTTTGTAAACTTACCCTTCGAAAGAGAGACCGGTACTCCTGTTTCCCAAAAAACCGGTGCAAAGTAAATAAAAATATTCCAAACAAAGACAACTTTTGTGTACTCTTTTGAAAAATTGTTATTTTTGCCCACCCCAAAGCATGTGCACATATAAATATATATATCAAAATATAGCCTAAAATGAAGACATACACAACAGACCACATCAGGAACATTGCTATGCTGGGAAACTCGAGCTCGGGCAAGACCACCCTGGCAGAAGCAATGCTTTTTAACGGAGGTGTGATTGAAAGAAGAGGTACGGTTGAAGCAAGAAATACTGTATCAGACTACAAGCCTATTGAACAGGAAAACCGAAACTCGGTATACTCTACTGTCCTCTATACAGAATACAAAGACAGGAAGATCAATATCCTTGACACCCCGGGGCTTGACGACTTCTCCGGCGGAGTGATCTCATCACTTTATGCTGCTGACTGTGTTGTGCTTACCATAAATGTACAGAATGGGGTAGAAGTTGGAACCGAAATTCATTTCAGGCATGCTGATAAATTCCATAAGCCTCTGATATTTGCCGTTAACGGTCTTGATCATGAGAAAGCCAATTTCGAAAAGACCCTCGAGATGCTCCATGAGCGTTTCGGGAATGATGTGATCCTGGCTCAGTTCCCTGTCAATGAAGGAACAGGCTTCAATACTATCATCGATGTGATAAGCATGAAGATGCTGAAGTATGCCAAAGAGGGCGGCAAGGCAGAGGTTGCTGAAATACCCGCCGAGCACAAGGCCAAAGCTGATGAGCTTCATTCCGCGCTGATAGAGAAAGTTGCTGAGAGCGATGAGTCTCTAATGGAGATATTCTTCTCAAACGATACTCTTACCGAGGATGAGATAAGCAAAGGTATCCGTGCCGGTCTTCTGAAGAGAGCTATGTTCCCCGTCTTCTGTGTTTCCTCGAAAGTAAATATAGGTGTTGACAGGCTGCTTGATTTCATTGCCGCCGCCGCTCCTTCCCCTGCAGATATGCCGGCAGTGAAAAATTCCAAAGGCAATGAGATACCATGCTCCGTTACCGGTCCTGCTTCGGTCTTTGTCTTTAAGACTACTATTGAGGAACATATCGGTGAAATAAACTACTTCAGGGTTTTATCCGGTAAAATACAGGAGAACCTTGATGTTGTAAATACAAGTAACGGCACCAAGGAACGTCTTTCACAAATATTCATCTGTGTCGGGAAGAACCGCACACGTGTGTCTGAAATATATGCAGGTGACATAGGCGGTTTTGTAAAACTCAAGAACACCAAGACTAATCACACTCTCAATGCCCCGGGCAACAACTGGACCTATGAGACCATGAGATTCCCTGAGCCGAAGTTCCGCGCTGCCATCAAGCCCCTGAGCGAGAGCGATGAGGAAAAGATGGGCGAATCACTGAACCGCATGCACCAGGAAGACCCGACCATCATAGTCGAATATTCAAAGGAACTGAAACAGATCATAATACACGGACAGGGTGAATACCACCTTAATATTCTCAAATGGCATCTTGACAATATATATAAGATCGAGACACAGTTCCTCTCTCCCAAGATCCCTTACCGGGAGACTATTACCAAATCAGCGGTTGCGGACTACAGGCACAAGAAGCAGTCAGGTGGTGCCGGCCAGTTTGGCGAGGTGCATCTGATCATTGAGCCATACGAAGAGGGCTCCGAGGCTAAATCGATGATGAAAATAGCAGGCAAGGAGATCAAGATGGCCAACCGTGACAAGGAAGAGATCGATCTGCCATGGGGTGGTAAGCTCATATATATGAATTGTATAGTTGGAGGATCCATCGATGCCCGCTTCATGCCTGCCATTCTGAAGGGTATCATGGAGAAAATGGAGGTTGGCCCTCTTACCGGATCATACGCCCGTGACATCAGGGTATATGTTTACGACGGCAAGATGCACCCGGTTGACTCAAACGAAATCTCATTCCGTCTGGCAGGCCGTAATGCCTTCAGCACTGCATTCAAGAATGCCGGTCCGAAGATCCTGGAGCCTGTTTATGATGTGGAGATAATGGTTCCTGCTGACCGCATGGGCGATGTCATCAGTGACCTTCAGGGACGCCGCGGGATGGTACTGGGGATGGCAAGCGAGAAGGGCTTTGAGATAATAAAGGCAAAAATGCCTCTTGCAGAGATGAATAAGTATTCAACCTCCCTGAGCTCACTGACCGGCGGCCGTGCAATGTACTCCATGAAGTTTGCCGAGTATTCACAGGTACCCGGTGATGTACAGGATGCTGTCATCAAGGCATACTCCGCAGAAGAGGAAGAAGAATAAGAAAATACTATAAGTTTCTCCTCCTCTTTTTGAGGAGGAGTACTCCCGCAAAGCGGGAGGGAGGTGGTGTTGACTTTTTAATTGATCTCCTATGTTCTACTCAAGTCTGTGAATTGTTCTTATTACCTCCTGCCTCACAGGGTCAGAGAATCTGTCTTTGTCGGCAATGATCTTTTTACAGGTATCAATGATCATCTCCCTGTTATAACTATAATTAAACCATCCCAGAGCCTCAATCAGCTCAACCTCAATCTTTTCACCGGGAGATGTCAGGAGATAATCACACAATGGTATTATTGCCGGATGAAAGGTCGAGTTACGGAGCGATCTGATCTCAAATATCTTTTCTTTCTCAGTTACTTCAGGGCTGGTGATTGAGGCAATAGTTTTTGTGCAGGATTTTGTTCTCTTGTTTATTTCAGCAATGGTCTCCCTGTAGATAGTACCCAGGTGATTGGCAGTATCAACCCCCGAAAATCTCTTATTAAGCTCACTCAGGAGCAAGTCCCTGTCAAAATATGAGAGGGCTTCTTCAGCTTGATAGTTAACTCTCTTTGAGATATTGGGGTCAGTAACTGCTTTTATGAGGGCAGGTGCAAGCCGGGGGTCGCCTGACTCCTGGCAGTAAACAGCGCCAATTCTGCGCACGAGTTCATAAGAATCATTAAGAGCTGCTCCCGTCACCCTGATGAAGTTGTCATCCTTTATCTCCGCCAGCAGCTTCAGTGCCGTCATTCGTGTGACAGCGTAGGGTGAACTGAAATACTTGTCAGCCAGCAGCCTGCTTAAATCAGGGTAACCATTTGCACTCAACTGCCACAGAGCCCAGCTCTGCACATCAGGGTGAGGGAAATCAGTCAGTTTAAGAAGTTTTGCATTATTGCCTGCGCTTATAAGCATCATTATTGCATTAAGCTTAGGATCGGAAGCTGAGAATCTGAATGTCGGGTCACCAATAATATGTGATTCGAGAAAGCAGACCATCCGGTTCCATTCGCCTACCCTCATACCATATGACAGCAGCCCGATCATTTCATCAGGGAACTTATCCTGTATTGAGTTTACTGTGTTAGCCTGGGCGGCTATGGTCCTGCCGTTGCCAAAGACGTAGGCCCCGGAGATAAACTCTTCAGTATGAAATGAGCCGTTGAAGCAGGCGTCGAATATAATGAACCTGGTTTTGATGTCATATTTCATAACATCAGAAGATATTATGTCCATATCTGCAAACCATGCGGAATCCTTTTCAGACTGAATCTTTTCATTGGCACCCTTGAACCATGTGTCAGGAACCCCCAGCCATTCAATATATTTACTCTTTGCTTCCACTGTGTCTTTTGCACCACGGACTTTGGAACGGAGATAAAATTTGATGCTTTCAATATTCTGCTGGACCCCGTTGGCTGCCTGCTCAGAACCCGCCAATTCAGCCTCCGGCGCTCCATGATGATGCAGCAGTGCTACATCTATCATTTCGGTTGTCATTGTTGACAGGAGCCGGTTCTTGATATGTTCATCAAATGTGTAATCAATATATTCCAGCCCGTTATCCTGCCTGTTTAGCTGCGGGAACTGCTGCAGTAGTGCAGCCTTCTCATCAAGACGAGCAGTCATTGATTCTGAATTATATCCGTGGCCGGCGAAGAAAAGTACCTTGTCAACCTTATCAGGGTTTTTATGGGCGTCGGCCACCTTTTGCAGATAGGCTTTCAGCTTTGCTCCGTCATTGTCCCCGGGTATACGAATACGGCCGGTATAAATGTCAGGCGTCAGTCTCTGAGGTGATTCCGGATCCAGCCTGTAATAGAAGTAAAGCCCGTTTGTATCTGCTTTCAGGAATGTAAACTGCAGATCAAAATCCTCATAGAAGCGATCTGAAGGCACTGACGACCTGTGCCAGGGGTACCTCTCCTGATCCATTTTAAAGGCTGACGTGAGGTGCTGGGCATCGCGAAGCATGGGGACCGGGATGTCACCGATGAAGACTGCTCCCTCGAAGCCTCTGTTATAAGTATGCATCACTCGCAGAAGAATGCGTATGGAGTCAGGGTTCTTCCACCTGTCCTCAATAATTACGGCATCAAGCCCTTCAGCCTGAAGCACAACGGCATACTGCCTTATTTCATCACCGGCACTATTCATGGAATGACTGTCGGCGATGATCGCGAACTTACCCCTGAGAGGCTGAGAGAGCGAAGGCGTCAACAGAGTTAATGCCGTCACAATTGTAACAATTAATTTCTTCATATTTTCAGAAAGTGAGTCCGGCTACAGCACTTATCATGTATCCGGTGATATCCCCTGCCTCAGAACCCGGGGCGGCTGCCCAAGAGCCCTGAGGTACAAAAAATACCGATTTGACAAACTTGTTTTTACTGACAGGCATCTCCAACCTGACGGAAAGTACTCCGCTTATGACATTCGCTTTCGAGACAAAATAATCATGATAAACCATCTCGGGTATGCTCAGCGGCTGAATGATGTATGATATGTCAGAACTGAGGTTCATCCTATAACTGGCATCAATACCGGGAGTGATATTGAGATTACCTGCCCGGAATAGTTTTCGTGCAAAGAGTGATCCGGTGATATTAAACGTATTATAAAAACCGTAGCTCTTAACGGGGAAGTGTTCTGTGGAAAAGAAATTTACTGCAACTCCGCCTCCTGCTTCAATATCTATGTTCCGGTCACTG
>DATKUS010000042.1:0-11378 GCA_035530535.1 Bacteroidales bacterium
ATTGCCACCGAGGCAAAGGTTGTGGCTAAGCTGCAGAGTGAAGGTATTGCCAAGAAAGATCTCTCCAGGGAAGCTTTTCTGGAACATGCCTGGGAGTGGACACATAAGCATGGGGGTATAATACTTGAGCAACTCAAGAGGCTTGGGGCTTCCTGCGACTGGGACCGCACCCTCTTTACCATGGATGAAGTGAGATACACGTCAGTCATCAAGGTCTTTGTGGATCTTTTTGACAAAGGGTTGATATACAGAGGAGTGAGAATGGTAAACTGGGATCCACAGGCCGGAACCGCTGTCTCTGATGAGGAGGTTATCTTTGCTGAAGAGAAATCCAAACTCTTTTATGTCAGATATAAGATAGTGGGCGAAGAGGGATATGTGACGGTGGCAACAACCAGGCCCGAGACAATTCTGGGCGATACCGCCGTCTGTGCACATCCTTCTGATGAACGTTACGCTCACCTGAAGGGAAAAACTGTTATAGTGCCCATGACCGGGAGGGAAGTGCCCTTCATTTTTGACGAGTATGTGGATCCTGAGTTTGGAACAGGATGTCTTAAGATCACTCCCGCCCATGATATAAATGACTACGAGATAGGCCTGAGGCATAAACTGGATATAATTGACGTCTTCAATGATGACGGCACCATGAGTGAACGTGCCGGTCTCTTTATCGGAGTTGACCGTTTTAAGGCCAGGGACCTTGCCGGGAAGGAACTGCAGCGCACCGGCGCACTTGTAAAAGTTGAAGATTATGTCAACAAGATAGGTCGTTCGGAACGTACCAGTTCAGTCATAGAGCCAAAGCTGTCACTGCAATGGTTCCTGAGTATGGAGAAGATGTCAAAGCCGGCTCTTGATGCTGTCATGAACGGCACCGTAAAGCTCCATCCTGATAAGTTTAAGAATGTATACCGCCACTGGATGGAGAATGTACACGACTGGTGCATAAGTCGCCAGCTGTGGTGGGGGCACCGTATCCCGGCCTGGTATTACAGCAAGGGTGAGTTTGTGGTGGCGGAGTCCCTTAACGAGGCAGTGAAAAAAGCACAGGCAGCAAGCGGTAACAGCAGCCTCACTGCCAGCGACCTCAGGCAGGAAGAGGATGTCCTTGACACCTGGTTCTCATCATGGATATGGCCCATTACCTCGTTTGACGGTATTAATAGCCCTCACAATGCGGATATAGAATATTATTATCCCACAAACGTACTCATCACTGCTCCCGATATACTTTTCTTCTGGGTTGCAAGAATGATCATCGCCGGTTATGAGTTCAGGGGGATGAAACCCTTTAATGACGTCTACCTGACAGGGATGGTTCGTGACAAGCAAAAGAGAAAGATGTCAAAATCACTCGGCAACTCACCTGATCCCATCTCCCTGATTGCACAGTATGGTGCTGACGGAGTGAGGGTTGGCATGCTCCTCTGTGCTCCTGCGGGGAATGACCTTCTGTATGACGACAGCTTGCCTGAGCAGGGCCGCAACTTTGCTAACAAGATATGGAATGCCTTCAGGCTTATAAAGACCATGGCCGTTGATGAAACCATTGAGCAGCCGGAATCTGCGGAGGCAGCCATCCGCTGGATGGATGCAACAATAAATAAAACACTGGCCGAAGTTGATGAAAACTTCTCACGTTATCGTATCTCCGATGCCCTGATGCAGGTGTACAAGCTTTTCTGGGATGACTTCTCAGGATGGTATCTTGAGATCATCAAGCCTGAATACAGGAAGCCTATGGACGGCAGGACGCACAGAGCCACTCTTGAGATCTTCGGGACTCTCATGAAGATCATTCATCCCTTCATGCCCTTCATCACAGAAGAGATATGGCAGAGACTTGACGAAAGGATTGAGGGCAGCAGCATCATGCTAGAGCCAATGCCTGTGAGCAGGGAATTCAATTCGGGGCTGCTCTTCCGCTTCGATCTGGCCAGGGAAATTGTAAGTGCGGTGCGGACTGTCAGGAAAGAAAAGAATATCCCCAACAAGGAGAGTCTTGTCCTGTGCGCCGCTGAGGGAGCTACCGGAGGAGAATTTGACAGCGTGATCACTAAGATGTGTAATCTCTCTGGCATTAAAATCGTGACAGGTCAGGTAGAGGAGAGTGTGTCATTTCGCATAAGCACTTCCGAGTTTTACATTCCTCTTGGAGGGGCAGTTGATAACGAGGAAGAGATACGAAAGCTGACCGATGAGCTGAAATACACCGAGGGTTTTCTTGCAATAGTAATGGCAAAGCTTTCAAATGAGAGATTTGTGTCAAATGCGCCTGAAAAGGTTTTGACTCTCGAAAGGAAGAAGCAGGCTGATGCCGAGGCTAAGATTGCCACTTTGAAAGATAGTATTGCTCATCTTGGGAAGAAGTAAAACGTCAGGGTAACTGTTTGCGGATGATGAAGTTATCTCCATCCTTTTCAGCCTGCCATCCATCATTCATTACAAGATGCCATCCGGTTCCGGTGACATGGTTACGCTCCGTCTGAACTTCCCTGGCGCTCACCCTGAGTGTCCTGAGATCATTTGTCAGCAGGGCCCCGCCGTCATTAACAGTAAGTTTGCCCCAATTGTCGGACACGCGAAGTTTCATATACAGTATTCCGAGGGTATCAAGTGAATTAATATCTTCAGGTTCAAAACTGAAGTTCGGGCTCTCCATCTGAACAATCAGGACAGGCTTTTCGGTAAAGGTGGTGACTATTTTGTGTGTCTGTTCTGCTATCTTCTTCACTCTCTCCACTTCTTCGGCCCTTATGGCCGGCAGGTCATAGTTGAGTGCCAGCGAGCCGGCAACATCGCGGCATAATGCTGGCAGTGTGACATTATATGCGATGGCGGTGGCCTGGCCAAGGTCAAAGTCAGGCGTTTCTATCTGTTTGAAATCAAACCCTTTGCAGTCGAGCAGGTAGCCATATAGCGCACCGTGAACAAATCCGTATCCCGAAGCATAGGATGAGTTTGAATAGATTCGTTCAAGGTAGTCCAGCAACCTGGTCTTCAGTTCATCATCGCCGGACGAGCCGAGTTTCATATATGTGAAGGTCGTCAGACCCTCATAATTCTCAAATTTATTTTCATCAGTGATGGCGTCGGGAAACAGTTCACGTCTTGCACCCCTGAATATCAGCGCATCACGTATGGCCTGGTTGCGGGCATCACCCGTTGATTTAATTGCATTTGTAAGGGCTTTCCACTCAAGCTTCAGGAAGAGCCGGGCATTCTGCTGATTCATGTGCCTGGTATTGAAAGTTGAAGGCTTCAGGTCATGACGCTCCTGGAAACAATGAAACAGGCTGTGAATGGCTCTACTTGTTATCCGTACCGAATCCTCCTCATCCGGCAGGGGAGCCATGGCATAGCGTACTCCGCCGAACTCAATGACATTATTGGTTATGAGACGTTCCCTGGGAAGTACCCCTGTGAAGATGCCATCTTTGGATTTTAGCAGATTCTCCCTGTCAGCAACATTGGCATAGATGGTTCTGGTCCTGCTATCGACAAACATTACCGGCCCGAAGAGGTTTTCTCCCCAGAGCCTGCCACTGTCACTGTTGCAGAGTGTCTCTACTTTCCGGAAATAATCGCCCGCCTTCTGCGATGAAAACCATACCAGTCCCTCTTCCCTGTTGCAGGCAAGAAGCAGGAGCAGTGGCAGGCATAAGATCCATCTTTTCATCAGGCTGTTATATGAACACCAAAAATATAAAAAAATATAACGTGCAGGCCTGGACCTGCATTTGTTCTATATCCTCAATTATGACGAAGAAGTTGTTTTTTGCATCATTAAATTTTTAAATTTGCCCTTCGTTAATCTAGAAAGAATGATGAACAATGATATTCTCATGAGCCGCAATGAGTTGGTTCAGTTTCTGAGAAAACCTGCTGATGAGTTCACCTCTGAGGACCTTATAAGGTTCGTCGAGGCTAAAGGTATCAGGATGGTGAACTTCAGATACGTTTCTGATGACGGTAAGCTGAAAACGCTGAACTTCGTACCTTACAGTCGTGAGCACCTGGCATCCATTCTTACCGCCGGCGAACGTGTTGACGGGTCAAGCCTCTTTTCCTTTATTGAGGCCGGGTCAAGTGATCTCTATGTCATTCCCAGATACCGCACGGCCTTTGTCAATCCCTTTACCCAGACTCCCACGCTGGAGATACTCTGTTCGTTCTACAATTCTGAGGGTAAGCCCCTGGAAAGCTCTCCGGAATATATACTTCGCAAAGCCCTTAAAAGATTTACTGAGGCAACGGGATACAACATCAGAGCCCTGGGTGAACTTGAATATTATGTCAAGTCAGAGGCAGAGGAGCTTTATCCGGTGGCAGGCCAGAAGGGGTACCACCAGTCGAAGCCTTATGCCAAATTTGAGGATCTGCGCGTCGAGGCCCTTGAGCTGTGTGCCAGGGCCGGTTGCCATATAAAGTACGGTCATTCCGAAGTCGGAAGTTTCAGCAAGGATGGATATGACTACGAGCAGCATGAGATTGAGTTCCTTCATGTGCCTCTTGATGAGGCTGTTGAGCAGATAACCATCGCCAAATGGATACTTCGCATGCTTGGATATGAGTATGGTGTGGAGATCAGCTTTGCGCCAAAGATCACGGTGGGCAAAGCCGGTTCAGGAATGCATATTCATATGCTTCTTGAAAAAGACGGCCTGAATCTCATGACAGCAGACGGTCATATAAGTGACATTGCAAAGAAGATGATTGCCGGGTTACTCGATCTCAGCAAGGGACTGACAGCTTTTGGCAATACAATTCCCACCTCATATTTTCGACTTGTGCCGCACCAGGAGGCTCCCACAAATATATGCTGGGGTGATCGCAACAGGTCTGTGCTGGTAAGGGTACCCCTGGGATGGCTTGGAGCATCGCAGATGATCCATGATGCCAATCCTGCTGAACCGTCAGGAGCAGCAGATAAGATATCGAGACAGACGGTGGAGCTGCGGTCGCCTGACGGATCAGCTGATATATATATGCTCATGGCCGGCATTGTTGTTGCAATACAGCATGGCCTTGAGATGCCCGGGGCCCTTGAAATGGCTGAGAGTCTATATGTCAATTACAATATATTCCGGGAGAAGAATAAACCGGAAAAGAAAAAGCTTGAGTCACTGCCGGCTTCATGCTGGGATTCTGCTGAAGCGCTGTTGAAGCTCAGGTCTCATTTTGAAAAGGATGGAATATTCCCCGCAGGTGTTATTGACAATGTGGCCAAAAGGCTGAAGTCGTTCAATGACCGCAGCCTGAGTAAAGAAATCTACGGCAACAATGAGGCCACCGCCAAGCTTGTGAAAGAGTATTTGCATTGCGGCTGACACAGCAGGTACTGAACCTGAGGTTGCATAGCACTCAATAATTCAATTATTTTTGGCTATGCTTTTATCTCCAGCTCTTCCGTGGCGGCTTTGATGCTTACGTTGAGCTCAAACCCAACCAGCAACGCTATTGAGTTTAGATAAAGCCATATGAGAATAACTATTAGTGTACCTATTGAACCATACAGCTTATTGTACTGCCCAAAGTCATTGACATAGGCTGAGAACCCCATGGAAGTCAGAATGAACAGTGCCGTAGCAACTATTGAACCCGGCGAGATGTACCGGAAGTCTTTTTTCTTGGCCGGAACAAGGTAATAAAGGGTGGAGATGGCAAAAAAAAGCATCCCTATGATGAGAATCCACTTGAATATCATTATGATATAGAACACCAGGTTAACCTGAAGTACACCAATATCTACCAGCCTGTCCACCACCGAGCGGCTGAGGATGATCAGAGCCCCTGAGATTGAGAACATAAGCAATATAAGCAATAAAAGGAAGACCGCTATTTTACGCTGCTGTATCCATGTCCTGCTCTCGAATTCATGTGCTGATACCACAAAAGCATGCATAAGGGCATGTATGCCGTTGGTGGAAAAGATTATTGTTGCAAGGAACATAGCAACAAGAAGGGCACCGCTCCGGTTGGTGATCACATCAACAATGGTGGTCTCCAGAAAACTGTATGCGTTCGCCGGAAGGACATTTTCAAACAGCTTTATCAGCTCTGTCTGAAAGTTAGGTATCGGGATAAACGGTATGAGCGTAAAGAGGAATATTGAAGCAGGCAGGAGGGCCATAAGCATGTTGAAGGCTATTGACGATGCTCTTGTGACCATCACTCCTCTTCCAAAGAGTCCTTTTGCAATGAGCTTTACCACCATATCCAGCGGTGCCCCGTCGAAACCGGGAAGAACCGCTTTTCTCAGTCCCCTGGTCTTAACAGAGATAAATTCCTTTGCACTCATATAATATTCAGAAAGCTTTCAGGCTGAGATCAAGACTGCTTATATGGTGTGTCAGTGCCCCGATTGAAATGAAGTCGACACCGCACAGTGCATAGTCTCTGACGTTTGTCAGCGTTATGTCTCCCGATGACTCTACCTCGGTGACGCCGTTTATCAACTTTACCGCCTCTGCAGTCAGGGGCACGGAGAAGTTGTCAAGCATGATACGGTCAACACCTCCTGAAGCAAGTATTTCGGCCACCTCTTTCAGGCTTCTGGCTTCAACCTCAATTTTAAGAGAGAGATCATTACTTTTCAGGTATTTCCTGGTTCGGGCAACAGCCTGAGTGATGCCTCCTGCAAAATCAATATGATTATCCTTCAGCATGATCATATCATACAGGCCCATACGGTGATTCACTCCTCCTCCCAGTCTGACAGCTTCCTTCTCAAGGAATCTCATCCCAGGTGTTGTCTTGCGTGTATCCGTTATTTTTGCCTTCGTGTCTGCCACCTTACTGACATAGATAGCTGTGGCAGTTGCTATTCCGCTCATGCGCTGCATGATATTCAGGACCAACCGTTCAGCGCGCAGCAATGACCTTTCATTTCCTTCTGCAGTAAATGCAGTCATCCCGTATTCAACACGTGAACCATCGTTTATCAGTATTTTTACCCTGAGTGAAGGGTCTGTCTGATGAAAGACCTCACGGGCAGCGGTAATTCCGGCAATAATCCCGGTATCTTTTACAATCAGTTTTAACCTGCCTGCTGCTTCGGCAGAAATTGAGGCAAGTGAACTGTGGTCACCTGACCCGGTGTCTTCTTCAAGAGCCCTGCGGATAAATTCTTCCAGCCCGTTATCGTTCATTGTCGGGTTCAATCCTTATCTGATGAATCAATGGAGCCCCGTCAATCTTCTTCAGCAGGAAATAAACCCTGAAACTTCCCTTGTCAGTAACAAGGCTTGCAATTGCATACTGTGCATCATTCTTTGCACTCTGGTGCTTTATTGTGAACTCACGCGTACGGTATTTGCTGAAGAAATCCTTAAGGATGCTCTCAGCAACACTCTTGCTGTAAAAATCCTCTTTGTCAAGTAAAAGGATCTCCACCGTATTGTTAAGATAGGCAGAGAGGCCTACAGCATTACCTGACCTGAAGGCAATTGATATGCCTGCAGGCACCTTTTGCTCTTCCTGCGCAACTGCCAACAATGACAGTGAGAACAATACCAACGTCCAAATAGATAACTTCTTCATTGCACTCTTTTTTTGTTCTATGACAAATCAGGACAATACAAATGTAAAAAATCCTGAGCAAAAACCGAACCACTTTTAAATTAAGCATTGGCCGCCTGACTAATAAGGCCTTAATTGTTATATTTGTCTTACTTAAACCGAAGTGGCTGAAAAATGAAGTTAGTGCTTCTTATGACCGGCAAGACCGATGAACCCTGGCTCAGGGAGGGTATTGCGGGTTATGAAAAGAGGATTGCCCGGTATTCACGCTTTGAGAGCATTATTCTTCCGGACGTCAAAAATACTGCTTCCATGCCGGCAGAAAAAATTAAAGAGAAGGAGGGAGAGAGGATACTTGGAGCACTCAAAGCTGATGATTACGTTGTCCTTCTCGATGAGCATGGAAAGGCTTACACAACTCTTGAAATGGCTTCTTTTTTAAGCAGCTCCGGTATGATAGCAAAAAAGAGGGTTGTATTTGTCATTGGCGGTGCCTGGGGATTTCATGAAAGCGTGAGGGCCAGGGCTGATCATAAGTTGTCGCTCTCAAAGCTTACGTTCTCACATCAGCTGGTACGGTTATTGTTCGCTGAACAACTATACCGGGTTTTATCGGTCATAGCTGGTGATCCTTATCATCATGAATGACGATTAGAATGGAAAGTACCAGGCACATAAGGCTAATAATCATTCTCTTAATTGTTGCGGCGGTTCTGGCAATGGTTGCTGACCACCTCTATTTCAGTGACCTGGAGTGGAAGTACCGCACCTCACGCCTGAACAATGAGCTGATCAATAGGGAGAAAAAGGCCGATGCAATGCTTAAGGAGATGGAGGCCGGCCTGGCCTCGGGTGAGAGCAGCTATTTCCTGAATCACGATAAAGTAGGGATAAGTTCTTCGGAAAATGACATTATCCTTCTGATCTATACTGATACAGTGATATCTTACTGGTCTGACAACAGTGTCACCTTCCCCGAAAGGTACTACAGCAACTTTCAGACCCATAATCCGGTTTTCATCAGCAACGGATGGTTCATTCCCATTCATCGCAAATACCTCAGTCACGATCTTGTTGCCCTGATAGGTGTTTACAGGGATTACTCCATAAAAAACAATCTTCTCAAGTCAGGCTTTCCGAAAGCCTTCAAACTGCCGGAAAGCTCAAAGATCACATTTGATAAGACTGCATCTCCCTTCGTTGTAAACGGGATTGAGGGCGAGTTTCATTTCGGGCTGATTTTTCCGGAGACCAAACCAAACACCCTGTTTATCTTGTTTCCACTGTTCTTATGGTTGATTGTGTTGCTGCTGTGGCTACACTTTGTCAGGGTCATCACATCATGGCTGACGGCATCCGATCACAGACTGCCGGCACTCATTGCGGCCCCCGCAGCACTTTTGCTTTCCTACCTTGTTCTTCTCCTTGCCGGAATGCCCGGCTCAGTAAAATCAACCGGCCTTTTCTCTACTCTGATATATTCCGTGGGGACTTTTCTTCCTTCACCCGGACATATACTGATTTTAAGTATCCTGTTGATTTCATCACTCTACCTGATAATAACCAACCTCCCGGTTAAAGCAAGAGAAGTGGGTTGTAAGACCCGGGAGCTAATAATCCCGGGACTACTGTTGGCAGTGGCTTCCGGATTCTTTATTGCGGTTGAAGCATTTTTCAGTGACATAGTTGCTAATTCAGCAATCAATTTTGAGGCGTATAAAATACTGGATATAGGTTTTCTGAGCCTGGCGGGATTTTTAACAGTCATTCTTCTTCTTTTGGCTCCCGTACTCTTATTCGTCAGGGCTTTCAGAATGATGTCAGCATTGTCATTGAAAAAGAACATGGCAGTCCTCATGGCAGGTTTTATTATTATCCCCGTGTTGTACGTTGCTGGAGCAGGATGCTGTCTTGCCGGAATTGTCTGGATCATTGCCGTTGTTATTACCCTTCTTTTCTGGGTCCGCAAGCCCTTTTCACTCATGAACCTCCTGGCAATTTATGCTGGAATTACCGGGATATTTACCACTGTTGTGATCTATAAGTATTCAGACGAAAGGGAGAACAAAAACCTTAAAGTGCTTGCCGTTTCCCTGGCAAATGACAATGATCCCGTTGCCGAATCCATGCTGATGGATATCTGGCCCCTCCTTGAAGCAGACAGCGTGCTGGGTGGAATGATGAATAAGGAGTTTTTCTCAACGGCAGATATCAACACTGTTTACAGGTATCTTCAGGGTGAGTATTTTACCGGTTACTGGGCAAATTATGATCTTAACATAGTGATTTGCCGTGATGACTCCCCGTTGCAGATACCATCACAGGATTCTTATGCCAGCAACTGTTTTATCTATTTCGGTGAGAGGATATCAATGGAGGGCGATTCAATCACAGGCACGGGTTTCTGGTTCATGCACAATCAGGCAGGACGGGCTTATTATTTTTCGAGACTCTTATATAATCAGTCTGCATTCCTGACAAATGGTCTTTTTATCGAGCTTGTGAGTCATATTGAAACCTACCAGGCAGGTTATCCCGAACTTTTGCTTGATGCCACTCATCAGCGCTATCCCAATATTAAAGACGTTTCCTTTGCAAAATACACTGACAGCACCCTGGTGCTCAGGTCAGGAGATTTCCCGTATGACAACCGGATGCTTCCGGGGAAGTTTAACGGGGATGAGTACCAGTTTATTTCTGATAGAAAGTATAAACACCTTTTCTATAATACGGGCGAAATGACACTCGTAATTACCACTGAGAAGGTGTCTTCCCTTGATCTGATAGTCACTTTCGCATATCTTTTCATAGCTACTCTGTTATTCTCATGGATCCTTGTGCTTCTGTTCACCAGAAGCAGGTTCGATCTTATAAAATTCAACACCTTCAGGCGAAAGCTACAGCTCTCTTTCGCTGCCGTGCTGTCAATAGTATTCGCTGTCCTGATCACAGCAGCCATTATGCTTAGCATAAGACAGTTCAAGGGAAATCATATGAGGATCATCAGGGAGAAGATAAACTCTGTTTCCATTGAACTGGAACATAAGCTGGCAGCTGAGAGTGATCTGACCCGGGGATGGCAAACGCCTGATTACTATTCCCTTGATGAGCTCCTTGTCAAATTTTCGAACGTATTTATGACTGACATCAATCTGTACACTCCGTCAGGCAGACTGCTGGCTACGTCAAGACCTGAGGTCTTTTCAGAGAAGCTGTTGGGGAATAAGATCGATCCGACGGCATTCAGTGCCCTGACAGTGGAGGGGAAGATGGAATTCATAGGTGAGGAAAAAATAGGAGGGATGAATTTTCTGTCTGCCTACATGCCGTTCTACAACCTGGATAATAAGCTTCTGGCATATATCAATCTGCCTTATTTCAGGATGCAAAACATTCTGACAGGTGAAATATCGAATCTTCTGGTGACCCTGATAAACTTCACCCTGTTGCTTCTGATGCTGATGATGTGGCTGGCTGTCTTTCTGAGTGAGAGGATCACTTCACCACTGACTATGTTGCAGAGCGCGATGGCGTCAGTGGAATACGGGAAAAAGAATGAGCATATTCATTACCGCAGCAGTGACGAGGTGGGCGAGCTCGTTAAGCAATACAACAGGATGATTGACGAACTTGGTGAGAGCGCAGGAAAGCTTGCACGAAGTGAAAGAGAGTTGGCATGGCGTGAAATGGCCCGGCAGGTAGCCCATGAGATCAAGAACCCGCTCACACCCATGAAGCTCAATGTGCAACAGCTTCTGAAATGGTGGAAAGACAAGGCCCCCGACTTTGGTACCAGGCTCGAGTCATTCACCGGAAACCAGATTGAGTATATTGATAATCTATCATCTATTGCA
>DATKUS010000043.1:0-21356 GCA_035530535.1 Bacteroidales bacterium
AGTATCAATCCTGTCTCCAAAATCCCTGACCTGTTTATCATAGTTGTCAAGTGCTTTTATTTGCAGGTTTGTTGGTTTGCCCGCATAACCTCCTACAGCACCATAGACTTCAGCAATGTTCTCACGAAGTCTTACCTGACCTGTTATCCCGCCTTCTCCTGTTTGCGTAGCTGAGATCTTCTCATGCATTTCATCGCAGGTGGATATAAGGGATTGTATCTTTTTCAGGCGCGAGCCTTTGGCAGTTCCCTCATTTACTTTTAGAGAATCCCTCGCATCCAGAATCTTCTGATCAATAGCCGCAAGCTCTTCTAAAAGATTATATGCTTTCATAAGAGTTTCCCGCTGAAGTTTCCTGTCAGCTGCCGGATGCTTCCAGTCGGGACTGTCATTCAAAACCAGGTCCGTGGTAAATGTTTCAGCTCCTTTAACCAGCTTAATCGTATATTTTCCGACAGGGTATTCCGGACCGAAGGCTGCTTCCCCGAGAATGTTAGGAGATTTCGGGACTTTTGGAGGATCCATTGAGGTGGCAATACGGACAATGTTGATCCCCTTACGGGTACCTGCAGGGAGCTTCTTCAAAAAGGTTCCCTCCGAGTCATAGATTTCAATGAACATCTCACCGAATACATGCCTCTTCTTAAGGTAGTAACAGATAGTGGCAGATGAAGAAGGATTTAATCCTGTAAATTCCGCATCACCGGGAAAATCCTGTGATCCTGTTCCTGATGGAAAATAATATTCACGAACAGGCAGAAATGCAAACTCCTGATCCAAAACAGACTGAGTCAGATTTCTGAGAGGGGTGAGGTCGTCAATTATAATGATGCCTCTTCCGTGCGTTGCAAGGACAAGATCATTTTGTTTAGTCTGGAATGCCAGATCATAAATCCCTGTCTGCGGTATTTTGTTTTTCAATCTCACCCATACTTTACCATGATCATGACTTACAAAAAGACCCATCTCAGTTCCAAGAAAGATCAGGTTTGGATTGGCAGGATCCTGTTTGATGACGTGGCAAAAACCTTTTATGTCGGCCGTTGCCAATGAGACCCATGTCTTCCCGAGATCACCGGTAAAGTAAACGTATGGGTTCATATCACCATTTTGATGAGCATCAACTGTTACCCATGCAGCATCCTTATTAAAATTGTCAGCGTCAATATGTGATATAAAAGCGAAAGCAGGAAGACCGGGGACAGTATTGTTAAGTTTAGCCCAGTTCTGGCCTCCATCTGTTGTAAGCTGAATATTGCCGTCGTCAGTACCTGCCCAGATAATGTTTTCGTCGATTGGAGATTCGGCGATAGTAAATATTGTTGTATTATTCTCTGCCGTACTGTTGTCAATAGTCAGGCCTCCGGATTTCTCCTGGACCTGACGCAGAGGATCATTGGTTGTCAGGTCTGGAGATATTCTTTCAAATGAATCGCCTTTATCCTTTGAGCGGAACAGGTATTGAGCCCCGACATAAAGCCATCCTGTTTTTTTGCCAAAGACAGTTGGAGTATTCCAGTTAAATCTCAACTCATCAGTACCCTCTTCGGGAAAGGGTTTGATATATTTGCTTTCACCTGTCTTTTGATTAGTACGGCTTATTCTGCCCCCCTGGTACTGTGAGTATGTAACATCCGGATCTGTTTTATCCCCATAAGTATAGAAACCATCGCCATAACCAATATTTTTCCAATCAGAGTTGGTTATCCCTCCCGGCTTTTTTGACGGCCCCATCCATGATCCGTTATCCTGCAGACCCCCGTATACATTATAGGGGGAACTGTTGTCAACGCTGACATGGTAGAATTGCGAAACAGGCAGGCACTGCACAAACCTCCAGGTGTTACCCTTGTCTTCAGAAATGTATACCCCTCCGTCGGTTCCCATATACATAAAACGGTTATCTGTCGGACTTACCCAGAGAGCATGCGTGTCACTGTGATAGTTACCGCCGGTAACCGCAGGGCTCTGGAATATTTTGCCACCGTTTGGACTGACCCATAACGTAGTCCCCGGTTTATAGATCCTTTCAGGTTCCTTCGGGTCGGGAACAAGCAGGCTATAGTAAAACGGCCTGTCACCCATTGTATACTGGTCGCTCATTTTCTCCCATGAAGATCCCTGGTCAGATGAACGGTACAATGCTGACTTTGCGGATTCTACAAGTGCGTACAGGTAATGAGGTTTGACCGGGGATATTGCAACTGCAATTCTTCCAAGAGTTCCTTCAGGAAGCCCGTTCCGGATCAAATTCCAGGTCATTCCACCGTCAGTTGATTTATAGAGTCCGCTGCCCGGACCCCCTGATCTGAATGTGTAAGCCTGACGTCTGAAATCCCACATTGAGGCATATATCACTGAAGGATTATCAGGGTCCATGGCCATATCCGCACATCCGGCTGAAGGATTAACATACAATAATCTGGTCCATGATTTGCCTCCGTCGGAGGTTTTATAAACGCCTCTGTTTTCGCTATCTCCCCATAATGCTCCTAATACTGCGGCATAAACAATGTCAGGATTAACAGGATCAATCAGGATGCGGCCGATACGTTCACTCTCCGCCAAACCCATAAACTCCCATTTATCACCACCGTCTATGGTCTTATATATGCCTGTTCCTACAGAAACGCTGTTGCGTGTCCATACTTCACCTGTACCTACCCATACGGTATCAGGGCGTTTCTGGTCGATAGCAATTGTGCCTATCGACTGGGGATACTCATCGAAAACAGATTTGAAAGTAGTACCCTGATTAATTGATTTCCAGACTCCTCCACCTGCAGCTCCAACCCATACCGTATTAGGGTTCTTGTTTTCGGCATCAATGCATGATATTCGCCCGCTCATTCTGGCAGGTCCGATTTGCCTGCCTGCTATATCGCCGAAAGTGGCATCGCTGACCTGTCCCTGGAGTCCAGTCATGCCAGCCAGGCAGAATATACTGATTAAAAGGTGCTTGAGGTTCATAGTATGAGATTATGAGTATTTGATTTTTATTGATACAACTACACTCCTGGCTTTTCAAAAAGTGTGTCGCTGAGATCTGTGTTCAGTTCGACCTTATCGACAATTAAAGTCCCCATCAGTTGACCGTTCATCTTTGTTTCGATTTTTGCAGGGACTGCGATGCCTTCTACCATCATGTAATTACTGTAGTATGTGTCCGATTCGATTTCATTACCCATAATTTTCATTTTTGAATTTGAGTGCAACAAAATGTATGAATCCGAATCAATATAGTATGTAAAAAAATCACCCTCTTTGGTTTCCAGCTTTATTTTGAAACAGGAAGTGCCTTCCATATCCTCTTTCCCTTCAAAGGTCACAGTATAACCTTTCTCATTCCAGTTCCAGAGCATCCCATCCATATCGGCCTGGTAACGCATTCCTTTAAGATCATCATCCGACATCGGCTGAGCCTCTGTAACCCCGGCAAACGGGTTTACATTCCATCCCTCTTTACCGTTAAATGTCTGGATAAAGGTTAAATCCTGAAAGGTACCCTCAACACGTACTTTATCAGGACGTTTGGCCATTTGAATAAACGGTATTTCAATACCACCCTGCATCATTTTTCCCATTAATTTTTGAGCATTTACTTTTAAGATATTGTCCTGGCCAATAGCTGAAAAGTGTTCTTTAAGGATTTCATCCAGCGACTGGGATGATACTGAATTTGCCAGGGCCAGAAGCAGGACTGTCAGGAATAGTGTGGTCTTTTTCATGTTATTCAGGATTAGTTGGTTTTAGTATGGCAAGTTATTTATTCCTGTGCACTTTTACCAGTATTAGAAACGATTTGTCAGTAGCTGTTCATTTTTCGGTTAAGTTCCTGACGAGCTTCTCAGCGATCCAGGAGAAAGTCATACATCTCCGATGCATTCTTATTATCCGGATCGATCTTCAGTACTTTTTTGAAGCAGACCTTTGCCTTCTCGTAGTTATAGTTTTTCATGTGAGTCCTGCCCAGATGATACAGCGCGGAAACATGCTGGTTCGACTTGGTAAGAAGTTTCTCAAAGAAGACCATTGCCTCATCATATTTCCCGGCAGATTTAAGAGCCACACCCATGTAATAGTTTGCCATCACTGTCTCGGGGCAGGATTCAATAAGTTTCCTGTATGATGCTATGCTCAGATCCATTTTCCCAAGGTGGTAATAGCACAGGCCCAGCCAGAGGTATGACATGGGCAGGTATTTCCCTGATTCAACAATCCTGTTGAATACCTTAACCGCATCCGAGAACTGGGTGGCACGGTATAATGCAAATCCCATTCTGTAGTCTATATAGGGACTGTCGGGCTTGAACTTAAGAGCTTTTTCATAATAGCCTATGGACTTTGACAGTTCTCCCAGCATATAATAGATATTTGCCAGTTCAAGCAGGATATGAAGGTTGTCAGGGTGATCTGCATAACTCTTTTCAAAGCATTCTGCAGCTTCCTTTAAATTTCCGTCAAGCAGCTGGTTAAAGCCGTTGTCAATGCAATTATGTATCAGTTCTGACATTGTTTATCGTTTTAAGTTTTTAAATATCACCGTTCCGGTTTTCAAGTGGGATATAATCATGTTCTCCGTAAACATTCTTAAATGCAGGACGGACGATCCTTTTTCCGGAGAAGGTCAGTTCCTCAATCCTGTGCGTGCACCATCCTGATACTCTTCCGATAGCGAACAGAGGAGTATAAAGTTCCTTTGATATTTCGAGACAGGAATATACAAAGCCTGAATAAAAATCGACATTGATGCAGACCACTTTGGCTGATCTGTCCCCCTTGAACACCCTGAACACCTCGGGAGTGAGTCTTTCCACAAGCGAATAGAGTTCAAATTCAGCAAGCCGGCCTTTTTCCATTGCCAGCTCTCTCGCCTTGGCCTTTAAAATTCCTGCCCTGGGATCTGAAATGGTATATACCGCGTGACCGATCCCGTAAATCTTGCCTGACAAATCGTTGGCCTTCTTATTCAGTATCTTCAGGAGATGCTGCTTTACTTCTTCTTCGTCAGTCCAGTCCTTCACGTGGGTTTTCATGTCATCCATCATTTCCAGCACCCTGACGTTAGCTCCTCCGTGCAGCGGTCCTTTCAGTGATCCGATAGCCGAGGTCACCGAAGAATAGATATCGGTTTCCGATGAGCTGGTCACTCTCATGGTAAAGGTCGAGTTATTGCCGCCTCCGTGGTCAGCATGAAGCACAAGCATCAGGTCAAGCAGGTCAGCCTCAAGCTTCGAAAAGCCGTTGCAGTCGCCCTTGATCAGATAGAGGAAATTTTCAGCCGTGGTCATCTCAGGCTGCGGGTGGCGTATTGAAAGGGTCTTCCCCTTGTACAGATGCCTCAGAGCCTGGTATGAATAGGCAACTATTGTAGGAAATTTGGCAATAATATTCAGCGATTGCCTGATCATATTGTCGAGAGCGATACTGTCCGGCTTATTATCAAGAGTATATAATCCCAGTACAGATCTTGCAAGGATATTGAGCACATCCCTGCCTTTCATTGACAATATCATGTCCTTTGTAAAATCATCAGGAAGGGAACGCAGAGAGGAGATATGTTCGGAGAAAACCTTTAATTCCTCCTTTGTGGGCAGAATACCGGTAAGCAGCAGAAATACCGTCTCATCAAAACCGTGCCTGTCTTCTTTCTGAAATCCGGCAACAATGTCCTCAATTTCGATGCCCCTGTAAGTCAGTCTGCCGGGAATTGCAAGGACTTTACCGTCCTTTTTGTCATAACCTATTACCTGCGAGATATTTGTCAGGCCGACAAGCACACCTGTTCCGTCAGAGTTGCGAAGTCCGCGTTTTACATCAAATTTTTCAAACAGGTCGCTGTCTATCTGGCATGATTTCCTGACAGACGGTTCCAACTGAGAAATGAATTTATCGATTTCCATATGTGTACTGAATTAATTCTTTGAATTTATGATATTTGAGATTATTGCATCTGCAAACTCTGATGTTTTTAAGAGGATTGCGTTTTCCATCAGCCTGTGAAAGTCATAAGTCACCGTTTTGTTATGTATGGCCTTTTCCAGCCCCCCGTGTATTTCTTTTGCAACTTCATCCCATCCCATGTATTCGAACATTAGCGCACCGGATAGAACCAGGGAGCCAGGGTTGACCTTATCCTGATCAGCGTATTTCGGTGCTGTGCCGTGCGTGGCCTCGAAAATGGCATGGCCTGTCTCATAATTTATATTTGCCCCCGGTGCAATCCCTATTCCGCCAACTATTGCAGCAAGTGCATCGGAAATATAGTCGCCGTTGAGATTCAGCGTGGCAATGACAGAGTATTCTGCAGGCCTGGTAAGTATCTGCTGGAGAAAAGCATCAGCTATAACATCCTTTACAATAATCTTTCCTGATCGTTCAGCACTCTTCAGGGCTTCGTCCGCCGCCTTTTCTCCTTTCTCAGCTGAGATCTTCTTATGCTGGTTCCATGTGAATACCTTACCGTAAAACTCCCTTTCGGCAAGGGCATAACCCCATTTCATAAATGATCCTTCGGTATACTTCATAATGTTGCCTTTGTGTACCAGGGTTACCGACGGCAGATTTTTCTTTATGGCGAAAAGAATAGCCTGTCTGATTAGCCTTTCCGAACCTTCCAATGACACTGCTTTAATGCCGATGGAGGAGGTCCCGGGGAACCTCATCGATGTTACACCCATTTCTCCGAGGAGGAACTTTTTGATCTTGTCTGCTTCCGGGGTGCCGTTCATGAATTCGATGCCGGCATATATGTCTTCGGTATTTTCCCTGAAGATGTGCATGTTGACATTCTCAGGCTTTTTAACGGGGCTTGGCACGCCGCTGAAATATTTCACCGGTCTGTAACAGGTATAGAGATCGAGCAACTGGCGCAGGGCCACGTTGATGGATCTCATCCCTCCTCCGATAGGGGTGGTCAGCGGTCCCTTTATGCCGACAAGATAATCCCTGAATGCGGCAAGGGTCTCATCCGGCAGCCAGTTCCCGGTCTCCCTGAATGCCTTCTCGCCTGCAAGCACCTCCTTCCATGCCACCTTTCTCTTGCCTTTATAGGCTTTTTCAACGGCAGCATCAAATATTCTTACGGATGCTCTCCAGATGTCTCTTCCCGTACCGTCTCCCTCAATAAACGGAATTACCGGAACATCAGGAACAGCCAGTTTACCATTTTCGATTTTGATCTTTTCACCCATATATTACTTTTTATTTTTGTTTCCGATGAGGTTCAATGCGCTGCCGGCCCTGAACCATTCAATCTGCGCCTGGTTGTATGAATGATTGGCATAAATTGTGTCCTTCCCGCCGCCTGCATGGTTCAGGATTATTTTAACCTGTTTGCCGGGAGCAAGTTCCCCAAGTCCCGTAATATCTATTCTGTCATTTTCAAGTATCCTGCCGTAGTCTGCCCTGTCAGAAAAGGTAAGTGCCAGTAACCCCTGTTTCTTGAGATTTGTCTCGTGTATTCTGGCAAATGACTTGACAAGGACTGCCTTAACGTTCAGGAAACGAGGCTCCATCGCTGCATGTTCACGCGAAGACCCCTCTCCGAAGTTTTCCTCACCGACGACAACAGAGCCTGTCCCTTCAGACTTATAGAATCTTGCCACCTCCGGAACCGCCTCATATTTTCCTGTCACCTGGTTCAGAATACTGTTTGTCTTGTCATTGAAGGCGTTCACCGCACCGATCATGTAATTATTAGATATATTGTCAAGATGCCCGCGGTATTTGAGCCAGAAGCCGGCCATGGAGATATGGTCGGTGGTGCATTTGCCCCTGGCCTTGATAAGCAGAGGCAACCCTGTAAGATCTTTTCCATCCCATTCCGGGAACAGTGCAAGTGTCTGGAGTCTTTCGGATGCAGGGTCTATTTTAACAGCCACTGCACTCTTGTCACCTGACGGTTTCTGAAATCCGTTCTCAACACTGATGAATCCGCCGGGAGGAAGGTCAAAACCCGAGGGCTCGGCCAGCTTCACCTTTTCTCCTTTGCTGTTTGTAAGAAAGTCGGTAAGAGGATTGAATGTCAGATCCCCGGCAACGATAAGTGCTGTTGTTATTTCCGGTGATGCCACAAAGGCGTGCGTGTTAGGGTTCCCGTCAGTCCTTTTTGCAAAATTCCTGTTGAATGAATGTACAACGGTATTTACTTCTTTTTTGTCGGCGCCCTCACGGTCCCATTGTCCGATACACGGTCCGCATGCATTTGCAAATACCCGTCCTCCCAGTCTCTCAAATATTTCAACATATCCGTCCCTTTCTGCAATTGCGCGTATCTGTTCCGAGCCGGGAGTGATAGTGAACTGTGCCTTTGCTGCGAGGTTCTTTTGCAAGGCGTCAGCTGCTACTGATGCAGCCCTGGAGATATCCTCGTATGATGAGTTTGTACATGACCCTATAAGGCCCACGTCAATCTTCAGCGGCCAGCCATTCTTCACTGCCATCTTTTTCATCTCTGAGACGGGCGTTGCCAGGTCAGGAGTGAAAGGCCCGTTTATATATGGTTCAAGCTCTGAAAGATTTATCTCTATAAGCTGGTCAAAGTACTTCCCGGGATTTGCATAGACCTCAGGATCAGCTGTCAGATGCTCCTTTACTCCCTGTGCAAGATCTGATATTTCAGCTCGGCCTGTTGAACTCAGATATCGTGACATAGCATCATCATAACCGAATAAGGAACATGTTGCGCCTACCTCAGCGCCCATGTTACAGATTGTTGCCTTACCGGTGCAGGAGAGAGACTCTGCGCCCTCACCGAAGTATTCAATGATGCATCCTGTTCCCCCCTTTACGGTAAGCAGGCCGGAGACCTTCAGGATAATATCTTTTGCAGAGGCCCATCCGTTAAGTTTACCGGTAAGCCTGATGCCTATAAGTTTCGGGAATTTAAGCTCCCATCCGGCGCCGGACATGACATCAACTGCATCGGCTCCACCGACGCCTATTGCTATCATTCCCAGTCCGCCTGCATTCACGGTGTGTGAGTCAGTGCCTATCATCATACCGCCGGGGAAAGCATAGTTCTCAAGTATTATCTGGTGTATGATACCTGCTCCGGGTTTCCAGAAATCAATATCATATTTATCACATATCGAACTAAGGAAATCATAGACCTCCCTGTTGGTGACATTAGCATTCTTCAGATCCTCGGCCGATCCTGTTCTGGCCATAATGAGATGATCGCAGTGGACTGAAGCCGGAACTGCGGAAGCATCCTTGCCGGCCATTATGAACTGCAGCAGTGCCATCTGTGCTGTTGCATCCTGCATGGCCACCCTGTCAGGAGCAAAATCAACGTAATCGCCACCGCGTTCATATGTCCTGAAAACTGTTTTATCATAAAGATGAGCGTAGAGAATTTTCTCGCTCAGTGTCAGCGGATTTTTCATCTCTTTCCTCATCTCACTGACCAGGAGAGGAAGCCGCTCGTAAAATGATTTTATAAGTTCAATATTGATGATCATATAGGTGTGCTTTTATTTGACATCTGCAGGAGACAGGTCTTTTTCAAACTGGTCCCTGTCGAAAGTGAATCTGCCGGAAAGAAATTCCATCAGTCTGGTTGCGTCTTCAAAGGCATTGCCAAGACAGGTTGATGCTCCGGGAGATGGTGTAATATTGAATATTATCTTTTCACCCAGGATCTTAGCCTCGCCAAGTTCAAGTTTTTTTGTTGTATTGTTAATGATCTGGGGCCTTGTTCCTCCTACTTTTTTAGCGAATTTTATCTCCTCAAGCTTTATGTTAGGGACAATCTTCTTTATCTCTTTGAGGAAGGATCTTTTTCCTATCCAGGGGAAGTCGTAAAATACATTCTTTAGAAGGTAGTTGAAAATTACCTTGTCAGAAGATATTTTAAGGATGCTCAAAATGGGTCTTAGGCCTAAGCCAAAAGTTTTCCAGTACTCCCAGAATGTTGAGTAATTGTATCTTTCAAGGAAGAAAATCGGTTTGGCCGTTGGGCCAAAGCGCGTGATATGCTCGTTATGTACTTCGGGATCACCATGCACTGCAGCAAAGGGGAGCTTCGGGATCTGCATTGTATAAACCTTACCGTTCAGCACTTTTGGCCCGGTATAAAAACTGCCGGCCATCGAAAGTATTGAAAAGCTTTTACCGTATCCGAGTGATTTGGCAAATTTCAGGCTGTGACTTCCGGCAGTGACAACCACGGCTCCCGCTTCAAATTCACCCTTATCAGTTTTGATAATAAAATTTTCACCTGCGGGTTTTATTGTTTCAACCTTTGTTGACATGTAAACAGAGATGTCAGGGTTAATGGCTTTTGCATTCTGTGCGAAGGAGTGACTCAATTTCCTGAAATCAACCGTGTAACCGTCTTCTGTAAGAAGTGCCAGCAATTCCTGGTCGGGGTCACGTCCCTCAAGGATTCGCGGCTCCATTATTCCTATCTCTTCCCTGCCTATCATTTTCAGCCGGGGAAACAACTGCCCGAAAGCAGGATATCTTTCGCGCAAGGTCTTTACCTGGTCTTTGCCCACAGCCAGCACCATCTTGGGGACTTTTATAAAAAGGCCTTCATCCCCTTTAACGGACTTTTCCTTTTCCAGGTAATGCATCACCATATCAGCGTAACATTTTACCTTTTTTGCTTTTTCAATGGTATAATTGGTTTCAATATCACCGAAATGAAGAGTCTGGCTGTTCATCCTGGGAGATGAATTGACAAGCCCATAGTCAGAATACTTTTCAATCAAACCAATGTTTTTCAAGTTTGAATATTTACTCAGGGTATAGAGCAGTGCAGTACCGCTTACACCACCACCAATTATTATTACATCGTGCTTCATTTACAGAATGGGGTTGAAATAAATTATAAACAAAATTAATTTCTATGGATTTTTCCGAAATCGGGTTACAAGAAAATGTTTTTTTTAATGTAAAACCAGATATGTTGTAAATATCAAGTATATAATTGTTTAACTGTTACTCAAATAACACTGAATCCTCTAAAAGAAACAACAAAAAACAGATTTTGTTTAACTATTCTACCGGAATGTTTAATAATCTGTGATGAAAGCCGCAAAAAAAAAATACTAAATTTTTCAAGGGTTGGCAGGCCTTGTCGGGCATACCTCCTTAAAGGCTTGTTGTTATACAACAGCTTTGCCGTGTTTCGGTGAGGATGAATCGTTATTATTTACGAAATTGCACCAAACATTGTCAGGAAAATCCCCGGCATGGTTAACCCGTACCGTTATGAAAAAAGTCGTTGTGTTATTCACTCTGTTGCTCTACTGCGCTTTTTCCGGTGCACAGTCGTTCAATACATTTCCTGTAACAACGCAGAAGCCTCCGCTCCATGGCATGCACTGGATGGCTATTACAGGAAAGCCGTTGGCAGCCACTGCCGGAGCAATGATTTTCGACCGTGGTGGTAACGCTATTGACGCCGCCTGCGCCATGCTCGCCGCCACATGCACCATGTGGGACGTGCTCAGCTGGGGAGGGGAGACACAGGCTCTTATATATAATCCCAATACAAAAAAAGTAATAGCCATAAATGCCCTGGGTGTGGCACCAACCGGTGCTACGTCAGAGTTTTTTAAGAACAAAGGAATGAAGTATCCTCCAGAGTACGGTCCGCTTGCAGCAGTGACGCCTGGCACTCCGGGAGGGCTGATGACCATGCTGGCTGAATATGGAACCATGAGCCTGAAAGAGGTACTGGCACCTGCTATGAGCATGGCTGCCGGCTACCCCATTGAGGCGCAGACTGCCAACTCGATGGAGAGACAGAAAGAACTCATCAAAGAATGGCCTTTCTCGGCAAAGGTATTCCTGCCACATGCAGGTGAGAAAAGAGAGGCACCTTCAGCAGGGGAGATATTTGTTCAGAGTGACCTACTTGCTACGCTGACAAAACTGGTGGAGACAGAACAACAGGCTCTTAAAAAGAAAAAAACGAGAAAAGAAGCTATATATGCTGCTTATGACAGGTTTTATAAAGGCGACATAGCACAGGAGTTCGTCAGAGGATGCCAGGAACAGGGGGGACTTATTACCGCCGCAGACCTGGCTCAGTGGAAGGTGAAGACTGAAGAGCCACTGATGACAACATACCGGGGTGTGGATGTCTATAAGTTGCAGCAGTGGACACAGGGACCGGTCATGCTCCAGACACTTAACATCCTTGAAAACTTTGACCTGAAGAGCATGGGCTATAACTCTGCAAAATATATTCACACACTTTACCAGGCGATGAATCTCGCCTATGCTGACCGCGACTTTTACTACGGCGACCCTGCATTTCCACCCGAGGAACCAATGGCAGGATTACTCTCCAAAGAATATGCAAAAGACAGAAGCAAGTTGATAAATGCTCAGCAGAACGACAGGAGTGTGCGTCCGGGTGACCCTTATCCGTATGAGGGTAAAACGAATCCTTTCGCTGCACTGCTTAACGGATGGACAAGCTCAATGCAGGAAATTTACCCTTCCAATGATCCGCTGAAATATGAACGGTTCCTTGAGAGCTTTCAGTCGGGTACCACATCAATAGAGGCGACTGATGAAGAAGGCTGGGTCGTCTCTGTCACCCCTAGCGGAGGATGGATTCCTGCCTGCATTGCAGGCAATACAGGGGTGGGCATGAGCCAGCGCATGCAGAGCTTTGTGGTTGATGAAAAGGAGAACCCATTCAATGTTGTTGAGCCCGGCAAGAGACCGCGGGTGACACTGACACCCACACTGGCCCTGAAAGACGGCAAGCCTTACCTCTCATTTGCAAAACAGGGGGGCGACGAGCAGGATCAGCTCCTGCTGCAGTTCTTCCTGAATGTCGTTGAGTTTGGAATGACGATCCAGGAAGCTTGCGAAGCCCCCGGCTTCAAGACTCTCCAGATGTATTCCAGTTTTGGCAACCATGAAAAGGCAACAGGAGGACTGGTATTAAATAACCAGGTGCCTGACTGGGTAAGAAAAGATCTTAGTGGGATGGGTTATCGCCTGACTTTCCAGGAGAGGACCTCCGGTCCTGTCAATGCTATTGGCTTTGACCCCATCCACGGAACATTCTGGGGCGGGTCAAGCAACTTTGGCGAAGATTATGGGATAGGATGGTAACCTTGCCTGGGTGTTTAATCCTCAAGGTTATCCCACTTCTGTAACTTTTCAACTTTTCATCTCTTCAACCTTCCAACATGATTGTTATCTTTGTGGCTTCTTATGTGTTGAAGGATGGCTAAGAACGAAAAAAATAAGCAGAGCAACTGGAAAGACAAGTTCAGGTTTGCTGTATTCAATGACACAACCTATGAAGAGGTGTGGCGTATACGCCTCTCAAAGTACAATGCCCTGTTAGCCCTGGCCTTCGTGGTCTTCCTGATAATTGGCATCACTACCTCTTTGATTGCCTTCACCAACCTGCGCGAGTTTATCCCGGGATACCCCGATGTGACCCTGCGCCGTGCAATCATCATGAATGCCCTGATGCTCGACTCACTGGAACATGAGATAGATATCAGGGACAAATACTTTATGGATCTCAATGATGTCATTTCAGGCAAGCAGCCTATTGAAATAATGACAGTAAGGGACAGTACCCGCGACTACAGCAGGATCACTTTTCAGAAGTCTCCTGAGGATTCCCTGCTTCGTTCCAGGGTTGAGCATGAGGAACAATATTCGCTGGGGACAGGCACCACCGGGTCAGAACGGGGAACCAGCCTGGCAAGCATTCATTTCTTTCCGCCGGTGAAGGGCATTGTGTCAAGCAACTTTGATGCCCGGACAAGGCATTTTGCCACTGACATAGTGACACAGCCCAAAGCGGTTGTATCATCAACGCTTGACGGCACGGTGATAATGACCGGCTGGACCATGGAGACTGGTTTTGTGATGATTATTCAGCACAGTAATAACCTGGTTTCGGTATATAAGCACAATGTCACACTGCTGAAGGAGATGGGCGACAGGGTATGGGCCGGTGAGGCCATCTCAATAGTGGGAGACTCAGGCGAGCTCTACACCTCAGGACCCCATCTGCATTTTGAACTCTGGTATAACGGAGAAGCTCTGGATCCGATACAATATATTTTCTTCTAACATCTAAACATCAGATGCATAAGCGGTTAGCTATTCTTGGTTCAACAGGATCAATAGGGACGCAGACACTTGATATTGTCTCGCGCTACCCTGATCTTTTCACCGTGGATGTTCTGACAGCCGGAAATAATATTGATCTGTTAATCCTTCAGGCCAAACTATTCAGGCCGAGGCAAGTAGTAATAGGCAATGATGCCCATTACCCAAGACTTAAGGCGGAGCTGGCAGGGATGTCAATTGAGGTCCTTTCAGGCATGGAGGCTGCTGAAGCAGTTGTCACCGGAAGCACCATAGACACCGTCGTTGCAGCTATGGTGGGTTTTGCCGGATTGGGTCCCACGGCGGCTGCCGTTGCCGCAGGCAAGGATGTGGCACTTGCGAACAAAGAGACACTGGTCGTTGCCGGGGAGATGATAACGGGTTATGCAGACCGCTCCGGCAGCCGCCTCATACCTATTGACTCGGAGCACTCTGCCATCATGCAGTGTCTTACGGGCGAGACTGAGGGTTCTGTGGAAAAGATTATACTTACAGGATCAGGAGGACCCTTCCGCACTACGCCGGCTGAGCAGCTGGCAGATGTTACCCCTGAAATGGCACTGCGCCATCCCAACTGGAACATGGGAAGCAAAATAACCATCGACTCCGCCACTCTGATGAATAAGGGTCTTGAAGTAATAGAGGCACACTGGCTCTTTGGCATTCCCGCAGGGAAAATAGAGGTTCTTATTCACCCGCAGTCTGTCATTCACTCACTGGTACAGTTCACTGACGGCTCAGTAAAGGCTCAGCTGGGGATACCGGATATGAGACTCCCGATTATATATGCACTTACCTACCCTGACAGGGTCAATACGGATATACCGCGCCTGGTACTGGAAGACATTGCCACACTTACCTTTGAGAGGCCTGACACCAGGCGCTTCCGCAATCTGGCACTGGCCAGGGAAGCGATAGACAGGGGCGGGAATATGCCATGCGCGCTCAATGCAGCTAACGAGATTGCTGTTGCATCGTTCCTGGAAAATGAAATAAAATTTACAGACATTGCTGCAACAGTGGAACATGTGCTGGAACATACCGAATTCAACAAAGAGGCTTCACCAGGCGTTTACCTGGAGACTGACAACAGAAGCCGGAGTCTCGCAAAAGAATATATCAGTAAAAAAGTAATATAATGACAGTACTTATCAAGATAATTCAGCTTTTACTCTCACTTTCCATTCTCGTTATTGTGCATGAGTGCGGTCATTTTCTCTTTGCCCGTCTCTTCAAAGTCAGAGTCGAGAAATTTTATCTGTTCTTCGACTGGCCCATTGCCCTTTTCAAAAGGAAAATAGGAGAGACTGAATACGGAGTGGGTATGCTGCCGCTGGGAGGCTATGTAAAGATCTCAGGCATGATAGATGAGTCGATGGACCGCGAGCAGATGAAGCTTCCTCCGCAGCCTTACGAATTCAGGTCCAAGTCAGCACCGCGGCGCCTGCTGATAATGACAGGAGGTGTGCTTTTCAACTTCCTGTTCGCCCTTCTGATATATATTGGAGTGCTTAGTTTCTGGGGTGAGACTTATCTTCCGTCAAAAAATGTCACTTACGGTATTGTCACTGATTCAACCGGTTACACAATGGGATTGCGTAACGGTGATAAAATACTCTCTGTTGACGGAGTGGAGACGGATAATTTCTATACCATAATCCCTGATATTATCCTCAATGACCGAAAGGTTTTAACCGTTGACCGCGAAGGAAACACTGTTGATATTCCGGTAAAGAGAGAGGTCATCCCGTATCTGCTAAAAAACCCTGATGTCATTGATGCCCGCATACCTTTCGGGCCATTTATAGTGACCGGTTTTGCCGAGAATTCTCCGGCACGCACTGCCGGAGTGCTTGAGGGAGATCGATTAATTGCACTTGACAGCATGCGTTTCGAATGGTATGATGAGTTTCAGGCTTACATGGCTGTCAATAAGGGCAAGCCAATGACATTAACCATTGAGCGGGGAAGCGCAACAGTGGACCTTAATGTCACACCTACCGAAGCTGGGATACTGGGTATCACGAGAGATGTGGCAAACATATTTGAGTTCAGCACAAAACACTATAATATTTTTCAGGCTCTCCCTGCCGGAATAAAGAAAGGTGTAAAAATCACAGGTGACTATCTGAAACAGTTCAGGCTGATATTCTCAAAAGATACAAAGGCTTATGAGTCTCTGGGCGGGTTTATAACCATCGGCAGCATTTTCCCGGGCATATGGAACTGGCAGTCGTTCTGGAACCTCACTGCTTTCCTCTCCCTGATCCTGGCGGTGATGAATATTCTTCCTATACCGGCTCTAGACGGAGGTCACGTCATGTTCCTCATTTACGAGGTGGTCACCGGACGGAAACCAAGCGATAAGTTCCTGGAGTATGCCCAGATAGCAGGAATGATCATCCTTCTTGCCTTACTGGTCTTTGCCAATGGTAATGACATACTCAAACTCATCAGGAGATGAATAATTAAATTATTTGCAACATGTGTTTGGTAAGATTTTATAAATTTGCAAGAAAATAAATACTTAGAGAGATGGGAAAAATTGGTGCTTTCGAAATTATTCTGATACTGGTTATCGTGGTACTTCTCTTTGGCGGCCGCAAAATTCCGGAATTGATGAAGGGTATAGGACAGGGTCTTAAGGAATTCAAGAAAGCCAAGGACACTGATGGAGCAGAGATCAAAAAGAACGGAGAAGACACTCCGGAAAAATAGACTGTGATTTTCTACAGGACTAGCCTGCATGCGAGTGCAGGCTTTTTATTTCAGATATAAGTTTATTTGGATGAAAATAATAGTGCCTCTTCTTGCAATAATGGTGATTCTTTTATCATCATGCGGCGACTCGTCGCTTACACGTACTCTTCCTAATGTTTCAGGTTCTTCCGGTGAGCTGCTCGTTGTCACGGACAGGGCTTTATGGGAGGGCAGAACGGGAGAACTGATAAGGGAGGCACTGGCACCTGATCTCAGAGGATTGCCACAGCCTGAGCCTGCCTTCAGCCTGATTCACGTAACACATGCCGGGTTTGCCAATATATTTCTGGTACACAGGAACGTGGTGTTTATAGGTACAGACCCCGAAATTACTGAAGCTGGCCTGACGGTCACCAGAAATCAATGGGCTGAGTCACAGATAGTTTTACGGCTTACGGCCCGTGATACGGCAGAGTTGTCGAACGCCATCCGCAGGTTTGCCCCGGAATTACGAGAGCGCATTAATGAAGCTGAAAGGGTAAGGCTTACATCGTGGCTCAGGGAATCGGCAGGCAAAGAAAAGGAAGAGGTCATCAGTGGCAGCAACAGGCTGGAGATATTGTTACCTGCAGGCTACAAAAAAGATTTCAACCGTGATAGCATTTTAATGATTTCTGCGGAGACACCCATGACAACGCAGTCAGTGATAGTATCATACGGTACACCGGCCATGGACAGGATAGGCTGTATTGACCTGGCAAACATGACAGAAAAGATCACTTCAGCAGAGGTCAGGGGACCGGACGGAGGGTCATTCATGGTAATAGAAAAAAAGGTGCCGGCAGTATGCCGTTCCTTTACCCGTGACAACACACAATATATTGAGATGAGAGGTCTCTGGACCCTCGAGGGTGGCTTCATGGGAGGGCCGTTCATATCCTATGCCTGGATTGACACAGTGGCTCTTAAGACTGTGGTGGTGACAGGGTTTGTTTATGCTCCGAAAAGTGACAAGCGTGAGCTGCTCAGGCAGGTAGAGGCTCTGATGTACTCCGTGCGCAGAGCATCGGATTAAACATGGTGACCTATTTATAAGGCTGATACCGCTGGTCTCTTCTTACCGGCATGAATCCTGCTTCCCTGATTATCTGCTGCATCTCTTCCGGCCCGCAGCGGAAGGCTTCGCCGGCAGCGCTGACAACATTCTCCTCAATCATCACAGAGCCAAGGTCATTGGCTCCTCCGTGGAGGGTGAGCATGGCTGTCTCTTTACCGACTGTCAGTATTGACGACTGTATGTTTGGGATGTTATCGAGTACGAGCCTGCTGACAGCGATGATCCTAAGGTAGTCTGAAGAAGTTACGTTACTCCGTATACCGTATTTTTCGGCCAGCAGTGTTCCCCGGTCCATGAATGGCCATGGTATGAAGGTAATAAAACCGTCATGCCCTTCGGGTCTCTCATCCTGGAGATCACGCAGGCGGATGAGATGTTCAATTCGTTCGGCATGAGTCTCAGCATGGCCGAACATCATTGTGGCTGAAGTTGGCAGGTTGATCTTATGAGCTTCACGCATTACTCCCAGCCACTCCGCCGCCGTCGCTTTGGCGGGGGATACTTCTTTACGCACCCTGTCGGTCAGTATCTCTGCGCCTGCCCCGGGGAGCGAATCGAGTCCTGCCTCATGAAGCCTCATAAGCACATCGCGGTAGCTCATCTTTTCCTTTCCTGCGAGATATGCCACCTCGGGCGGTCCTAAGGCATGAAGCTTTACTGAAGGCCAGCGCTTTTTAAGGCCGGAGAAGAGGCTGACATAATATGACAGTCCAAGAGAGGGGTTCATGCCTCCCTGCAGAAGCAGCTGGTCACCTCCCCATTCTTTCAGCTCACGTATCTTTTCGTCATATTCAGCATCGGTGGTGACATATGCATCCTCACTCTTTTCAGTGCGGCAGAAGTTGCAGAAGCGGCACTGTGAGAAGCAGATATTGGTGATGTTCACATTCCGGTCAATCATCCAACCGACAAGGTTACCCTCATGAAGCTTTCTGCGGACCTCATCGGCAAGGAACATGAGTGTACTTAATGGGGCTTCTTCATATAGCCTGAAGGCCTCCCCGGCAGAGAGCCTTCCACCCTCTGAAGGGATGTTGTATATATCGTCGCTGACAGCCATTATATGCAATTATGCGTGTGATGATATGAAGAGGCAAAGGTAATGCTTTATAGCGAATTCATTCAATAATTTAATTAACTTTACAACCCTGATGGCGGGCTACCGCATTTACCAAATGATCTAAGAAACAATGGAAAGAAAACCTATAATAACGGGCATAACGCAGGGAGACATCAATGGTATCGGTTACGAAGTAATAATGAAAACTCTTGATGACCCATTGATAAATGATATCTGCGTGCCGGTTGTCTATGGCTCACCAAAGGTGGCTGCCTATCATCGCAAGGTGCTTAACATCGTCAACTTCACCTTTAACACTGTCAGGTCACCTGAGGAGGCAAACCCGAGAAAGGCAAATATGATCAACTGTCTCGGCGATGAAGTGCGTGTGGAGCTTGGAAAATCGACACCTGAAGGCGGGGAAGCATCACTGGCGGCCCTGGAACACGCCGTTGATGATCTGATCAAAGGGAAGATAGAAGTTCTTGTCACCGCACCCATAGACAAACACAACATGCAGTCTGATAAGTTCAGATTTAAGGGACATACTGATTACCTGAAGGATAAACTGAACGTAACGGATGTACTCATGCTGATGGTTTGCGAGAGCATGAAGATTGGCTTTGTCACAGAGCATATACCGCTGAAAGATGTGCCTCAGGCTATTACTTCACCGCTGATACTGCTGAAGCTTAAGATCATGCACCAGTCGCTGCAGCAGGACTTCGGTGTACGGCGTCCTCGCATTGCCGTCCTTGGACTCAATCCGCATGCCAGCGATTCGGGGCTGATAGGAAACGAAGAAAAAGAGATAATCCTTCCCGCCATCACAAAAGCCAATGATGAGGGGATCTATGCTTTCGGGCCATACCCCGCTGATGGTTTTTTCGGGGCCGGACAGTTCCGGAAGTTTGATGCCATCCTGGCAATGTATCATGATCAGGGACTGGCTCCCTTCAAGGCAATTGCTTTTGACACCGGTGTCAACTTTACAGCCGGGCTGCCTGTGATACGCACTTCTCCGGTACACGGCACCGCCTTCGACATAACAGGGAAGAACGAAGCTTCAGAAAACTCATTCAGGCAGGCAATCTATGTGGCATGTGATATCTTCCGCAACAGGAAGATGTATGCCGAGCTGGCTCGCAACCCGCTGCAGCCGCAGAAGATAGATATACATTCTGACCACGTTGATGAGCTTCCTCCTGAAATAGAAAATAATGACCACGTCTTATGATCGATTATATAACCGGCTCGGTTACTGAGCTGAATCCGGCCTTTGTTGTTGTTGAATGTAACGGTATAGGTTACAGCATCAATATCTCACTGACCACATATGCCGCCATCGAGAAAGCTGATAAATGTACTGTTTATGTCCATGAAGCAATCCGTGAGGATGCTTATCTTCTCTATGGCTTTTCCGGCAGGGATGAGCGTGAGCTTTTCCGGCAGCTGATAACCGTTTCCGGCGTGGGAGCCAATACGGCGCGCATGATGCTGTCATCACTAAAGCCTGAAGAACTCAGCGAGGCTATAACCGGTGCTGACGTGAATACACTCAAGTCGATAAAAGGTATTGGACTGAAGACTGCGCAGAGGATCATTGTTGACCTTAAGGACAAGGTTGGAAAACACTCCGGGTCGGGCGAAATAATTGCTTTTTCCGACAATACTGCCCGCGAAGAAGCGTTATCAGCATTAGTAATGCTTGGGTTTGCGAGGAACAGCGCCTCAAAAGTGGTAGATAACCTACTAAAAGAGAACAAGTCGCTTGCGGTGGAAGAGATTGTAAGAAAGGCTCTGAAACTTTTATAAACTATAGGTGCCGGATTGCAGTTCACTGTAAAATATAGAACTCTGATAATCAAGGCAGTACTGTTTACGGTACTGCTTTCTGCATCGTTTATGGCCTTTGGGCAGGCAGGTCCGGGGGAGGCCCCGCTGAAGCTGCAGAGTGACCCGGCACGGCCGTGGGAAGCACGCAGATCTTCACCTCTTTACCTCAATAATCCGTCAAATATCACAACAACAGTTGAATATGACGGGAAAAATAATCAGTACATAATTTATCAGAAGGTAGGGACTCTTGATTTCCGCAAACCTGTCTTTATGAACCCTGATGAATACCGCAGGTATGAGTTTGAGCAGGCCATGCGCGAATACTGGGACGCCCGTCTGCACGGTGATGTGACAGGATTCAGATCATCGCTTATTCCGCAGATAGAGGTGGGAGGAGAGACCTTTGACAAGATCTTCGGTAGCAATGTTATCAATATTATTCCACAGGGCTCCGCAGAACTCATCTTCGGGATAAACATTTCACACACTGAGAACCCGACACTTTCCGAACGGCTGAGGACCATCCCCACATTG
>DATKUS010000044.1:0-4760 GCA_035530535.1 Bacteroidales bacterium
CTACGGCACCGGAAGTTTCCTCACCGGCAATCTGGGAGCAGCACTTGCTTCAGCACTTCCGGCAGACCAGGCAGCACCCTATTTCTGGTGGATCTATTCCCTTTCCCTCGGTACTTTTTTCTTCCTTCTCCCTGCTTCGCGCTATTTCCATATACCTGTTGAGCTATTACTTATTTTCATGCGTAACTCAGGCATCAAAACAGGAGACAAAGCCTCTTCATATGCTGAAGTGCAGGTGCATGCCTGTTCTTCATGCGGCATCTGTATCAGCACATGCCAGATGAGCTATGCGGCAGGAATAAAAGATATACAATCGACATATTTCATCAAGGGACTGCGTGACGGGAATGACATAGCGGACATTACCATGAACTGTCTTATGTGCGGCCGCTGCGAGGAAGTGTGCCCTGTTGGCATTGAACTGGGGCCATTGCGTCTGATACAGAGGCGCCAGGAAAGGAGAATATCGGAGCCGGTGAAATTCCTTGACAGATATGCTTACAAAAAAGAGAAAACCATTGCAGAGAAAGAGGTGACACAGTCATACAGTTACCTGGTAAAGCCGGAGCAGGTGAAGGCTGACGTGATATTCTTTGCCGGGTGTATGACACACCTCACTCCTTCAATAATAGCGGCTATGAAAAAGATAATGGAGAGTGCAGGGGTGAGCTGGCACTTTATGGATGAGACCGGAGGGGTGTGCTGCGGGAGACCTCTCATGATGGCAGGAAGGGATAGAGAGGCGAGGGAGCTTATTAATCATAACTCTGATATTATCTGGAAATCAGGAGCCAGGATACTCGTTACCTCATGCCCTATCTGTTACAAGGTCTTTAATGAAAGCTATTATCTTGACGCTGAGGTGATGCATCACTCTGAATTCATCAACCTTCTTATTGAGGAGGGCTCTCTCAGACCCGGGTACCTGCATAAGAAGGTGGTCTATCATGATCCGTGTGATCTTGGCAGAGGCTCCGGGATCTACGAAGAGCCCAGGGCTGTGATCAGTTATGTTGCAGATCTTCAGTCTGCTACGCAGGAAGAATCGAGGGCCCTGTGCTGCGGCGGAAGCCTGGCAAATATACACCTCTCTTCAGAGAAGCGCACCATGATTGCAAAAGATGCGGCAATGATACTTACCTCCTGTGCTCCCGATGCACTTATTACTGGCTGTCCTCTCTGCAAGAAAACCTTCGGCCCGGTAACGGAAACAAGGGTGACAGATATTGCAGAGCTTGTTGCGGAGGCCCTCCCCCAGGCCAGAAAACCCGTAAAGAGCATCAGGAAAAGGACTCTCCTTAAGATTGATAACGGTTGAAAACTTTTCGGTAAAGGTTAATAAATAAGACTTTACGCCTACCAAGTGTTTCTTTTTTGAATTTATTTTGCAACCGTCAAAGATTTACCTGATACTATGGAACGATTTTTGATGTTATCTGAAAAATGAAATTTAACCCTTAAAGATGAAAGAATTATTGAGAAAGACCGGAGGGATTGTCTTTATTGTTTTACTATCACTGGTATCATGTAAGGACAACAAGGGTGACGATGGATCAAAACTCACCGGAAAGAATGACAAGGTTACCGGTCGTGACGGAGGTATCACCCTGCTTATTGAAAACGCAGACCTGATACAGGTTGATTCGAATCCGCAGTACAATACTGCAGAATGGAGTTTTGAAGTCAAGAAGCCTGGCAGATATGATGTATGGCTCTCAAGTATTACATGTGATACGTCTCATCTGCTGTACGCCGATAATGTTACAATCACGGCAGGTGACTCGAGGCTTGAGAAGATGCCGGTAGGTGATGAGATTGTCACTGATGATAAAAGTGTAAGGTCGCCATGGTTCAGGGCTGACTCGCACATGGGTTCAGTATTCTTCAGTGAACCCGGCGAATACCAGATACAGGTTATCAGCGACAGGGTTCTGCCGCACTCTTCAGATCCGGCCAAAGTGGACATTGACAAGCATACGCTTATCAATTCGCTGATATTCAAGCCAAAAGTTAACTGATACAAAAAACTCCCTGCCACTGAGTGGGAGTTTTTTGTTCCGCTTTTATTTCCTGCTTCTGTCCTCAGCCCATTTGCGGGCATTCACAAATGCTTTTATCCAGGGCGTGACATCATCAAGAAGCCTCCCTGAGGGGTACCATGCGCACTGCCATGGGAAATATGCTCTCTCAAGATGCGGCATCATGGCAAGGTGCCTGCCATCCGATGAACAGATACCGGCAACATCATACACAGATCCGTTTGGATTGGCAGGATAGGTGCTTCTACTGTATTTCAGGGCAATATTATATTTTTCTTCAGGATAGGGAAAAACGAATCTGCCTTCGCCATGGGCAACCCATATCCCCAGCTCCATGCCTGTAAGGTCAGAGAGCATGACTGACCTGTTAGGCAATACTTTCAGCCCGAGGAAGTCAGACTCGAACTTGCCGGAAGCATTATGTTCCAGACGCGGCATATCTTCGTGCTCCGGCATTATGAGGCCAAGCTCTGCCATCAGCTGGCAACCGTTGCATACTCCGAGAGACAGCGTATCATCACGTTTGTAAAATTTTTCAAGTGCATTACGGGCTTTTTCATTATACCTGAAAGCTCCGGCCCAGCCTTTTGCAGACCCCAGAACGTCAGAGTTTGAAAAGCCTCCCACGAATACTATCATGCTGATATCTTCCAGGGTCTCGCGGCCGCTGATAAGGTCAGTCATATGCACATCCTTGACATCAAATCCGGCAAGCCACAGCGCATAAGCCATCTCCCGGTCGCCGTTAACGCCTTTCTCCCTGATTATTGCCGCCCTGACTCCCGTAACCTTCTTTCGGTCAGGAGTGATGCCAAGAGATTTAAAGGTGCCTTCAAAATCATTCAGATTAAATTCCAGGGCTTTGGTGCCGTGATTTTCATACCGCTCGGTTGCATGCTTTATCCCTGTCTGCCTGCGGTCAAGAAGGAATGAGCTCTTGTACCAGAGCGACCTGTAATAGTTTATATCAAGAGCAAATTCCGCATTATTGTTGGTCAGGAAGATCTTTCGCTCATTTATCGGGTGACCGATTGAATAGCATGTTATTCCGCAACTAAGCAGCATCTCTTCTGTCTCAGCCTCGTCCTTTACCTGGATGATAACACCCGGGTTCTGGCTGAAGAGGAGCCTGACAGTGTCACTGTCATCCAGTTCGCTAAGGTTGATGGTCATCCCGCCTGTCCGGTTTGCGAAGCACATCTCCAGAAGCGTGGTGATCATGCCACCGGCAGATATATCGTGCCCGGCAATGATCATTCCTTTTTTTATCAGCTCCTGTATTGCATCAAAACCAGCGGCAAAATAACCCGGATCCGATACTGTGGGTGCAGTTGTCCCTATACAGTTGAGTGTCTGTCCCAAAGCACTTCCGCCTGTCACCGGTTTCATGCTGCTGAGGTCTATATAAAAGAGTGCTGTTGTCTCATCATTTTTCAATACAGGCTCAATAATGGATCTCACATCAGTCACTTCTGCTGCTGAAGTGATAATCACCGTTCCGGGTGCAAAGACCACCCCGTCAGGATATTTCTGTGTCATCGAGAGGCTGTCCTTGCCGGTGGGTATGTTAATTCCCAGGGCAAGGGCAAAGTCGCCGGCAGCCTTCACGGCTTCATACAGTCTGGCATCTTCGCCGGGGTTGCGGCATGGCCACATCCAGTTGGCAGACAGCGAAACGCTTCTCAGTCCGTCAGGCAGCGGTGCCCAGACAATATTGGTAAGGGCTTCGGCGATAGAGAGCACTGATCCTGCTGCCGGACTAATGAGTCCTGCCACAGGAGCGTGCCCCAGGGCTGTGGCCATGCCGCAACGTCCCCGGTAATCCAGCGCAATGGCCCCGAGATTGTTGAGAGGCAGCTGCAGTTCGCCGGCACATTGCTGTTTGGCTATGCGTCCTGTAACAGACCTGTCAACCTTGTTTGTCAGCCAGTCTTTGCAGGCGACTTCCTCAAGCTGAAGCACAGCCTCCAGATAACGCACGGGATCACCGGGGTCATAAGATAATTCGCGGAAATGTGCAGCGACGGTGGTGTCATTCAGGACCGTTCGTGGCGGCTTGCCGAAGAAATCTTCTATCTTCAGGTCTATGGGCTTCTCGCCGTTCAGGGAGTTATAAAATGTAAACTGGCGGTCACCTGTTACTTCCCCGATTATATATATGGGAGCGCGTTCCCTGTGTGCCACGGCAGTCAATGCATCAATATCCTTTTTCTTCATCACAAGGCCCATTCTCTCCTGTGACTCGTTGCCCACCAGCTCTTTTGCCGAGAGGGTGGGGTCACCCACGGGCAGCATGCTGATATCTATCCTGCCCCCTGTCTCTTCAACAAGCTCGGAGAGACAGTTCAGGTGGCCGCCGGCACCGTGATCATGGAGTGACACAACCGGGTTATGGTCATTCTCCGCCATGGCCCTGAGTGCGTTATAGACTCTTTTCTGCATTTCGGGGTTGGCCCGCTGAACAGCATTTAGCTCAATGGCACTGTCATAAGCCCCTGTGTCAACAGAGGAAACGGCACCACCACCCATGCCTATCCGGTAGTTGTCACCACCAAGCAGCACTATCACATCACCCTTTTCAGGAGTATCTTTTGTACTGTCCTTCATTTTGCCCAGACCGATGCCTCCTGCCAACATTATGACCTTGTCAAAGCCGTAGCGTTTCATCTCTTCAAAGTGCTCGAAGGTGAGCACAGAACCGCATATCAGGGGCTGCCCGAA
>DATKUS010000045.1:0-2182 GCA_035530535.1 Bacteroidales bacterium
GTGAACACGGAAAGATGGATGAGGGACTCGCAGGAGGCATCACACCTGAGAAAGCAGCAGAGCAGATCATCAGGGGGCTGAAACGAAATAGACGGGAGATACTTGTGGGCAGCAGCGAGCTGCTTATGTTGTGGATAAGAAAATATTTGCCGGCACTTTTTTTCAGGATTGCCGGCCGCATAAAAACTCTGTAAATAGCAGATTATAATGAAAGGTTATACTATCAGCGGCATTCAGCAGATGGGTGTGGGCGTCAGGGATCTCCACAAGGCATGGGCATGGTACATCGGTGCCTTTGGAATGGACTGCCCTATATTTGAGGAAGAGGCGGAGGCAAAGCTTATGCTCCCCTATACGGGAGGGAAAACACGGAGCAGGCACGCTGTGCTGGCTATGAACCTCCAGAGCGGAGGCGGATTCGAGGTGTGGCAATACAAAGGCAGGGAGCCGCAATACAGTAAGAAGGAGATTCAGGCCGGCGACCTTGGCATCTTCTCCTGCAAGATGAAAGTGAGGGATATTGATACCGCTTACAAAAACTTTTTGAGCTCGGGAGTAAACGTGCTTGGCGTCCCCACCCCGGATCCTTCAGGCAAAAAGAGCTTTTTCATCAGTGATCCTTACGGAAATATCTTCCATATGGTTGAAGCAACAGACTGGCTGATGAATCTCAGGAAAGACTCAGGAGGTTCTTACGGAGCCATCATAGGTGTTTCCGATATTGACAGGGCGAGAAAACTCTATTCCGGTATACTGGGGTATGATAAGGTAATCTATGACAGTACCGGAAAATTTGACGACTTTGCATCCATTCCCGGTGGTCAGGGTGTGTTCAGACGTGTAATGCTGGCCCTCTCAACACCCTATCGCGGCGGATTCAGTCCGCTACTTGGCCAGAGCGTCATAGAACTGATTGAATCAAAAGACAGACAAGGCACAAAAGTGTTTGAAGGAAGATACTGGGGTGATCCGGGATTCATTCACCTGTGCTATGATATAAGCGGCATGGATAACCTGAGGAAATATTGTGCAGAAGCTGGCTTCCCCTTTACGGTTGACAGCCAGATGAGTCACGAAGGAAACAGCTTTGACATAGGTGAAGCCGCAGGTCACTTCGCCTACATTGAAGATCCGGACGGAACTCTTATTGAGTTTGTTGAGACGCATAAGATAGCCATTCTCAAAAAGCTTGGATGGTATCTTGACATGAGGAAGAGGAATCCGCACAAGCCTCTTCCGCTATGGATGATCAAAACCCTTAAGTACTCAAGGGTGAAGAAGTTGATGGGTTGATGGGTTTAAATCCCGTAGGGATGACATTATTATAGCCAGGGATTAGCCTATACAATTGAACTCCGAAGGAGTGACATTATCATAGGTTTCATTAATTCGCCATTCGCACATCCCAATTCGCAAATCGCAAATCCCTGATTCCCTATTCCGAGGCCGATTCAGCAGCCGTCATGACCCTCATTACATTGCCTCCCCATATCTTTGCAATATCTTCATTGCTGTAGCCCCTGCGGATAAGTTCCTTTGTGATGTTCTTCATCATTGACACGTCACTGCAACCCTCAATTCCGCCGCCGCCGTCAAAGTCAGATCCGATACCTACATAATCAACGCCAATGACATCAACCACATGCTGAATATGGTTGACAGCGTCGGCAACCGTTGCCAGCTTGGAATATTTCTCCCTGAGGGCTGAAAACTCGCTCCAGCGCTGTTCCTGCTGGGCTTCGGTGAGCTCAGTGCCTTTTGCCTTCCATTTCTCGCGCAGCTCCTTCATTTTTTCATCCAATTCAGGATTAGGTTCAGGCTGTTTCAGGTATTCACTGAGGATGCATATCTGTATTATGCCTCCGTTTTTCTTCAGTGCAAGCAGCATCTCATCATTGAGGTTGCGGGGACTCTCACAAAGAGCCCTGCACGATGAGTGTGAGGCAATCACAGGTGCCGTGGTGATCTCAAGAACATCATAGAATGACTGGTCAGAGATGTGTGACACGTCTATCATCATGCCAATCCTGTTCATCTCCCTGACCACCTCTTCGCCGAATGGTGAGAGTCCCTGGTGCTCCGGTCCGGCAGGGTCGGTTGACGAATCGCAGATATCATTATTCGCTGAATGACAAAGAGTTATATATCTGGCTCCAAGGTCATAGTACTGTTTCACTTTTGT
>DATKUS010000046.1:0-3580 GCA_035530535.1 Bacteroidales bacterium
TCCAACGCGCCAGGACAGGATGGCCCTTATGAGAGCGGCAGAGATAGCCCTCCAGTCAGGACAGAACGGCAATCCGGGGATTGATTTTAACGACTATACCTATATGATCGAGAGATTAAATGGTGGCGGGAATATCAAGAAGATAAGATTATACCTTAGTGCAGCCAAGCGTAAGGCAGAACAGAAAGCCTTCAAACAACAGCAACAACTAATCCAACAGCAGACCGAAGGTAATATGAAAGCCCAACAGCAGAAGATGGAATATGAGTCCCAGACAAAGCAGATGGACGGACAGATTAAGTTGGGATTGATAAATGCCCAGGGGGCGAATGATATCAAGATGAAATTTACAGAACAAAATATCGGCTTTATGAGAGACCTGCAAGAGCAGTCTCATAAGGAGATGATGGAAGAAAAAAAGGCAATGAATGAATAGATATACACCATCATATACACCATCATATACACCATCATATGAATAAGTTTACAGCATCAGACATGTTAGAGGTGGGCAACCATCTGCGTGATGCAGGATTCGATACCACTACGAGCTTTATAGGAGATACTATAAGCCAGATAGAGAAGTACTGGAAAGTGCGTAAGCTATTACCTTCTGAGGAACCTATCCCCCAGGCGGTAAAGGAATATACGGCCTCGCAGGATGGGAAGAGTTTTTCAATACTTCTGAATGATGGCACTTCATATCCTATTAATCAGCAATTATTCACCATGGAAAGTGCATATAACTTCTTACCTGAACGCTACAGGACATTCACGCCCAACCTTCCAAGAACTCAGACAAACGCATCCGAAAATCCGATATAATAAAAAAGTATTAACTTTGTGGCGGAAATAACATAAACCTAAAGACTAAAGACTATGGCTGAAACATTAAGTGACTCTACAGATAAGAGTCTTGACGATTTCTTTGAAAGTCAAAAAGACGGACTTGACAAACTGAATAAAGGAGAAGAAGGCGCAGAAGAGAAGCCAGAGGAAACTCCAGAGGAGAAGCCGGAAGAAAAACCGGAAGAATCCCCCGAGGAGAAACCTGAGGAAAAACCGGAGACTCCCAACGAAGTTGAAGAGTTCAACAAAAAATACGAAACGAATTTTGAATCAGAGGAAACTCTGAAAAGTTCATTGAAAAGGTTAACAGAGCTGAAGGACCTTGATGACCTAAGGACATCAAAAGGCGAACTGGAGACCAAGCTGAAGGATCTCGAAAAGGCTAACCAGGAGGTTAAAGAGTCCTTTAATCCTAAAGAATTATTTGCCTCAGAAGATGAATACAAAAGGCAGATGATCCTTAAGCATTATGGGGACGCAGTAAACTCCGAAGTTCTGGGCAAGATTGTATCTGGCCTGGAAAAGGTTACCGATCTTGAGACATTAGCGTTAGGGCAGATGCTACAAACACCCGGCATAGATGGCGGGAACGAAGGGGCCCTGGCGGTAGTACTTAAGAAACTGGGGATCGAGAGTAATGACCCGGAAGACTGGGATCAGGTCACTCGGAATCAGATAAAAATAGCCGCTCAGGCAGAGCGCAAGGTTATGAGTAAACTGGTCACCGATGTTGACATCCCCGCATGGGACTCTCTCGACAAGGTTAAAGAGAAACAAAGCGAGGTAAACTCACAGAAGCTGGCTGAGTCCACACAAACATGGTCTGGTGTTATTGAAAAAGAGCTGGGTGGCTTGACTGAATTTGACGTTAAAGCTACCAACGAGAAGGGAGAGAAAGAGACTATTCTTTCCTACGGCGTAGACAGCGATTTCAAGGGCGCCATAAAGGAAGCAGCTGTACAATTTGCCGTAAGTCAGGGCATGGAGCCAAGTAGGGAAAACTTGGAAAAAGCTATCGGATTCGTCCAGGAACGATTCATAGTCCAGAACTTAACAGGTATGATACAGTCTGCTATTAAAAACACTGAAGCCGAAGTGTCCGAACGTCTCAAAAAGGAATATGATAATCCTGAAGAGAAACATAAGGACATTACTCCTGATTCTGAAGCAGTAACAAAAGAGAAAGAAGAACTCAACTCATGGTTGAGGGAAGGAACTGCTCGGAGCCCTGGGGAACCTTTATTTTAATAACATCTAATAACAAAAGAAAATGGCACTACCTACAAGTTACTCAGCTCAGTCAAATTACACTTCGACATGGGCTTCATTATATTCTATTGAATTCCCGCCTGAAATCTACAATGAGTGGTTTCAGCGCTACGGTCAGGGATTTAAGATCCTCGACTTTCTAAGAATGTTCGGAAAAGAACAAACTGTCCGTGACAGGACTTTCTATCACTATGAAGACGGCACAGACCTTCGGGCCTGTACGTTGGCTTCTGCTATAGTGGTCGGCATTGCAGGTGCTAACATCACCTTTACGCTTGCTGCTGCTGATTATGATGCCAGCAATAACGGTCCTCTGAGGGATCAATTTACCGTTCTTATACCTAAAGGATACCAGACAACTGGTGAAGACAGGTTATATGTCGTTGTTAGCAACGATGGCGGCGTTGGTGCTGCCAGGATATACACCTGCTCCCCTTTGAGTGCAGACTCGCAGATATCCGTCCAGGTCCCTATAGCCACAGAACTGATGATTGGAGCTTCTGTTTATGCAGCCGGAACCGGCCAGCCGGAAGGTATGGCATCCGGAACCTATCGCAGGACTCACTACACACAGATCGTAAAAGAATCCTGTGGTTTTGAAGGTGGGCAAATAGCCAAGAGGAAGTATCGCGAGACGATTACCAAAGCCGGAACAGCAGGATTATTCGATAAAGGACTTATCGAAACTGAATTTCGTCTGGACCGTCAGATAGACTCAGCCCTGTTTAAGGGTGAACCTAACACTAATGCTTTAACGCAGGTACCGGCCTTTGGTGGAACCAATAACAGACTCGGTACACAAGGCCTCTGGAACTGGCAGCTTGATCTGGCACAGAGTATAGACTATGTCGCCGATTTTGACATGGACTATTTCGACCAGGTAAAAGGATTGCTGCAGACCCAGGGCGTCGTGAACGCCGAGGTTGCATTTCTGATGGGATCAGACCTTATGATGAACGTAGAGAACAATGTTCTTGACGCATTGAAGGAATGGTCTGGCGGAACCGATCTGTTGTCAGAGAAGAATAAGGCATTCCAGGTGAATTTTAAATCTGTTCTGAAGAACGGTGTTAAATTCCTGGTTGGTGAGCTGGCTTCATTCTCTAATCCTACCGGATACGGACTGGCAAGTTATGACTTCCAGGATGCCGGTATGATCATACCGATGGGTAATGTATCAGTATCAAACGGTTTTGGCGGAGAGAAAGTTAGTGTTCCTAATATATCTATCTGTTATTTCAGGGGTGCCGGTGAAGACCGTACCCGGGTTATAGATACTGTTGCCGGAATGAACGGACTGGGACACCAGGCTGTTGATCAGTATGACAGGACCCATATCTGGATGTTGAGTGAATTTGCTTGCTTTGCTGCAAATGTAAATCAGCATATTCAGATCATGAAAGCCTAAACAATATTGAGTATCGCAATACACAATATTGCGATACTCTTTTTTTTATATAAA
>DATKUS010000047.1:0-6579 GCA_035530535.1 Bacteroidales bacterium
AAAGGTAGCCCTCTCGGAAAGGACATTCCCCGCAGAGTGGATAGCCATGGACAGGTATGACGTCACTGACGATTTCATCCGTTATGCCCGTCCGCTTATCGGAAACGACTGGGTGAGCATTCCAATTATCAACGGCATCCAGAGGTTCGCCCGTCTGAAACCTCTGTTTGCTGAAAAGAAACTGCCGGAATATACCCTTCAGGGTAAATAATACCAATGGAAATGAACATTTTACAGGAACTAAAACCGGAAAAGGAATTTTTTATCGGCATCGACTCAGACGGATGCGTATTTGACACAATGGAGGTCAAACAGAAGGAGTTCTTCATCCCCAATGCAATAAAGCAGTTCGGCCTTTTTGCCATTTCAAAATATGTGCGTGAGACCTGGGAATTCGTCAACCTATATTCCGTAACACGTGGAATAAACCGTTTCCCGGCGTTGGTGAAAGTGATGGATCTCCTGGCAGAGCGGCCAGAGATCATTGAAATGGAATTTAAACTGCCTGATATGGACCCTCTCAGGGAATGGATCAGGAAAGAGACAAAACTGGGGAATCCCACCTTCAGGGAATATGTAAAAAACAATCCTCATCCATCCCTTGATCCTGTTTTGACATGGACCCTTGCGGTCAATGAAGACATCGCCGCCTGGCTGAGGAACACCCCTCCTTTCCCCTATGCACGTAAATCAATTGAAAGACTTAGCAGCGCGGCTGATGCGATAGTTGTTTCCCAGACTCCGCACGAAGCATTGTCAAGAGAGTGGGAAGAACATGGCATTGACCGTTTTGTAAGAGCTATCGCCGGACAGGAACTTGGCACCAAGACAGAACACATTGCAATGGCTGCAAATGGTAAATATCGTGATGATAGAATACTTATGATAGGTGATGCTCCCGGCGACTATAAGGCTGCAAGGGAAAACGGAGTGCTCTTCTTCCCGGTGGTTCCCGGTCATGAAAACAGGTCATGGAAACTCTTCTTTGAAGAAGCCCTTGACAAATTTCTCATGGGACAATATGAGGGCAAATACCAGGAACAGCTGATAGACGAATTCGAAAAGTCGCTGCCGGATAAACCTGCATGGAAATAAAAGTTTAAGAAGATGTTATTTTATGCTACAGGAGGGCCGGAAAAGGAGCTTCAGAAAGAAGATCTGAGGAAGGCTCTGAAGATCACACTTGATTCTTTCACAGACAGAAAAAATATTGCTGTAATCCCTCCCGATATTACCCGGGTACACTCCGGCGCGGGAATGATTACCGAGATGCTATGGAACCTGCTTCATGAAAGAGTTAAAACCATCCTGCCTGCTCTGGGCACTCACACGCCAATGGAAAAGGGAGAGATATCAAGAATGTACGGTGCAACGCCCGCCTCACTTTTCAGAGATCACAGATGGAGGAGTAACATTGATGAACTTGGAAGAGTGCCATCTTCTTTTATCAGTGAAGTCACAGGAGGCAGACTTGACTTTGACTACCCTGTACAGGTCAACAGGCTTCTTTCATCCGGGAACCACGACCTTCTGATCTCCGTCGGACAGGTGGTACCTCATGAAGTGACCGGAATGGCTAATTATAACAAGAACATCTTTGTTGGATGCGGAGGAAGTGAGGCAATAAATAAAAGCCATTTCATTGGTGCTGTTTACGGCATTGAAAATATACTCGGCACAACTGATAATCCTGTCAGGCAGGTACTTAACAAAGCTTCTGAGATTGCGGCTGACAGACTGCCCCTTATCTATATCCTTACCGTTATTGCTCCTGATAGCTCAGGAGCATTGAAAATGAGAGGTGTTTTTATTGGAGATGATATTGAATGTTTCCTTCTTGCTTCAGCTCTTTCACAAAAGGTGAACTTCACCATCCTTGAAGAGAGGCTGAAAAAAGTGGTAGTATATCTTGATCCTGAGGAATTTAAGAGCACATGGCTGGGCAACAAGAGCATATACCGGACGCGCATGGCCATAGCCGACCAGGGCGAGCTGATAGTTCTGGCTCCGGGAGTCAAAACTTTCGGTGAAGATCCTGAGATAGACAGGATGATCAGAAAATACGGGTACAGGACAACGCCCGAGATACTGGCATTTGTATCAGGGAACAGTGATCTGCGCAATAATCTGAGTGCGGCTGCACACCTGATACACGGGTCTTCTGAAGAAAGATTCACAGTACGTTATGCAACCACCCACCTCTCGGCCGGTGAAATAGAATCAGCCGGATATATGCATGGGAATCTGCATGAACTGATGAAAAGATATAATCCTTCCAGACTGAAAACAGGCTTCAATACGCTTACCGACGGTGAAGAGATCTTCTTTATCTCCAATCCTGCCACCGGACTCTGGAAAGCACAAAAGTGAAAGGATGAAGATAGTAATTGACGAAAAGATCCCTTTCATAAGGGGCGTGTTCGAACCTTACGCTGAGGTTATTTACAGTGCCGGTTGCGCAATAGACAACAAAATGATTGCTGATGCCGATGCATTGATAGTCCGGACAAGGACAAAATGCAGCCGTCAGTTGCTGGAGGGCAGCAGCATAAAAATCATAGCATCAGCCACAATCGGGTATGACCATATTGACACAGAATGGTGCGAATCGAATAATATTAAGTGGGTGAATGCCCCCGGGTGCAACTCCGGCTCAGTGATGCAATATATCATTTCCTCGCTCTTCCACATGGCGTCAAAGAATTCTCTTGATCTGCGCTCTGTGACCCTGGGTGTGGTAGGCGTTGGAAATGTAGGTTCAAAGGTTGTAAGGGCAGCCAGGGCCATCGGCATGAATGTGCTGCAAAATGACCCGCCACGAAAAAGACGTGAAGGACTGAAAGAATTCATCTCCCTTGACAAATTACTTACCGGATCTGACATTGTCACTCTCCATGTACCGCTTAACAGAGATGACCATGACAAAACCCATTATCTGATAAACAGCAGGAACCTCACAGAGATGAAGAGTGACAGCATCCTGATAAACACATCACGTGGAGCAGTGGTTGACAACAATGCCCTGCGTATGGCACTGTCTGATGATCTCATTGGAGGTGCCGTACTTGATGTCTGGGAAGGTGAACCCGAGGCTGACGCCGGGCTGATACGGCTTGCTGATATTGCAACCCCTCACATCGCAGGCTATTCTGTTGACGGCAAAGCAAATGCCACCGTAAAGGCGGTCAGGGAGGTGGCTGAGACGCTCCAGATTCCTCTCCATGACTGGCAGCCGGAGTCTTTGCCACAACCGGAGGAGCCTGTAATTGATCTTACAGTTCATGCCGGGAACCATCAGGCAGCAGAGCTCGCAGGTATGGCAGTGAGCCACACCTTCCCTGTTGCGGAAGATGACAGGCTGTTCAGAAAAGAGCCGTTGAAATTCGAGTTCCTCCGTGATAACTACAGAATAAGACGGGAATTTAATTCTTATGTTGTGAAGGTCAGCGATGATGATGCAAGGGAGATCCTTTCCTGTCTGGGATTTAATTTAAGATAACTCTGTTTACGGTAAATCAATAATTCAGTAATTCAATAACTCAATAACTCAATAATTCAATAACTCAATAACTCAATAACTCAATAACTCAATAATTTTATGAAAGCTGATATAGGACTGATAGGACTTGCGGTGATGGGTGAGAATCTTGTACTGAACATCGAAAGCAGGGGATTTACCGTTGCCGTATTCAACCGCTCAACGGACAAGGTGACAAATTTTGTCAACGGACGCGGTAAAGGAAAAAATATTATCCCCTCCTACTCCCTGGAGGAGTTGATAGGCAATCTCAGCCGGCCCCGGAAAGTGATGCTGATGGTCAAGGCAGGACAGCCTGTGGATGATTTTATTGAAAAGATAATTCCGTTACTCAATGAGGGTGACATAATCATTGAAGGCGGTAATTCGCTTTTCACGGACACAATCCGACGGACACAGTATGTTGAAAGCAAAGGTCTTCTTTATATCGGAACAGGTGTTTCCGGCGGTGAGGAAGGTGCCCTTCTCGGTCCTTCGCTGATGCCCGGAGGATCAAAAGAGGCGTGGCCCCATGTGAAGGATATCTTCTATGCCATTTCAGCAAAGGCCTCTGACGGTGCTTCCTGCTGCGCATGGATAGGCGACAACGGCGCCGGCCACTTTGTCAAGATGGCACATAACGGTATTGAATACGGCGATATGCAGCTCATCTGTGAGGCTTACCACCTCTTTCATGATATCGGCGGCTTCACACATGATGAGATGGCGGATATCTTTGCTGAATGGAACAAAGAGGAACTCGATTCTTACCTGATTGAGATCACAGGCGAAATATTAAGATACAAAGACACTGACGGTTCACCCATTGTCACCAAAATACTTGATTCGGCAGGACAAAAGGGTACCGGCAAATGGACGGTCATCAGTGCTCTTGACCTGGGTGTGCCCCTGAGTCTTATCGGGGAATCAGTTTTTGCCCGCTTAATCTCTTCGATGAAAGACGAAAGAGTAAATGCATCAAAGATTTACAGCGGTCCGGCGATAAAGCATGTGGACGATAAACAACTGTTCATCAATGATATCCGCAAAACACTTTATTCCTCCAGGATTGTCTCGTATGCCCAGGGATTCAATCTTCTTAAAAATGCTGCAAAAGAGTATGGCTGGGAGCTGAATTACGGTGAGATAGCCAAAATCTGGAGAGGCGGCTGCATAATAAGGTCTGCTTTCCTGAACAAGATTTTTGAGGCCTTTACCAGGAACCCGAAGCTACCGAACCTGATCATTGACAGCTACTTCTCAGGTATTCTGAAGGAAAATACCGACAGCTGGAGGAGGGTGATCTCAACAGCTGCATTGAATGGTGTCCCTATTCCTGCAATGAGTGCAGCACTCTCCTGGTTCGACAGCTACCGGTCGGCATGGCTCCCTGCGAATCTTCTCCAGGCTCAGCGCGACTATTTCGGGGCACATACCTACAGACGTATTGACAGGCCCGCGGATGAGATCTTCCATACCAACTGGACAGGGCGCGGTGGCGATACTGCTTCTTCAACATATAATGCCTGATGTGCACTTCTCTTTTTGCTTTATTACTTACTTTTGGACAAACTGTTAAATTCCTTTATACGATGAATAAGAGTGTACACATGCAGGCTGCCGATAATATCAGGATATTGTCAATGGCTATGGTTGAAAAAGCCAATTCGGGTCACCCCGGAGGAGCTATGGGCGGAGCAGACTTCATTCATATACTTTTCTCTGAATTTTTATGTTTTGACCCTGCCGACCCCAGGTGGATAAACCGTGACCGGTTCTTCCTTGACCCGGGACACATGTCTCCCATGATGTATTCTGTCCTGACCCTCACCGGTCACTATACCCTGGAAGAGCTGCAGAACTTCAGACAGTGGGGAAGTTCCACACCAGGACATCCTGAGCTTGATCTGTCGCATGCGGTTGAAAATACATCGGGGCCGCTTGGACAGGGTCATACAATGGCACTTGGTGCTGCCATAGCAGAAAGGTTTCTCGCAACCCGCTTTGGAAAACTGTTTGAACACAAGACTTATGCTTATATCTCTGACGGCGGAGTTCAGGAGGAGATATCACAGGGGGCAGGCCGGCTGGCAGGGCACCTCGGTCTTAACAACCTGATTGTATTTTATGATTCAAATGATATACAGCTCTCTACAGAGACCTCTGCGGTGACCTCCGAGGATACGGCAGCAAAATACAAAGCCTGGGGATGGCGTGTCATGGCTATTGACGGCCACAGTCATAACCAGATACGTGGAGCCCTTAGGATGGCAGCCGATGAAAAGGAAAAACCTGTCATGATCATCGGCAAGACAGTCATGGGTAAAGGCCTTGTCGATGAGGCTGGAAATAGTTTCGAAGGCCGCTCTTCCACACACGGACAGCCGGTGACTCATGCCGGAGCATCGTTTAAAAAGTCTGTTGCCAACCTGGGTGGTGACCCTGAGAATCCGTTCAGGGTTTTTGACGAAGTAAAAGCCCTGTATGGTGAGTCCCTTGCAGTCAAAGCTGCTGCAGCAAGGGAATGGCAAAAGAAAAAGGCTGGATGGGCGGCAAAGAACATTGACGCCAATAAGATGCTTAACGACTTTTATGCCGGAGAATTGCCGGCAATAGATTTTGCTTCCATAGTGCAGAAAGAGAATGATGCCACAAGAAATGCCTCTGCAGCGTTACTGGCTCATTTTGCCATGACGGTACCCAATATGATAGTAGCCTCTGCGGACCTTGCCAACTCCGACAAGACTGACGGATTTCTCAAGAAAACAAAACCTTTCACCAGGGGAGATTTCTCAGGAGCCTTCCTGCATGCAGGCGTGTCTGAGCTAACCATGGCGGCGGTCATGAATGGAATGGCGCTGCACGGCGGTATCATACCGGTCTGCGGAACCTTCTTCGTCTTTTCTGACTATATGAAGCCGGCAGTGCGTCTGGCGGCTCTCATGGGCCTGCCCGTCAAATATGTATGGACACATGATGCATTCAGGGTCGGCGAGGATGGACCTACCCACCAGCCTGTAGAACAGGAGGCACAGATACGGCTTATGGAGCATCTCAAAAAC
>DATKUS010000048.1:0-3875 GCA_035530535.1 Bacteroidales bacterium
GAGGTCTTCACAAAAACTTTAAAAAGGTGAAGGCAGTACAGGGTGTTGATTTCACCCTGGCTAAAGGTGAATATGTTGCTCTGCTGGGCCCAAACGGGGCAGGCAAGACAACCCTGGTGGAGATGATAGAAGGAATAAGAACCCCTGACAAAGGAGAAATACTTGTCAGGGGTTTTTCTGTTAAGGATAATAAGTCGGCATTATACGGACTTCTCGGGATCTCATTCCAGGAGACCAGGTTTCTTGAGAAGATAACCGTGCTGGAAACTATCCGTCTCTTTGCAAGCTTTTACAGTCAGCCCGATGAAAAGATTCAGAAAGTCATTGACCTCGTAGGCCTGGAAGAGAAGAAGGATGCCTATACCAAGAATCTCTCCGGAGGCCAGCGGCAGCGACTTGCCCTTGGTATTTCATTGCTGAATGACCCGGAAATACTCATTCTTGATGAGCCAACAACAGGTCTTGATCCTACAGCCCGGAGGGAAATCTGGGACATACTTCTTAAACTTAGGGAGAAGAAGAGCACCTCACTTATTCTGACAACACATTATATGGAGGAGGCCGCACAACTCTGCGACAGGATAATAATAATGGATAAAGGCCTGTTTCTTGCCGAGGGCAGGCTGAATGACCTCCTCGGCAAAATGAATATGCATGATGTGGCTTTATTCGGAGTGGAGGGAACAATACCGGAAGAAATGACCACAGGACAGAACGGGCTTTCAGTCGAATGGGACAGGATAAAGGGAAGAGGCAGATGCGAGATGAAGAATGTTGCAAGGGATATGCCGCTTCTTTTTTCCCTGCTTGAACAGCACAATCTTAGACTGGTTGACTTTGAGCATATTAAACCTACTCTTGATGATCTCTTTCTGGCTATGACCGGAAGACGGCTTACCGAAGAAACAGAGTGAAGATGAAAAAAAGCGAACTCTGGCAGCTTATTGTTGTCCATTTCAAGGAGCTACTCCGTGAACCCGGTGTGCTATTCTGGGGAATAGGCTTTCCTATCCTCATGGCCTGGGGACTCGGTATTGCCTTTACCGGAGAAAAAGAGACAAAAAAGGATATTGCGGTAATAAATTTTTCTGAGGACAGAAAGCTGGCTTCCTTCCTCGACGAACATGCCGTAAAGAATTCCGACGGTACATATATGTTCACAGTAAATGACCCGGTCTTCGGAAGAAACCTGTTACGGTTCGTTCCACTGGACTCCCTTGATGCTACCCTGGGAGTAAAACGGGGAATCTACCAGCTGATGATCGACAACAGGGCCGACTGCACCGTTTTCTATCTTGACCCTGCGAACCCGGAGGCAAGGCTCCTTCAGCTTCAGATCTCCACCCTCCTGGGAGAGAGACATGATGATGACACTTTTTCAGGAGGGAATATCATACCTCTCGATGTAAAAGGCACCCGGTACATCGATTTCCTGGTACCAGGACTGATAGCAATGAATATTATGATGGCCTGCATGTGGGGTATGAGCTGGACAATCATTGAACGTCGCAAAGGGAATATGCTGAGACGCATGATAGTCACCCCGGTCAATCGTCAGAACATACTGCTGGGACTGATGACTGCCCGTATTACAATGAATTTTGTTGAAGCCCTGCTGCTTATTCTTTTTTCCTGGCTCTATTTTGACATTGAGATACAGGGAAGCATAGCAGCTCTTGCCATGGTCTTTTTTGCAGGTAATTTTGCATTTACAGGCATTGCCATACTCACATCCTCACGTACGTCAAACAGCGAGGTCGGTAACGGTATCATCAACTTTGTAAATATGCCTATGATGATACTCTCCGGTATATTTTTCAGCTATCATAACTTCCCGGAATGGAGTTTACCCGTAATTCAGAACCTCCCCCTGACGCTGCTGGCAGACAGCATGAGAAGCATCATCAATGAGGGGGCCGGGGTTACTGCTGTGCTCAACAAGACGATAATAATGAGCATTATAGGCGTGGTTACTTTTGGCCTGGGGTTGAAAATATTCAAGTGGTATTAGGGAGAATTGCGATGTGCGATGTGCGATGTGCCAATTGAGATTTACGATAAGTGAGATTAAGATCTTTTTACTTTTTTAATGGATCCTCAGCTCTCCTGTAGAACTCCTGTTGCAGCTGCTCAATGGAGTCATTTGTCTTCAGAAATTTTATCAGTTTTGCAAGCTGGTCAGCATTCTTTGAGATCAGCAGTTCTCCCAGCCTCTTGTCCGGCTGTGCCGGATCTCCTGCGTACTGGTTAGGAAACCTTGCATACCAGCCTATCCCGGTGTAACCGTATGGAAGCATGTCAAGCCTCCCCTGGCTGGCCCCGGATTCACTTCCTATGGCCTTACGGTCCACAAGATCAGGCCTTATAAAGTCCATCATTGAGAGTTCATTCTCACCGGCATGTCCATCCGTCGTGGCCTTCTTCAGGGACTTTATTTCCTTGTCCTTTACCGGGTCAGCAGCGCCCTGGAAAAGGACAACAATGTAATCCCTGGTTGAGGCAAGTTGCGACTGGCAGAAGTACTGCAGAAAATAAGTACTGCCTCCGTGACCGTTAAAGAGCACTATTTTCTTAAGCCCGTTCCTTGAGAGTTCTCCGCAAGTCTCCTCAAGCATCTGCCACATGAGTTCGTTGCTGTAGGCTATCGTTCCCGGCTGATGGCGCGCCTCAAATATCTGTCCCACATAATATGGAGGAAAAACCACGGCATATTCTTTTGAGGCTGCTCTCACAGATGCTTCCCTGGCTTCAAAGAGGTCAGTACCGAGCGGCAGGTGGGGACCGTGCTTCTCTATAATACCAAGAGGAATAACACATACTCCCCCTGACAGTTCCACCGCCTTTGCAAACTGCGGTGAAGTCAGCTCTTCCATTTTTACCGGTAGACCGGACCCGGTGTCCGGCTGCCCGGCTAACGTAAAAGTTATCATCGGCAGTAATGCCAGTAAAGAAGCTCCTTTCATAGTTTTATTTTTTTATCCCTCATGATAATATTAATCGACTTATAAAATTAAGGTTTATTCCTGAAAGGGCGCTTTTTGCAGTCATGCAATTGCTTAAAGAAAATGCCGCAATAGATTGCGGCATTTTTGTCGGTCTGCGGGGGCTCGAACCCCGGGCCCGCTGATTAAGAGTCAGCTGCTCTACCAACTGAGCTACAGACCGGAGAGTTGACAAAAGTACTACTTTTGGGGGAACCAGGGAAAGAATGCACTTGTATTTTCTATATACTCCCTGTAATGCGGTTTTTTGATACCATCGACTTCTCAAGCAGCACCACACCGGATACCTTTATGATCAGTGCCGTCATGAGAAGTGACCCCGGAAACGATAGGGACATTGGCCACATCAGAACACCCTATTCATACATAAATGCCACAGCGGCAGCCCCTATCCCGGCATGCGCTCCAATAACCGGAGAGATGTTTATTACTGAAACCGGTTTCCTGCCAAACAATGACTCCATCTCTGCAGCGTACCATCCTGCGGCATCAGGGTTCTGGGCATGAAGGACAATATAATTCCATATCTTCTTTTCGCCTGACAGTCTTCTGATATGCCCCATTACCTTCTCCATATTTGCTTTCTGGTTAAAGGATTTATCAAAGACAATCGCTTTGCCGGTTTCGTCAACCGAAACTATAGGATTAATATTCAGAAGATTGGCAATAAATCCCTTAAAATGAGATACTCTGCCACCCTTCACAAGGTATTTCAGATTTCTGACGCTCACAAATAACTTTGTATCACTGACCCATTTTTCTGACATCGATACTATCTGATCATGCGTTTTGCCCTCTTCAATCGCCTTTGCAATACGAAGTGCAATAAGTCCCACAGAGCCTGAAATGCCCTTTGAATTAATTACCGAGATC
>DATKUS010000049.1:0-11628 GCA_035530535.1 Bacteroidales bacterium
GATAACGGCCATAGATATGTATGGTATCACCCTGCTGGATATGAATATTGCTAAAAGCGAAGACCTGGTTGGTGTCATCATAATACCATGCACTGTCACAGGTCATATAAAGGTCATTATGTTTAAGGCTTACATGGCCCAGAAGCTTCTTTCTTGACCTGTATGCCATGCGGTCGAACTCCATGGCATCAGAATGGAGTATCTCTACCTTGCGGCGAACAGGTGCTTCCTGCACCTTACCCTGAATCGCCTCCTTCGGCTTCCCCTGCGACGTTACCGGTTGCGGCACGAACAGGATAAAAGCCGGTAATAAGAATCGGAGGAGTGAGATACTGAAATGGTTATAAAGCCTCTTATGAATTATCGTAGCCATCCATCATTATAAAAGCTGCAGGTACGGAAATCATCGTCAATTTTAATGTAGGTCTTTTTTATCTTACCGGCTATCCATTCCTGGTAAGCCTTGCTCTTCTTGTCCATCAGGGCTGCATCTGTAAGGAACTTATAATCATCCTGCGGATTGACCCTGTGCGGCGCCACTTCGTTGTCCAGCTTGATAATGCAGTAGACAATGTTACCCTTTGAATCAGTTGTGCGAAAAGGCTCCGAGATCTCTCCCAGTTTCATGTTTCGCACTACAAGGTTAATCTCCTTTGAAAGCTGATCAAGAGTGAACCATGTGATCCTTTCTGACGGATTGGCCTGCACCATCTTACCTCCATTGGCCCTGGTAGTCTTGTCAGAGGAAAGCATCATCGCAGCCCTCTCAAAGGTGACAGTGTCTTTGCGGATCATGTCAGCAATACTGTCAAGCCTCATGATTGACCATTCTGTCTGTGTGGCCGAGAGTTTGGGTTTCATGAGTATATGACGGGAATTAACCATATCTCCTTTACGGTCAATTAATTGAATTATATGGAATCCAAACTCCGTCTCCACTATTTTTGACACTACATCTTTCTTAAGGCTCCATGCTGCTTCAGCATAAGGTTTGGCAAGCTCTCCGCGGGTGAGAAAGCCAAGTTCTCCGCCCAGAGGAGCTGAACCCGGGTCTTCCGAATAGAGTACGGCAAGTGTTCTGAAACTCTCACCATTAATTATGCGGCTCCTCAACTCAAGCAGCTTCTGACGAACCTCAGCCTTGCTCTCTTCCATCGAGGGAGGCTCAACCTGAATGATGCTCAGTTCTACTTTCCTCGGTACCAGCGGGAGCGAGTCCTTCGGAATGGAGTTGTAGTACTTTTTTATCTCTTCGGGGGTGATGGTGATGTTCTTAGCGATTGTGCCCTGAGTCTCTTCAATTATATACTGATTGGTGAGCATCTCACGAAGATCCTTCCTGATCTCAGCCATGTTCTTGTTAAAGTAATTCTCAAGAGCCTGTTCTGAACCGGCACGCCTTACATAGTCATTGAGCCTTCCTGTCAGATCAGCTTCAACGTTTTCCGGCGAAACCTCAATAGAGTCTATCTTGGCCTGATCAAGGAAGAGCTTCTGTATCATCTGGTCTTCAAATACCTGGCACCGCATAATATCATCAGGCGTCTGGTCCTTCTCAGCCTTACGCTGCAATACCTGACCCTCAATGTCAGACAGGTATATAACCTCATTCCCCACGACAGCTACTATCGATTCAACTACTTCCTGACCGGCTGCACTGTTCCCTGCAAGCATCATAAGCACAGTAAAAATGGTAATCCTGATTTTCATCATATATATTTTCTGTTAGTAGACTGTCAGGGAATTATCCCTTAGAGCCTCATTATAAATTCCGTCTTCCAGCTTCTGCAGGAAGTCATTCCGGCGGTTGTTAAGTATTATCGTTTTTACCTGGTTCCTTATATATTCAAAAGGAGCTACACTGTTCCTTAACCTGTATTCCCTGATGTTAATGAAATAAAGAAATTTATCATCCTGCAGCTCCACGGCACTGTTCCTTGTCAGCCACGCTTCCTGGTCGTCAGACTCCAGTGGCATTTCCATCAGAAGCTGCGCAAAGGATATCCAGGTCTCATTAAAGTCGTCATACCTGAGAGCAAACTGCAGACAGTAATTCTCAAGAGCCCTGTAATCTTCCGGAGCATTTGACTTGTACCAGCCTCTTACCTTGTCAAGATCAGGAGCCTCTTTGGGAAGCTTGAAGAAAAAAGCTTTCACTATGTTGGATGTAAGCGCAAAGGTGTTTATATTGGTGATATAATACTCCTGTAACTCGCTGTCAGTGACAGCAGTATCCATTTTTTGAATGATCATCTGCTGCTGATACTGGTATATCAGAAGATTATTCCTCATTTCGTCAAGCTGCCTGTTTACCTCTGCCTTATATTCAGAAGTAAGGTTCTGTTCAGCCCTGATGGCCAGAAACTCTTTACGAGCCCAGCGCCGTACATAGCTCTGAACAGCCGAGATGCTGTCTGGTTTACTCATACCCGGTACCACCAGCGTTGCAGGTACCTCGTCAAAATAAAGTAACCTGTCACCTGCCCGTGCCACAGCAATGCGCTCATTCTCCTTGTTTGTCCTGGCACAGGAGGCAAACAATAGTGCTGATAATAATATGATTGAGATCCGGATCATTAATACTCGTTGTTCTTACGGCTGTAGTTGGGAGCTTCACGCGTTATTGTAACATCATGCGGATGGCTCTCCGTCACACCGGCGGCAGTGACCCTTACAAACCTTCCTTCTCTCTGCAGCGTGGCAATATCATGAGCGCCACAATAACCCATCCCTGACCGAAGACCCCCGAGGAACTGGAAAATTACTTCATTGAGTGTCCCCTTATAAGGAACCCGCGCCGTAATGCCTTCTGGAACAAGCTTATGAATATCATCCTCCATATCCTGGAAATACCTGTCTTTAGATCCCAGCTGCATGGCCTCAATGGACCCCATGCCCCTGTAAGTCTTAAACTTGCGACCGTTGTATATTATTGTCTCCCCGGGAGATTCTTCCACGCCTGCAAATAATGAGCCTGCCATTACGCTGTCAGCTCCGGCAGCTATGGCTTTTACTATGTCACCTGAATAACGGATGCCGCCATCAGCTATTACCGGAATGCCGCTACCCTCAATTGCCCTTGCCACATTGTAAATAGCCGACAACTGCGGCACACCTACGCCTGCAACCACTCGGGTGGTGCAAATTGAACCGGGACCAATACCTACCTTGACTGCATCGGCACCCTCGTCAACAAGGCGTTTCGCAGCCTCGCCGGTGCCTATGTTGCCAACAACAACCTCGGTGCCTGGGAAGATCTTTTTAACCTCCCTCAGTATATGGATAACTCCTTTTGTATGCCCGTGTGCAGTGTCAATGACAATTGCATCAACGCCGGCACCTACAAGAGCTTCGACTCTTGAGAGTGTGTTGGCAGCAATGCCCACAGCAGCAGCAACCCTCAGCCTTCCTTTTTCGTCCTTACAGGAATTGGGTCTGTCCTTCGCTTTGGTGATATCTTTATATGTCACCAGCCCTTTCAGTCTTCCCTTGTCATCAACAATAGGCAGTTTTTCGATCTTGTACTTCTGCAGTATCTCCGCAGCGGCCGCCAGGTTAGTTGAGTGACTCAGGGTGATAAGCTGCGTGGTCATTATCTCGCTTATCCTTCTTGAATAGTCTTTTTCAAAACGAAGGTCCCTGTTTGTCACAATGCCCACCAGCGCCCCGTCATCACTGATCACCGGGATGCCGCCTATCTTGAATTCCTTCATCAGCGCAAGGGCATCAGCTACGGTAGACTTGTCATTTATTGTTACCGGGTCAAAGATCATGACACTCTCAGCCCTTTTTACCTTGCGCACCTGGGCAGCCTGCTGGCCTATTGACATGTTCTTGTGGATCACCCCTATACCGCCCTCACGTGCAATAGCTATAGCCAGCTCAGCCTCCGTGACAGTATCCATCGCCGCCGAGACAACAGGAGTGTTAATGATTATGTTACGGGTGAAATGTGATCTCAGATCCACATCCCGTGGAAGTACCTCCGAGTAGGCCGGAAGAAGCAGAACATCGTCGAAGGTGAGACCTTCGAACAACAACTTATCTTCAGAGAATGACATGGGACAGTTTTATTTGGGGCGAAAATTACAAAAAAATGATGAGCACCAATACATCTATAATGTCAATAAAAGGTTAAAAATGAGTTTGAGTTACTATTTTTGTATATAATCAGCGCGCTGCATAGCAATGTTACCGGATATATACAGAGAGACTCTTGCCCGTTACTGGGGATTCAGTGCCTTCAGGCCACTGCAGGAGGAGATCATTGAGGCTGTGACCTCCGGCAAGGATGCTGTGGGCCTTCTTCCTACCGGAGGGGGCAAATCGGTTACTTTCCAGGTGCCGGCTGTAGCCGCAGATGGGTTATGCCTCGTCATTACTCCCCTGATAGCACTGATGAAGGACCAGGTAAACCGGCTTAAGTCATTGAATATTAAGGCAATGGCTATTCACAGTGGGATGACCCGCGAAGAGGTGGATATCTCTGTTGACAACTGCCTCTACGGAGATTACAAGCTGCTTTATGTGAGTCCTGAAAGGCTGCATACACCTGTATTCAGATCAAGGTTACCCAGATTCAATTTTTCACTTGTTGCCGTTGACGAAGCCCACTGTATATCTCAGTGGGGCTTTGACTTCCGGCCTTCATACCTTCGTATTGCCGAGATACGCGACCTGATAGGGCCGGAGGTGCCATTCCTGGCGCTGACGGCAACAGCTACCCCCAGGGTGGTAAAGGATATTATTGAGAGACTTCACCTGCGGAACGCCCCTGTGTTTCAGGCAAGCTTCAAAAGGCCCAACATAACATATGTTGTCAGAGAAGTGGAAGATAAGAGCGTATATGTATTAAAGAGCCTTAAGAGAGAGAGGGGCTGCGGCATCATCTACGTCAACAGCCGTAAGCGATCCAAGGAGGTTGCCGAGATGCTCGTGGCAAACGGCATCACTGCTGACTTTTACCATGCCGGGCTCCCCCAGGAGCTGCGCGACAGGAAGCAGACTGCCTGGACCACGGGCGAGGTGCGCGTGATAGTGGCAACAAATGCCTTCGGGATGGGTATCGACAAAGCTGATGTCAGGTTCGTGATTCACTGGGATGCCCCTGACTCCATCGAAGCATATTACCAGGAGTCAGGCAGGGCCGGGCGCGATGATAAACCCGCATGGGCTGTCTTGCTATGGTCACAGGATGAAAAAAAGAAACTCAGTGACTCCGTCAGGATCAAATTTCCTCCCATAGACCATATAAAGGATATTTATGAGGCCGTGGGCAATTTCTACCAGATACCCGTGGGATCAGGCAAGAACGGTGTTTATGACTTCGACCTCTGGAAGTTTGTCTCTGCATACCGCTTTTCGGTCACTGAGACTTATAACAGCCTCAACTTCCTTCAGAAAGAGGGATACCTTGAGTTTACCGATGAGCTAAACAACCCTTCGAGGGTTCATTTTGTGGTCAGCCGCGACGATCTCTATAAATTCCAGGTGGCCAACGAGGAGTATGATAAGTTTATCAAACTCCTCCTTCGTACCTACAGCGGAATGTTCTCCGAGTTCGTCCCGATAAACGAGGAGTCACTGGCAAACAGGTCAGGACTTACCCGCGAGGCAATATATCAGTTCCTGGTCAGGCTCTCCGCTCAGAATATAATCCATTTCATTCCCGGCAAAAAAAGTCCTCTTGTTATCTTTACCGAAGAACGCCTCGAACGCCGGCAACTGAATATCTCACCTGATGTCTACCTGAAAGTAAAGGAGAATTACGTTGAAAGGGTGGGAAAGATGATTGATTATGCCGAGAATAAAACAAGGTGCAGATCGGCATTCCTTACCGGCTACTTTGGCGAAGAGAACGGACGCTGCGGCCAGTGTGACACCTGCAAGGAGAGAAATGAGCTGGAACTGAGTAAATATGAATTTGACATGATCATCGGTAAAATCAAGGAACTTATAGAGGAACAGAGCCTCAGGGTTGAGGAGCTGACAGACAAAATGGAGATCCCGACGGAAAAAAGTGTGAAAGTGATACGCTGGCTCCTTGATCATGAAAAGCTGGTGCCTGACAGTGATAATAAACTTGTCTGGAAACACTGAAGAGCTTCTCCTTTTTTCAACAGGAAGGGATTTTTATCCCTTTAATTCCTACTTTTGACGATTATTTAACTATAAATGGAAAAAGAAGATAAATTGATCTATTCGCGTCAGGTTGTGGAATTTGCAGCCTCAGCGAATGAATTCTGCAAGTATCTTGAAGGTATTAAGGAAATAAAGGGGATTGAGATACTCAAGGTCATGCAGCGGCTTTTGCCCTTTATTTATCTGAGGGCATCGCTTATGCCAATGCTGGAGCCTCTTCTGGAAGACGGCAATGAAAAGACAGTCACAGAGTTCGACTATACCAGGATGCATAATGCCCTGCTGTCAAAGATCGGCAATAATGACCCCTTTCCTGTGCTGGCTGACTTTGGCGACCCGGCTGACAGACTCTTCACCGGAAGCATTTCAGAGAGCCTGACAGACATCTATCAGGACCTGAAAGACTTCATAGTAAATTATAAAACCGGCACTGACGAGGTCATGAATGACGCTGTATGGGAGGTGCTGATGAATTTTGAGGAGTTCTGGGGACAGAAATTACTCATCGTTCTTAATGCAATTCACCGTGTCCTCTATTCAGAGGCCGACGATACTGATTCTAAAGAGGAAGGCAACAATGGTGAGGCAGTTTAACGAAGGCCTGACGGACGAAGATCTGAAGAAGCTGCCTGTCTCTCAGTTTGCCGGAAGGATTGTACTGGTGGACACTCTTGATAAATTCTATCCCGTACTGTCTGACATAAAGAAATCAAAGCTGCTGGGCTTTGACACTGAGACCAAACCGTCATTCAAAAAAGGCCAGAAGAATAAGGTTTCACTTCTTCAGCTGGCTGATGACCACCAGGCATGGATCTTCAGACTAAACACTATAGGACTGCCCCGCGAACTGGCTGCCATTCTCTCTGATCCTTCAATCACAAAAGTGGGAGTGGCTATCCATGACGATATCAAAGCCTTACGCAACCTGAAACCTTTTGAACCTGCAGGGTTTGTTGATCTTCAGAGCATTGTTGCTAACCATGGTATCAAGGAGCTGGGACTGAAGAAGCTGTCAGCCATCGTTTTGGGATTTTCAATTTCAAAATCGCAACAGGTCTCAAACTGGGAGACACCGGCATTAACCTGGCCCCAGCAACTATACGCGGCAACGGATGCATGGGTATGCCGCAGGATTTTTCTGAGAATAAACGGCCACGACGGCTACTAATAAATATCTGAAAGTGACCGGTATACAATTATTTCTTAAAAAAGGAAAAGAACAGTCGGTGAGGCGTTTTCACCCCTGGATATTCTCGGGAGCAATAGCCCGCACTGAAGGTTCACCAAAAGAAGGTGATGTTGTGGAGGTGAATGCCTCGGACGGTACCTTCCTGGCTACAGGTCACTGGTCGCCGGGGTCTATAGCCGTGCGTATATTTTCATTTGTGAAATGCAATGCTGACCGCGACTTCTTCCTCAATAAAATCAAAGCCGCATATAATTACAGGCTGGTTGCAGGAATTGCCGGAAGAGATGACACGGACGTATGGCGTCTCATACACGGTGAGGGAGACGGACTGCCGGGACTGATAGTCGATATATATGGCAGCGTGGCCGTTCTGCAGGCTCACAGTGCCGGATTCTGGCATATCAGGTCATTGATGGCTGAGCTGGTCACCGAAGTACTGAAAGGCCGCATAAAAGCAGTATACGACAAGAGCGTGGGGACACTGCCATTCACGGCACATCTCGGTGCCGTGAACGGCTATCTTGCCGGCGATGATCCCGGAAGCAGCGGAGTGGTTTCAGAGAATGGCATGAAGTTCAGGGTCGATTGGAAAACAGGACAGAAGACCGGCTTTTTCATTGACCAGCGCGATAACAGGGAGCTGCTGTCTAAATACAGCACCGGACGCAATGTGCTGAATATGTTCGGCTATACCGGCGGATTCTCGGTCTATGCCATGAAAAACGCTGCCCTAGTGCATACCGTTGACAGCTCGGCAGGAGCCATGGTACTGACTGATGAAAACGTGAAAATGAATTTTGGTGATGATGCGCGCCACAGGGCAGTCACCGCTGACGCCTTCAGCTACCTGGCGGGGATGAAGAGAGACTATGATCTTATCGTGCTCGACCCGCCTGCTTTTGCCAAACATCAGAATGTGCTCACCAAAGCACTGCAGGGTTACCGGAGACTTAATGCAATAGCCATGGAAAGGATACGGCCGGGAGGTATACTCTTTACCTTCTCCTGCTCACAGGTTGTCAGTCGCGATGACTTCAGACGTTCACTATTCGTGGCAGCAGCCAACACCGGGCGCACAGTGAGAATAGTAGACCAGATGGGACAGCCGGCAGATCACCCGGTAAATATTTATCACCCTGAGAGTGAATACCTTAAGGGATTTGTCCTGCATGTAGAGTAGTTGAGATGGAGGCTTCAAAGAATATAAAGTTCATAGCAAGGAAACTACAGTTGCACGACTGGCAGGTTGAGAACACCATAAGACTTCTCGATGACGGGGCTACTATACCTTTCATCAGCAGGTATCGCAAGGAGATCACCGGAAGCCTCAATGAAGTGCAGCTTCTCGAGATAAGAGACGAGTATGAAAGACTGCGCGAGCTTGACAAAAGGAGGGAAGCAATAATCAAATCGGTAGAGGAACAGGAGAAAATGACGCCTGAGCTCCTTGAGAAGCTCAACAGGTCATTGATAATGTCAGAGCTCGAAGATATCTACCTTCCATACAGACCCAAAAGGCGTACACGGGCAACGGTGGCGCGCGGCAAAGGTCTGGAGCCTCTTGCAATGTGGCTTCTGGAACAGCTCAGCGGCGATCCTGAAGATGAAGCTGAGAAATATCTCAGTGACGAGGTTGAAAATGCTGATGACGCATTGGCCGGAGCACGTGATATAATTGCCGAAACGGTGAGTGAGAGCGAGCCTGTACGCAGCAGCCTGAGAAAATTATACGAGCGTGATGCTGTCATCACTTCAAAGGTTTTAAAAGGCAAAGAGGAAGAGGGCAGTAAATTCCGCGACTATTTTGAATGGTCCGAACCCATGCGCAAATGTCCGTCCCACAGGCTGCTGGCCATGCTCCGGGGCGAAGAGGAGGATTTTCTGAAGCTCACTGTCATACCCGGGGAGACTGAAGTGAAGGAGATCATTGAGAAGATATTCATCAAAGGCAATAATGCCGCCTCACGCCAGGTAAAGATGGCAGCGGCAGACAGCTGGGACCGTCTCCTGGCACCATCCATGGGGACAGAGTTCCGCAAGGTATCAAAGGAAAAGGCCGATGAAGAGGCAATCCGTGTTTTTGCCGATAACCTGCGACAGCTACTTCTGGCCTCGCCCCTGGGTGAGAAGAGTGTACTGGCACTTGACCCGGGATACCGCAGCGGATGCAAGCTTGTATGTCTCGACAGGCAGGGCGCACTGGTGCACAATGACATAATCTATCCTCACCCTCCTCAGAATGAGACTGCAAAGAGCGTGAGCAAAATGCTCTCATTGATAGACAAGTTTAAAATCGAAGCCATTGCTATAGGTAACGGCACTGCCAGCCGTGAGACGGAGGATTTTGTCAGGCAGTATATTCTCGCTGCTTCCGGAATAAAGGTTTTTGTTGTCAGCGAGGCAGGAGCCTCGGTATATTCCGCATCAAAGACAGCCCGTGATGAGTTTCCAGACCATGATGTCACTGTTCGCGGAGCGATCTCCATAGGTCGGCGGCTGATGGATCCCCTTGCCGAACTGGTGAAAATAGACCCCAAATCAATTGGCGTGGGGCAGTACCAGCATGATGTTGACCAGACAAGGCTGCACAGCTCACTCGACGAAGTGGTGATGTCATGCGTAAATGCCGTGGGAGTAGAGGTTAACACCGCCAGTCCCCACCTCCTGACATATGTATCAGGACTCGGTCCTCAGCTTGCGCAGAACATAGTAGAGTTCAGGACACAGAACGGACCTTTCAGCTCACGAAAAGAGCTGATGAAGGTAAAAAGAATGGGTGAGAAGGCATTCGAGCAATGTGCCGGCTTCCTGAGAATAAGGAATGCCGTTAACCCGCTTGACTCCTCCGCAGTACACCCGGAGAGCTATCTTATAGTTGAAAAAATGGCCTCTGACCTTGGATGCACGGTCACCGACCTGATTAAAGAAGGTGAGAAACGTAAAGCTATAAGGCCTGAAAATTACGTCACCCCGATTTTCGGGCTGCCAACATTAAAGGATATAATGCAGGAGCTGGCAAAGCCGGGGCGCGATCCCAGGTCAGCAATACAGGAGTTCAGCTTTGCAGATATCCGCACACTGGAGGATGTAAAAGAGGGTATGATTGTGCCTGGTATTGTCACAAATATCACTAAATTCGGTGCATTCGTTGACATAGGGGTCAAACAAGACGGCCTGGTGCACGTGTCACAGATGGCTGACAGATATGTTGATGACCCGTCAAAGGTGGTGAAACTGCAACAACATGTGAGTGTGAGAGTTGTCAGCGTTGACCTTGCCCGCAAGCGGATCCAGCTGTCGATGAAAAACCTTAAATAACATTAATCAAACTATAGGATTATGAAAAGAATTAATTTTTTGTTTTTAGCAGTAATGGCTCTTGTTATTGCCTCCTGCGGCAATAAGGGACCCCAGCCACCAGTGGCTCTTAAAAAAGTTTATACCATTGAAAGCAATGGGAATACACGCAATGACGATTATTTCTGGATGCGTCTCAGCGATGAGCAGAAGAACGCTGAAACACCAGATCCACAGACTGTTGATGTTCTCAACTACCTTAATGCCGAGAATGATTATGCCAAGGCTATGATGAAACATACCGAGGCATTCCAGACGACTCTTTTTGAAGAGATGAAAGGCAGGATAAAGGAAAATGATGAAACGGTTCCTTATCTTAATAACGGTTATTATTACAATACGAAATACTTTGAAGGCAAGGAGTACCCTGTGTTCTATAGGATAAAGGAAGGTGCCGAACAGGCTGAGGTAATGCTCGATGTGAACACCCTGGCTGAAGGATTCAAATATACAGGCGTGGGTCGTACAAGCGTAAGTCGTTCGAATGACCTTCTTGCTTATGGCGTTGACCATGTCAGCCGCCGTCAGTACACTGTCTTTTTTAAGGATCTGAATAGCGGAGAACTCCTGCCTGATTCAGTAGTGAATACCACAGGTCAGACTGAATGGGCTGATGACAATAAGACAGTATTCTATGTACAGAAGGATCCCGAGACCCTCAGGGCTGCAAAGGTGATGAAGCATGTACTGGGAACACCAGTTACCGAAGATAAGATGGTCTACGATGAGACCGATGAGACCTTCGCTGTCTATATCTCCAAAACGAAGAGCAAAAAGTATATTACCCTGGTGTCGGGCCAGACCCTGACAACAGAAATAAGGTTGATTGAGGCCTCAAATCCTGATGGCATCCCCGTGGTTTTTGAACCCCGGAAAGTGGATCATTTATACTCTTTAGACCACCTGAACGGTGAGTTCTATATCCTGACCAATGCTGACAG
>DATKUS010000050.1:0-2628 GCA_035530535.1 Bacteroidales bacterium
CTCCTGCAGTGAAGGCATTCTCTATCCCGCATTCGAAGATACCGTTTTTGATGACCGTATAGGCGCACTCTTCATTACCTATCAGCGGTGTGACCGTGTCTCCTTCAATATCTTTTGTACTTGTACCTTTTTCTTCTATAGTACTTATGCCTTCCGGCCTGAGAAAAGACCTGAATAAAGGCCATAGTTTATCAAGGGTAACAGCCTCCTCCGGATGGAGCGGGGCTCCTGAGTCGCCGTAACGGCAGCAGCAGCCGTGGCATGACTGAAGGTCACAGACAAAATTCTTTTCGACGAGCGCTGATGATACTATGGTGTCGTCAACCTGAAACATAGCTTTCAGACAAGTGATTTTCCGGTCATCTCTGCAGGGATCTCCATGCCCATCATTGTAAGAACTGTGGGTGCCACATCAGCGAGTATCCCGTTTCTTACGCTCTTGTACCTGTCACTTATAAGATATATTGGCACCGGATTCAATGAATGGGCGGTATTGGCTGAGCCATCAGCATTGACGGCATAGTCAGCGTTACCGTGATCAGCAATAATGATTATCTCATAACCATTTGACCGGGCAGCATCTGCAACCTGGCCTGCGCACTCATCAACAGTCCGCACTGCCTTTTCAATAGCCTCATAGACTCCTGTGTGGCCAACCATATCACCGTTGGCGAAATTGAGGCATATAAAATCAAATTTCTTCTTGCTGATCTCTGCAATAACTGCGTCCTTCACCCTGTAGGCGCTCATCTCAGGCTGGAGGTCGTACGTTGCAACCCGTGGTGAAGGAACAAGGACCCTCTCCTCCAGGTTAAACTCCTTCTCACGCCCTCCTGAAAAAAAGAAGGTGACATGAGCATATTTCTCTGTCTCGGCAATGCGAAGCTGCCGTTTGCCCATCTCTCCAAGAATCTCTCCCAGTGTTCTTCCGACATTATCTTTGGGGAAGATAATATGCAGACCAATGAATTTGTCATCGTATGGTGTCATTGTAAGGCAATAGAGCGGGAGAGTCTTCATGCCGAGGTCAGGCATATTCTCCTGTGTGAGCACAATAGTAAGCTCACGTGCCCTGTCATTACGGAAATTGATAAAGACAACAACATCGTCTTCACTGATAGTTGCAAGAGGTTTGCCTGAGTCTCCGGTCACAATTATGGGCTTCATGAACTCATCTGTAACACCTTCGTCATAAGACCCCTGCATAGCACTTACAATGTCTTTTGTCTGCCTGCCAATGCCGTTTACCAGCAAATCATAAGCCTCTTTTATTCTCTCCCACCTTTTGTCACGGTCCATGGCATAATATCTGCCTATAAAAGAAGCTACCCTGCCATTACTGCTGCGAAGATGTTTCTGCAGATTTTCCATAAACCCTTTACCGCTTCTGGGATCGGTATCACGTCCATCACCAAATCCGTGAATGAAAACCTCTTTGAGACCGTAATCCTGAGTCATATCGCAGAGTGCATAGAGGTGGGTGTCAAGTGAATGCACCCCTCCGTCAGAAAGGAGGCCGAGAAAGTGTACCTTCACTCCTTTTTCACGTGCATGGGTGAATGCATCAACCAGCACTTTATTGCAATGTATCTCCCCTGTGCGGCATGATCTGTTGATCTTTACAAGGTCCTGATAAACAATCCGTCCTGCTCCAATATTGAGGTGTCCCACCTCTGAATTGCCCATCTGTCCTTCAGGGAGGCCAACATCTTCGCCCGAAGCAAGCAGATATGATGAGGGATATGATTTTTTTATTGCATCGATATTCGGGGTGCCTGTGGAACTTATAACGTCACTTTTAGTGCCGTCACCTATCCCCCAGCCATCGAGGATCATAAGAAGAACTCTTTTTTCTTTCATTTATTATTGTTAAATCTACTGACCCCCTTTTATCTGGGTCACTCTTATACGGTAAACCTCATCCCCGCAGGTTTGTTCATATTCTATATCGCGTCCCACAAAAGCAGTCCACTCTTCCTCCGTAAGATTCCGTGTCACTTTATCACATAACCCGGTGGTCATGTATTCCAGGCGAGCTGGTCTCATGGTGAGAGTGCCGGCGGTGGCGGCCAGCAAAGCCCTGCCATTATCAGTAAACCCGATATTTACAATGTTTTTACCGTTATCAGTGATAATCGGAGGTGCTTCACCGAGGTCCCCCATGTCCCACAGCTTTATGACACCGTCTTCCCCGGCTGTTGCCATCTGCTTTTCAATGTTGTTGAATGCAATATGCGTTATCCGGGTGTCATGTCCTTCAAATCTGGAGGCAATTTTCTTCTCATCAGTGTTCCATAGCTGTATGTTACCGGCACTATCACCTGTAACGAGTCTTTCGTCCCATGGCACAAAACGAAGTGATGTTATGACTTTTTCACCGAGGTCAAGTATGACGACCTTGTTTCCTGAATCAATTTGCCATACCAGAACCTTACCGTCGGTAGTCAGCCCGGCGAGAAAGCTGTTGTCAGGGGAAATGTCTATTGCCGTTATACCTGACGGAGTCTGGCTTACATTTTTCCCTGTATGTGATACGAGGTCCCACTCGGTCACCTGTCCCCTGATGGTTGCCGAAAATAGCCTGTCGCTACCGCCGGCGAAGACCAGGGCGCCTATATTACCCCCTGT
>DATKUS010000051.1:0-6778 GCA_035530535.1 Bacteroidales bacterium
TCTTTCCCGGCCACAAAGTCAGAGAGGCAAAGGTTGTAATGGCCCGTCTCTTTCTCTTCCTGGTTCCGCAGGAAGCGGAACCAGACAGGATCAACACCTTCAGCCGGGAAAATCTTCACGTCATCACCCACCTTCTCAGCAGGGAATATACCTGAAAGGGCCTCGGCAACCATAAGATCCTCATTGACTATCCGGATGATCATGTCCACCGCATCATTGTATAGTTTCTTCGCCTCCGGACCCTTGACAGGATCATTGAATATCTCCGGATAACGTCCGTTGACCTTCCAGGCAAAAAAGAAGAAGGTCCAGTCGATATAGTCCACCAGCTCCAGCAGCGGCACAGGCCCTGAATTGATGACTCCGGCGGTAACCGGCGCAGGAGCAGGGATCTCTGTTCTGAATGCATTATTCCTTGCTGCCTGAAGCGAAATGAGTTTCCGGTCCTTTTTAGTTGCCTCATGCTCCTCCCTGAGTTTCTGGTATTTCTCCTTCACCCGCGCAGCCAGTGCACCGTCAGGTGACATCAGTCCTGTCAGAACCGGCAACGCCCTTGACGCATCTTTTACATAAACACCCAAATAAGAATAAACAGGTGCGATCTTCACCGCTGTGTGTATCTCGGATGTTGTTGCGCCTCCTATAAGCAGAGGAATCTTCATGCCGCGCGCCTCCATCAGCGAGGCAACATGCACCATCTCTTCAAGAGAAGGGGTTATCAGTCCCGACAGACCTATAAAATCAACATTCTCCTTCACTGCCGTATCCAGTATTTTCTCTGCAGGCACCATCACCCCAAGGTCAATTATCTCATAGTTGTTGCATGATAGTATCACCCCCACAATATTCTTCCCTATGTCATGTACGTCGCCCTTTACCGTTGCAAGAAGCACCTTGCCGGCTGAGGCCATCACCCCGCCTTTTGTCTCGGCTTCGATGTGCGGCGTCAGTTGCGCCACCGCCTTTTTCATCACACGTGCGCTCTTAACCACCTGCGGCAGGAACATGCGGCCTGACCCGAAAAGGTCTCCCACATCGTTCATGCCGTCCATCAGTGGACCCTCAATGATGTGAAGCGCTTTCTCAAAGAGAGGCCTGGCCTCTTCTACATCATCGGCTATGAAGGTGTCTATGCCGTTCACAAGAGCATGCTTGATCCGGGTAATGACATCACTGCTCCGCCATGCTACCTGTTTAGTCTCCTCTCCATGCCTTTCGTTCTTCATCCCCGAGGCATACTGCAGCAGCCTGTCAGTGGCGTCCTTCCGCCTGTTCATCACCACATCCTCAGTGAGATGCAGCAAGTCAGGTTCAATTTCAGTATAGACCTTCAGCAATCCCGGATTTACAATACCCATATCCATTCCTGCCTTTACAGCATGGAACAGGAACACGGTATGCATCGCTTCCCTCACAGGATCATTACCCCGGAAAGAGAATGAGAGATTGCTCACACCGCCACTCACCCTGGCATAAGGAAAGGTGGCTTTAATATATTCTGTAACCTTAAGAAAATCAACAGCATAATTATTGTGCTCCTCAATGCCGGTGGCTATTGCCAATACATTGGGATCGAAAAAGATATCTTCAGGAGGAAACTGAACCTTTTCAGTCAGCAGCCTGTATGACCGCTCCGCCACCTCTCTCTTCCGTTCAAAGGTGTCTGCCTGCCCCTTTTCATCAAAGAGCATTACCACCGCAGCAGCGCCATAACGGCGAATGAGTCTTGCCTTTTTCAGGAAATCACCTTCGCCTTCCTTCAGGCTGATGGAGTTGACAACAGGTTTTCCCTGAATGCATTGCAGTCCCGTTTCTATCACCTCCCATTTTGAGGAGTCAACCATCACAGGCAGTCGTGCAATGTCAGGCTCGCTCATCAGGAGGTTAATGAAGCGCTTCATTGCCGCTGCGCCGTCAATCATGGCATCATCCATGCAGATGTCAATTACCTGGGCGCCGCCCTCAACCTGGCTGCGCGCAACGTCAAGCGCTGCGGAGAAGCTGCCCTCGCGTATCAGGCGGGCAAACTTCAGGGAACCAGAGACATTTGTGCGTTCACCTATGTTGACAAAGTTCGTCTCCGGACGTATCACCAGCGGCTCGAGGCCGCTCAGTGAAGTCATATGGTTGGGTTCAGGAACCACCCTTGGCCCAAACTGTCTGGCCAGTGATGAGACTACGCTTATATGCTGTGGCGTGGTGCCGCAACAGCCTCCGATGATGTTCACCCAACCCTTCTGCAGGAATTCATGTACAATTATTCCCATCTGGTCCGCACTCTGGTCATATCCCCCGAATTGGTTCGGAAGGCCGGCATTAGGATGTGCTGAGACGAAGAATGGCGCTCTCAGCGACAGCTCCTCGATGTAAGGCTTAAGCTGCTCTGCGCCCAGGGCGCAGTTAAGACCGATGCTCAGCAGCGGGTAGTGAGACATGGTGATGAGAAAGGCTTCGAGGGTCTGGCCTGTGAGCGTCCGGCCGCTGGCATCGGTGATAGTGCCTGAGACCATTACCGGAATATCCACTCCTTTTTCTTCCAGCACCCCGCTGATGGCAAAAAGTGCGGCTTTGGCATTGAGGCCGTCAAAGACAGTCTCTACAAGAAGTATGTCTGCGCCACCGTCAATCAGTCCTCTGACCTGTTCGGCATATGCTTCGGCCAGCATGCTGAAGGTGACGGTGCGCACACCGGGATCACTCACATCCGGCGACATCGAGGCAGTGCGGTTTGTGGGGCCTAAAGATCCTGCCACCCAGACACCTCTGCCTGTATCTTCAGAATAGGCTGCCGCAGCTTCCGAAGCTACCCTGGCTGCGGCAACATTTATCTTATATACAAGTTCTTCCATACCGTAATCCGACATGGAGATCCTGTTTGCATTGAAGGTATTTGTACTGATAATATCAGCTCCCGATCTCAGATAGTCATGGTGAATTGACCTGATTATATCAGGCTGAGTAAGCGAGAGAAGATCATTGTTGCCTTTCAGGGGCCTGGGATGTGATACAAACCCGGCTCCGCGGAATTTTTCCTCAGTCAGCCTGTGCTGCTGTATCTGAGTTCCCATAGCCCCGTCAAGGACGAGGATACGTTCTTTAAGCGCTTCTCTTATATCTCTCTTCACCTGTAAGTCATTTAGCGGGATAAAAATACCTCATGAGCCATTAATATCAAAACTTTTGATCATTGCAGATCCGGCTTACGGCGGCGCCAGATTTTGTCTGCGAGTTTCACCGGACGGAGCAGCATCCTGCTGACAAAATAGGGTAACCGCCGTCCGGGAACAGCCATCTCCCTTTTCCTGCGTTTTATCCGTCTTATCACGCCTGCAACTTCATCTTCTAAAAACCACGGATCAGGGAGCCTGCTGCTGTCGCCGCGGGTCTCTATCCGCAGGACACCTTTATCAGTCGTCAGTCCCGTGATCCTGTGAGCAACAAAACCGCCGTCACGCTTTACTGCAACAACATCGCCAATGGCCAGTCTGGTGTTGTTTTTAAGCGGGCTGATTATCAGTGTGTCTCCCTGATGCAATGAAGGCCACATGCTGTAACCTCCGGCTCTGATGCTTATTTCCCGGTCATCTTCAAGAATCTCTTTAGCTGTTCTGGCTGCATCAATCATACCTGTCTCTTCCCTTGCGATCAGATAATCTCTTACACTCCTGTCAGGAGCAAACTGCAACCTGCTGACAGCTACGGAAGAAACAAGGTCCTCCACAGCGGCCACCAGTCTCTCAGTGGCCTTCCTGTCCCAGTTCTGCTGAATGCAGTTTGCCAGCACCAGCGCTGCTGCCTCAGCGCCTGAAACAGGTGCGGAAATGTTAGATCTGCCGTGACTTATGATCCAGAGATGATCAAGCTTTGTGCTGCGGGGCTCATCATTCCTGTAAACCGGCGTGCTGTGAATGAACCAGCCATCATCACCTATTAAAAGTATCAGCCTGTCGTCATGAATCACCCTGTCACCGCAGCTGTCAAATATCTTCGCCAGGGTGGTCTTGCCTTTTCCCGACTTCCCCGTGAAAAGCCATCCTTTTCCGTCAGCGATGACCCCCGATCCGTGTACCATTATCCCTCCTCTTTTAGAGATGAGATAATAGAGAAGCAGTCCGTCAAGGGGATAGGGCAAAGGATCCACGGGGTAGGGAAGCGGATCCACCTTAGCCCGATTTTGGCCGAGAAAAATATGCCATACATCCTTGCTTTCAGGAATTATCAGCAGTGGCCAGCTCATTGGATCACTGACCCTGGCCTGCACATATACAGTGTCATTGCCTTTTGAAACGGACCAGAACGGCTCGCCGGAGTTTCCTGGCCCTTCAGGAGTATCCTCAACCAGCGGTGCAGCAAAAACCTTTTTTGCTCCCATCGGAACATATGCCGTACCGGTATAAACTTTTAAAACAATGTCCGGCTCTCCTGCGGCAGTGCTTATAAAGGCAGAGAAACGTTCCCCCAACCTGAATACAGTATCCTCTTCAGACTGCAGACGGATAGATAATGATGCTATGTTCAGGTCGATGATCACCTTTCAGAAAATTCGAGAAATTCCTGAACCCCGGCAATAAAGAAAAGCAGGTCTTTTTCTGCTTCACCGGGGTCCACATCGAACTCTTCCGCCATCATCTTTGTTATCTCTTTGATGTTTCGCTTTCCGTCAATTGAATCCCAGATAAAAGCTCCCGTGTCATTTAGCCTGTATAATGAATCCATATCAGCAATATCAGCGGTAAGAGGTATCAGCAGGCATTCGTCATTGATCCTGCGTACAACAATTTTCTCTGAATGAGATGGTATTGAGGAGGTTGAGATCATAAATACTTATAATAACCCAAAGGTAGCCAATTTCAGCCTATCTTTGTGATTGTCAAATTAAGAGAATAATGTCAAAGAAGAATCCGGGTATCAAAAAACCCAACATTGACCTGAAGAAATTCATGGAATTAATCACCGGGGTAATGTCAAAAAAAACCAGGCAGCCGTTTAATTACAAACAGATAGCTGCAAAGCTTAATATTACTGAAAACACTGAAAAAAGGATGGTCTCCGAGGCCCTTCACAGAATGAAGAAAGAGGGACTCATCGAAGAGAGAAACCATGGCAAATATGTCATAAAGGCCGGTGGCGGTTATATAACCGGCACTGTTGACCTGACAAAGTTCGGTTACGGGTTTGTCTCCACGGAAGAGTTTGAATTGGATGTTTTTATTGCTGCACGAAACCTCAGGAACGCCCTGCACGGTGACACCGTTAAGGTCTTGCTGTATGCCTCCCATAAAGGTAAAAGGCCTGAGGGCGAGGTAGTTGAGATTATTACAAGAGCACGTATGGCCTTTGTGGGCACAATCGAGCTTAATCCCCAGTTCGCCTTCCTCATGCCTGACAACAAGAACATGCCCTTCGACCTATTCATTCCTCTCAACAAGCTCAACGGGGCGCTTCAGGGACAGAAGGCCCTGGCGCGTATCGTTGAGTGGGACCAGCGATCACGCAATCCTATCGGTGAGATCATAGAGGTGCTTGGTTACCCGGGTGAGAATGACACAGAGATGCATGCCATCCTTGCTGAATTCGGGCTTCCGTACAGGTTTGAACCCGAGATCGACAAAGCCGCTGAAAAGATCCCTGCTGAGATCACCGGGGAAGAGCTAAGCCTGAGGCGCGACTTCCGTAATATCCCCACTTTCACCATTGACCCTGAGGATGCAAAAGACTTTGATGACGCCCTCTCAATGAAACGGCTTCCAAATGGTAACATTGAGGTGGGAGTACACATTGCCGATGTCACATATTATGTAAAAACAGGTTCTGTAATCGACAAAGAGGCCCAGGAACGCGCAACATCAGTCTACCTGGTTGACCGTACCGTGCCTATGCTTCCTGAAAGGCTCTCGAATCATATATGCTCACTGAATCCTTTTGAAGATAAGCTTACCTATTCAGCAGTATTCGAGCTTGACAGCAAAGCGAAGGTGATAAACGAGTGGTTCGGGCGCACCATCATCAGCTCGGCAAAGAGATTTAGCTATGCCGAAGCGCAGAAGGTAATTGATACAGGCGACGGGGACATGAAAGACGAAGTGCTGACACTCCATAACCTGGCCCAGAAACTTCGTGAACGGCGCTTTTCATCCGGATCATTCGCTTTTGAACGCCTGGAAGTGAAATTCACCCTCAGCGAGGCCGGCAAACCCCTTGGGGTGCTCTTCCGCGAATTCGGCACCTCAAACCAGCTGATTGAAGAGTTCATGCTCCTTGCCAATAAACAGGTTGCAGAGTATGTGGGCAAGAAACTGAAAGGCAAGACATTCGTCTACCGTATCCATGACAAACCCAATCCCGAGAAACTGAAGTCATTCAGCTACTTTATCAAGCGATTCGGTTATACCCTGGATTCTGAAGATGTAAAAGGACTGCCGGCTGCGATGAATAAACTTTTGAACGAGGTTGCGGGAAAGAATGAACAGAACATTGTGGAGACACTCGCTCTCCGTTCAATGGCTAAGGCTGTCTATTCAACGGATAACATAGGCCACTATGGACTTTCATTTCCGTTTTACACTCATTTTACCTCGCCCATACGGCGCTATCCTGACATGATGGTGCACAGGCTTCTCACGAAGTATCTGGAGAACCAGGCTCCGCGCGACGGAGAAAAATATGTAAAGCTGTGCGACCACTCGTCTAAAAGGGAACGTCTGGCTGCCGACGCTGAAAGAGCCTCCATTAAATACAAGCAGGTTGAATACATGAGTGACAAGATCGGCAAGACCTT
>DATKUS010000052.1:0-2283 GCA_035530535.1 Bacteroidales bacterium
TTTGTAATCATCACCCTGGTGTCAGCCGGCATCTCCGTTTCTGCTGCTGCAGTGAATGAGTCGAGAGTTGGCTCTACAAAATTCCCGGCGCCGTTCTGCAGCATTGCCATGGGAATCTTCTGGGCATTGGCATACTCAAAGCCTATATAGCCAATGGTACCTACGCTCTGGCTTATTGTTCCTGCTACTCCCGGATTGCCTTTGGCACCTATTCCTGCAGGCCAGTTTAGTGACTTGCCGGTTCCCATCTGCTCGTTCCAACGAGGGCTCACCTTTGACATATAATCGCTGAAGATATATGTTGTGCCGCTGCCGTCAGAGCGATAAACAACCGTTATATTCATGTCAGGCAGGTTTGTGCCGGGATTGGCATCAGCAATCTTTGGGTCATTCCATTTGGTGATGTTACCAAGGAAGATGCCCTCAAGAAGATCAGGAGTAAGTTTTAGTTCCGTCACCGCCGGCAGGTTATAGGCTATCACCACCGCGCCGATGCATGTAGGGATATGGACCACCTCCCCGGGCATCTCGGCAAGCTCGGCATCAGACAGATATGCATCCGTAGCACCGAAGTCTACCACCTGGTCGCGCAGGCTTTTTATGCCGCCACCGGAGCCTATGCCTCCGTAATTGATCACCGGGCCACCCTCTTCATTGTATTTTTTGAAGGCAAGGTTATAGAAAGGCTGAGGGAATGTAGCCCCTGCAGCTGACAGGGTCACCTTTTTCGTTTTTCCAGCTTTGCCGCCGCCGTTGCCGCATGATGCTAAAGCCACAGCAATGATTAATAAGAAGATCAGTTTTTTCATCATAATTTACTAGATTTCAGTCTTTTATCTTTTATCTTTAATCTTTCACTCTACGCTCTAGGCTCTAGGCTCTATGCTATTTCCTCCCCTGCAGTCTGGCTCCTTCGCTAAATTTGACCACCGGTCAAATTTTTAACGCTCGGCCCTCTTTTGCTCTGCAGTCCTTTTCAGAACCTTGCTTCAACATTCAAACCTATCATTCCAACGAAGTCAGAGTCTTCATAATCAGGCATGAATCCCTTAAAGTTAGGTGAAATTCTGATACCCTTCACCGGAGACCAGTCTATTCCTGCAATGATGTTGCTTCCATCCTTGCTAAGGTTCCATGGCTCGGTATTACCTGAAACAATGACAGAACCCAGGTTATCATAGCGTGCAAACAATGAAAATTTCTCTGCAAACCTGAAAGCTGTGAAAATGCTCATTCCAGAATAATCCTCCCCTGCTGTCATATGATGGTTTTTCTGCATGAGGTATTCAGCACCGAGGGTAAAAGTCTTATCGATGTAAGCGCCTGTGAAGCTGACCGTCCACTGCTTTGAGTCACCTCTGCCCATTATATCATAGAAGCCTCTGAAAAGCAGGTTTTTTGATGGCGTAAGGGTAAATCCCGTAACCAGTTTCAGGGTAGTATCAGGCGCAATGTCTTTAAATCCGCGTCCGTTGGTAACTGACAGATCAAGGGATATAATGTCAGCAGGCTTGTATTTAACCAGTATGCCGAGGTCTGCGGTATATACCATTCCCGAATAATCAATTAATGACTTGGTGATATACCTGTAGCCCCAGAATTTATCACCCATTGATATTTGTTCAGCCCCGATCAGACCACCGCGAAGGGTGATGGTCCCGTCATCAAACTGAATATAGGCATTGCGGAGGTACCCTGACAATATCATTTTGCCGCCTACTGTCTGGGTTGTTGCGTCAAAAAGAATGCGACCGGAGACTTTCTTTGAGAATCCGTAGTTATAACCGAAGTATGAACGGGTTACCTCGAAAACCGGTACATTTTCACCGCCGGAAAATGTGTTGTTAAAATCTGCAAACAATAGCCCGAACAGATTCCCTGAAGGCTTGAACTGTTCTGTATCCTGGGCACTGACACTTAAGGTTGCTGCCAATACTAATACTGAAATCATTAATAGGAGAGTTTTTCTCATTTTGTATTTATTGATGGTTTGACGATGCAAATATCCTTTGTATTTGTTACACTTTTATTAAGCAAAGGTTACAAAGTTGTTACAAACTTATACTCAAGCCCAACCTCCACAAATAGGTAAAAAGGCTGAAAACATATCAGTGTAAACATTAACTTTACAGTTCAAAAATAATGAAAAGAAACGGGATGAAATTGATACAGGTGATAATTGTTTTTTTGTTAATTGGTGTTAATGTTCAGTCGCAGAGCATTATATCACCTAATTACGGGCTTAAGACTCCGCGGACAACCGAGGTTGTTCGGGTTGACTTT
>DATKUS010000053.1:0-22616 GCA_035530535.1 Bacteroidales bacterium
CTTCGTTCAATGTCAATAACATAGCCCTGGTAAAGGGCAGGCCAAAGACACTCAATCTCAAGGAGCTTATTGACAACTTCGTAAAACACAGGCATGATGTAATAGTACGCAGGGCCCGTTACGATCTCGAGCAGGCCGAGAAAAGGGCGCATATTCTTGAAGGACTGATCATTGCAAGCGATAACATTGATGAAGTCATAGCAATAATCCGCAGCTCGCAGAACGCTGACATAGCCAGGGAGAGGCTCATGGAGCGATTCAGCCTGTCCGATATTCAATCGCGTGCCATTGTTGAAATGCGTCTGCGCCAGCTGACTGGACTGGAACAGGACAAGCTCAGGGCAGAGTATGAGGAGGTGCAGAAACTCATTGAACATCTGAAGAATGTGCTCTCTGATGAGAAGCTGCAGATGCAGATAATTAAGGATGAGCTCATTGAAGTAAGAGAAAAGTTCGGCGACAAGCGCAGAACCGAGATTGTTCCTGCAGCCGGAGAGTTTAATCCTGAAGACTTCTATGCTGATGATGAGATGGTTATCACTATTTCTCACATGGGATATATTAAACGTACACCACTGACAGATTTCCGCCGCCAGAACAGGGGAGGGACAGGGGCGAAGGGAGGCAGCACCCGTGACGAGGATTTCATAGAGCACCTTTATGTGGCCACTATGCATAACACAATGCTCTTATTTACGCAGAATGGTAAATGCTACTGGCTGAAGGTTTATGATATTCCGGAAGGGACACGCACCAGCAAAGGAAGAGCTATACAGAACGTCATTAACATTGAGCAGTCAGACAGCCTGAGAGCCTTTATAAATGTTATGACCCTGACTGACCCGGAATACATAAACAACAACTTCATCGTTCTCTGCACACGCAGGGGTGTAATAAAGAAGACATCACTGGAAGCATATTCCAGGCCACGTGCCAATGGTGTCAATGCTATTACTGTCAGGGAGGGCGACGAACTGCTTGAAGCAAGGATGACAAACGGTAAGCATGAGATCATGCTGGCAGTAAGATCCGGCCGTGCAGTCAGGTTCAAGGAGTCAACGGTCCGCCCGATGGGACGTACCGCTTCAGGAGTGAGAGGAATAACACTTTCAGGAGCTGATGACATGGTTATCGGTATGATAACAGTACTCAATGAATCTGAAGATGTCCTGGTGGTTTCCGAAAACGGCTACGGTAAGAGATCATCGATAGCTGATTACCGCATCACCAACAGGGGCGGAAAAGGAGTAAAGACGATCAACGTCACTGAAAAAACAGGTAAACTGATAGCCCTGAAGGATGTCAATGATCAGAACGACCTTATAATAATTACGCAGGGAGGGAATATCCTCAGGATCCCGGTCAGTGCACTGAGAGTCATGGGAAGAGCAACTCAGGGCGTCAGGCTGATAAATATTAAGGAAAATGATTCAATTGCATCCGTGGCTTATGTTGAAGTAAATGAGGATGATAACATCGATGAAACCGAGAGTCTGGAACCCTCACAGGAAACTGAAGAGTAATTTGGCAAATTATTTGAAGAATAGATTCTAAAGTTATAATTTTGAAACATATTATATTTCTAATAGCAAATTATCGAATCATGAAGAAGATCACGTTTTTATTAATGGCAGTAATGATTTCAGTTGCTGCTTCTGCTCAGAAGGGTAAAGTTACGGCTGCAGAAAGCTTCATAGCACAGGGAGCTTTTGACAAGGCCAAAGAAGCAATTGAGACAGCTATTGCCAACCCTAAGTCTGCTGTGCTTGCCAAGACCTTTTATGTTAAAGGAAAATTATGCCAGGCTGCTTTCGATTCGGGCAACCCGAAATTCGCGGACCTTTATCCTGACATCCTTAATGAGGCTCTTAATAACTTCGGGAAAGCCATAGAGATGGATCCTAAGATGAAAAACATCCTCATTAAAGATAATGCATATGCTATGCTTGGAAACTCATTCCTCAATGATGCCATTGCAAAGTTTTCAGCAAAGGATTATGTAGGAGCACTTAAGGCTTTTGAGAGCAATGTAAAGATTTCCGAAAGCGATGTTTACGTTGGCATTACCGACACACTTGTTATCTTTAACGCCGGTCTGGCTGCTTACAATGCAGGCATGTTCGAGGAAGCAATCAAGCTTTTCCATACTTGTACACTCTCGGGCACCGAAGACACCAAACCTTATATCTTCATCTCGGACAGTTATCTTAAGCTGAAAGATACACTTAGCGCAGAAGCTGCTCTGAACGAAGGCGTTGCAGCATATCCTGACACACTGGATATTATCCTGCAGGCAACACAGTTCTATCTTGATTCGGACAACTCTGAGAAGGCATTCCAGTTTGTCAGCAAGGCAATGGAAAAGGATCCTGGTAACTATATTCTTTATCTGGTGGAGGGCAGCCTTCATATGAAAACATCAGACTATCAGAAGGCTATCGCAAGCATGGAGAAGTCGCTGGAAATCAATCCGACTCAGTTTGAGAGCAACTATAATATTGGATTGTGCTACATTTCAGTTGCCAATGAGATGCTTACCGAGGCAAACATGATTGCCGACAACAAGGAATATGAGATAGCCAAGACCAAGGCCTTCGATGAAATGAAAAGGGCAATTCCTTTCTTCCTTAAGGCTGAACAGGCTAATCCGACATCGGTAGCCACACTCGAGTTCCTTCGTGAGATCTATCTGAAGATCAAAATGATGCCTGAATTTGAGGCCTACAAGATGAAAATTGAGAATCTTCAGTGATTATAATTCTGAAAATATGAAAAAGCACCTGCAACGGTGCTTTTTTTGTAGGAAGTAATGCGTTTGAGTGGCTGATAGGTTGATGGGGTAATGGGTCAGGTTTAATAGGTTTATTCAGAAGATCGTTTGATTGGAAGACAGCAGAAATGAATGACCAACCGACTGGACCTCACAATGACAAGGAAACTGCACATAAATGTAGGGGTGAGGGTAATTTCAGGAGATCAGCACAAATTTGTGATTTCAGGCTATATCAATATATCCTATTTAACATAATATTAATTATAGGCAAATGCACCCACATTCTCATTTATCCCGAAATTTGCGTAATAGCTTGCTATTTAACATAAAATCAGATATAGTGACGAGGCAACGCCGAGTCCTATAATAGTGACAAGGCATATAATAGTGACAAGGCATAGCCGAGTCGTAATTTCATTTAAAACATATATTTTCATTTATTCTTAAATTTAGGGTATATTCAAATACAAATTACTAACTATGAATCAGATTAACAAATCTACACTGCAATTCCTGTCAGATCTTAAACGCCATAATGACAGGGACTGGTTTTCCCAGAACCGGAAGAGGTATGATGAAGCAAAGATCAACTATGAGGCTTTTGTTCAGGGTATTATAGATGAAATTGCGCTTTTTGACCCCATTATCAAGGGCCTTGAAGTAAAAAGCTGCACCTTCAGGATAAACCGCGATATAAGGTTTTCCGCTGACAAATCTGTCTACAAGACTAACATGGGAGCATTTATTGTTCGGGGCGGGAAAAAGAACGGTGATAAATTTCCGGGGTACTATATACATGTTGAGCCCGGGAACAGCTTTCTTGCCGGAGGAGCCCACATCCCTCCCGCCGGATGGCTGTCAGCCATAAGGCAAAGGATCGATGAACGTGGTGATGAATTTGTGAAAATACTTAATAACAAAGACTTTGTAAAGTATTTCAGTGCGATTGAAGGCGACAAATTGAAGACCATACCGAAAGGCTTTCCAAAAGAACATCGTTATGCTGATCTGTTGAAATTCAAGAGTTTTCTGGTCATAAAGTCATTTACTGATGCCGAGATTACCTACAAAGAGTGCTATGATGAAATAATAAAAGCCTTCCGTGTAATGAAACCTTTCAATGATTTTCTGGATATATAATCATTCAGGAGTCTCTTCCTTTTTGATAATCTGACTTTTACCTTTACGTGTATATTTCTTCCTGTTCCTGTAGACCCTGGAAACAGTAAGCCGGTCTAATCCTGACTCCTTTCCTGCTTTCCTTACAGCACTCTTGTAAGCCCTTAACTTATCTTTTTCAGATAACTGTATCTTCTTTATTTTCATCGCATTAAGCTATTTTTACAAACTTACGCTCCCCTCCTTCCCTAGCCTCAACCTTAACCTTAACCTTAACCTTTGTTTTTCACATTTTGAACAATTTTGTGCAGTGAAGTTAAAAAATTGTATCTTTCGCCTTCAACCAAAGAAGTAATTGATATGAAAAAATTGTTATTCTCTCTTCTCCTGGCAACATTCGTTCTCCCTCTTGCAATGGCGCAGGGAAAACTCGAGATTGGCAAACCGGCTCCCGAGTGGGTCTTCCAGGATGCTGATAAAATGGATTTCACCATGGCTTCATGGCCTGGAAAAGTACTGCAGATCAACTATGTGGATCCTGATGAATCTGACCTGAATGATCCTTTCAATGATGCAATTGACAAGGCAACTGACATTGATAAAGTCATTAACAAGGATTTTTTCAAGGGATTCGGGATTGTCGATACCAAGTCGACCTGGAAACCAAACGGTCTTATCAGAATGATCGCTGGCAAAAAGGCCAAAAAATATGATACAACCATTCTGTTCGACTATGATGGGACCCTTCATGAAACATGGGGTATGCCAAAGGACAGTTACAGCATTGTAATTGTAGACAAGAACCGTATTGTAAGAGCCTCTTATGAGGGAAAAGTACCTGATACAGAAATAGACAGCATTATTCAGATGATTGTTAAGCTTACAGAGGAATAAATGACTGTATTTAATTGACAGTTAAGCTCATACAGATATAAAAGACATTATTCAGCTGACAGTTAAGCTCCTACGGGAATTAAGCAACTAATCAGCTGACAATGGAGCAAAAAAACCGGCATAAGCCGGTTTTTTTTAATGTCACCTTTTCGCGATTTATGTATCCCGTGAGCACAGGTTATTAAAGTTATTTTGTTTCTGGATCAGGTAAAAGAATGAACCTTAATCTGAGAACACCATCTTCAAAATCACAGGAAGAAATTGAAAATTCTCCGATCTCGGAAGTATTTGACACGTGCTGACCAATACAAGGACAGGCATCAAAATTGCCGATGGTGATTATCCGGATCATTTCCCCGGCATCTTCAGGAAGTTTTCCCGTGAAATATTTTTCATCTGCCTCCCCCCTGCTGACAAACGACTCCCCCACCGGGATATTCATTTTAATGATCTCATTTACTGTATTTTCCGCGGCAGTAAGCTCTCCCCTGGATAGAATTCTTTTTATCCTGTAGTCGCATTTGCTTTTCTTTGCCTCAATATGACTGCGGAATGATCTTCCGCAACCAAACATTTTATCCATCACTGAATTCAGTATATGCTCTGCTGTATGCATTGCAGGATTATATTCTTTGACTGACATAAGTTATATTTGGCGCAAAGTAAATAAAAAAGTGACTAAAGTGATAAAGAGTGCTGAAAGTGCGCCTGATCATCTTAAGTGGCGTGAAAAAGACAACAGTCAGAAGAAAGTTGCCAAAACTTTATGACATTATGACATTATGGACTTTATGGACAAAATGACCAAAGCAGATAGGTTACTTATTATAGGAGGAACGGGCAGAGATTCGGGCAAGAGTACCCTGGCAGCCCTTCTCATCTCGAAATTTACATCCCGCGGGGTGACTGCCATAAAGATTACACCGCATGTCCACCCTGAAATGTCCGGCCTTACACTTATTGCCGGAAAAGAAGGGTTCCATATCTATGAAGAAAGAAACAGCGTATCAGAAAAAGACAGTTCAAGGATGCTCCGTGCCGGAGCTTCAAAAGTCTTTCTGATTATTTCAGGTGAGGCTACCCTGGGCGAAGCCTTCACAGCCTTACAGCCTTTTCTTACTCCTGGTACACCGATTATATGCGAGTCACCTGCCCTGCGCAGGATTGTTAGCCCTGACCTGTTTATCCTTATGATGCATGCCGGGATAAACAATCCTGACAGTAAAAATATCGATGACCTCATCCCCCTGGCAGACTCAATCTTTACCCTGAATGATCTGGATCATTACAAAGCAGATATCATTGATTTAGATGCAGATAACCACTGGCACCTCAAGTATTGATTAAATTACTCTGTCCCGTCGTCTCTGCCTTCACATGTTCGCTTTTCTCTGTCTTTTATCTTTGTCTCAACCTCAGCCTTTACCTTGTCAGTAACTTTAGTGCACTTTAGTTCACTCCCAACTCATAACTCCCGGGCATCCTCAATCTCCCTTCCCATGCTTTTCTTTAACTGGTTCAGGTCATGTTTCATTGACGCAACCGTACGCATGAGCTGTTTCTCGGGAAGAACAGGTTCAGGGAGCTCATCACTTATATAATTGACAAACTTCCATATTTCCTTTACATCATTTACATGAACCTCATAAGGTTCGTACAAAGGATTGAGGGAATAGAGTATCAGCCTGCCGCTCTTTTCGATATTGTTCTCAACAACCTTGAAGACTATACCGTCGCTGACCGTCAGTATGATATAAGCCTTGCCGCTCTTTATTCCACGCCAGTCCTGCAGGTATTCGCCGGTCACCCACGACTTATCCGGAATGGGCAGCATGGAGTCGCCACGGAGTTGGAAAGTGCGGTATTTGCGGTCACGTGAGAGGAATGGCAGGCTAAAGAGAGGCAGGTCGCCAATGAATTCAGGATCAGCATATCCTGTGGTGTATCCTGCCTTGGCCTTCTCATTCACCAGCTCAATGTTCTCCCTGTTATCGGGAGTAATGGTTGTTGTCAGCACCCTGAGGTTGCTGCCCCTGATATAGGCGTCATACCCTCTCTCCAGTTCACCCAGCTGGCTCTCTGAGAGATGTGTCAGATCTACCTTCAGCATGGTGTCAAGAGAGATGTTGAAATACCCGGAGAATGCCACCAGGGCATCAATGGCTGGCTGTGCCACTCCATTCTCATAGCCGCTCAGCGTTGAGCGCTTCATCTGCAGTGCCGAGGCAACGTCATCCTGCGTACGTCCCCTGCGCCTGCGTAAAAATTTTATGTTCGATGCGAAGTACATATTATGAAAATTGATTATATTGTAATCATTACTTTGATTAAATTTTAATCAAATATAAAAGGGATTTTTGAAACGGCAATGGAAAAAATGGAAAAAATACGCCTTCCGGGCGGAAAAGTTGAACAATAGAACAAAAGAAGTAAGTAGTCATAAATTAAAATCCTGAGCTCCGGGCTCCATGCTCTGTGCTCTTTGCTTTAACCATGGAATCGCGCAGCATCTTACATCTCGATCTTGACACCTTCTTCGTCTCCGTGGAGAGGGTCAGGGACAGTCGTCTCAACGGCCGTCCGGTGATCATCGGAGGCGGCTCTGACCGCGGCGTGGTCTCGAGCTGCAGCTACGAGGCCCGCAGTTTCGGCGTCAGCTCAGCCATGCCCATGAAGATGGCCAGGGCGATGTGCCCCGAGGCCGTATTCATACGCGGCGACATGGAGGCTTACACAAAATATTCCCACATGGTCACTGACATCATTGCGGAGAAGTCTCCGCTGTATGAGAAGGCCTCTGTGGATGAGCATTATATTGACCTCACGGGCATGGACCGCTTCTACGGGTGCTCACGGTGGTCTCATGAGCTGCGCAACACCATAATAAAGGAGACAGGACTGCCTATCTCTGTCGGTCTCTCGGTCAACAAGACCGTCTCCAAGATAGCTGCCGGTGAGGCCAAACCCAACGGCGAGAGGGAGGTAGGGCAGCAGTATGTCATCCCCTTTCTCGATCCCCTCTCCATCAAAAAGATACCCATGATAGGACAGAAGACCTATCACACGCTTCGTTCCATGGGCATCTCAACCATACACACGCTGAGGGGCATCCCTTCCGAGATGCTTGAGTCGCTCATGGGTAAGAACGGCACCGACATATGGAAGAAAGCCAATGGCATTGACAGCACGCCTGTCATAAACTACTCGGAGCAGAAGTCGATCAGCACCGAGCATACTTTTGAGCGTGACACCACAGATGTGGTGATGCTCAACCAGTTGCTGGTGAGCATGACGGAGAAGCTGGCATATGAACTGCGGAGTCATGAGAAGCTCACCTCGTGCATCACGGTGCGCATACGGTATTCTGATTTCGACACTCACACGCTGCAGCAGCGTATACCCTATACTGCCTTTGACCATGTGCTCATCAGTGAGGCACAGAGTCTCTTCCGCCGTCTCTGGCAGCGACGCATGCTTATCAGGCTGATAGGTGTACGTGTTAGCGGCCTGGTGCGCGGGGTGCATCAGCTGAATATGTTTGAAGACACTCCTGAGATGATAAGTCTCTACATGACCATGGACACGCTGCGCGGCCGTTTCGGGCGCAGTGCGATACGCAGGGCCGCCGGGGTGATGACCGCCGCGGAGCGCAGCGAGCGCGAGCTCAGAAAGGCGACAGAGGTGCTGAAAGAAAAGAAAATTATGGAAGAGAGACTTCTCCGCTGGCACCACTAACCACTATTGCCTATTGCCTATTGCCTGCCATGTACATCAATTGCCACTCATATTACAGCCTCCGCTACGGCACCATACCCATCGAACGCCTTTCTGAGCTTGCCGCGGCTGCCGGCATCACCCGCATGGTGCTGACAGACATCAATAACACCACCGGCGTGCCCGATTTTGTAAGGGAGTGCGGCAGCCGCGGCATCACCCCGGCGGCAGGAATAGAATTCCGTCGTGACAACACCCTGTTATACATAGGCATAGCACGCAACAACGAGGGATTCAGGGAACTGAACGAGTTCCTCACGCACCATAACTTCACCGGCGAGCCTCTCCCCCTCCGGCCTCCCTCCTTCCCAAATGCTTACGTCATTTACCCGTCCGGCGTCGGAGGCAGTGCAGGCAGAGTGAATGGAGCCGACAGCGTTAATGGTGCAAGCAGCGCCGGCAGCGATGACCTCACCACCATGCGCGACAATGAATTCATAGGCATACGTCCCTCCGCCGCCGGCAGGCTCATCTCAATGACAAAAAAACAACTGTCAAAATGCGTCATCCTCCAGCCGGTGACAATGGAATCACCCTCCGACTACCCCATACACCGCAGCCTGCGCGCCATAGACAATAACCTGTTGCTGAGCCGACTGGAACCTCACCATACAGCCTCACCCGATGAGATAATGCTGCCAGAAAATGAGATCATCCGCCCCTTTGAGATGTGGCCGCAGGTGACCGAAAACACGCGCAGGCTGCTCAACGACTGCTCACTGCAGATAGACTTCACCACACCCAAAAACAAAAAGATATACTCCGCCAGCAGGTATGACGACAAGCTCCTGCTTGAGAAGCTGGCATTGGACGGAATGAAATACCGCTACGGAACAAAAAACAAGGTGGCTGAAGAGAGAGTGAGACATGAACTGGAGATAATTGACAACCTGGGCTTCTCCTCATACTTCCTCATCACATGGGATATAATACGATACTCAATGGCATGTGGATTCTATCATGTGGGACGTGGCAGCGGAGCCAACTCCGTTGTTGCTTACTGCCTGAAGATCACCAATGTTGACCCCATTGACCTGAACCTTTACTTTGAGCGGTTCATAAACCCGAAAAGGACCTCTCCGCCCGACTTTGACATAGACTATTCATGGAAGGAGCGTGACACCGTCACCGAATACATCTTCAGACGATATGGTCATCGTCACACTGCTCTCCTGGGCACCATTGGCACTTTCAGGGGCAGGTCCATTGTGCGCGAGCTGGGCAAGGTGCACGGACTGCCGGTTGAAGAGATAGATGCGCTCATCACCGACCCCTCCTCCGTCAGCAACCGCGGAGAGATACAAGATATGATTTTTGAAACAGGAAATAGGATTGCAGACTATCCCAATTTGCGCAGCATACACGCCGGCGGTGTGCTTATTTCCGAGGAGCCGGTATGCTGTTATACAGCTCTCGACATGCCCCCGAAAGGCTTCCCCACAACGCAATGGGACATGTACACCGCTGAAGAGCTGGGATATGAAAAGCTTGACATACTTAGCCAGAGAGGCATAGGCCATATCGCGGAAAGTGCCGAGATCATTAAAATGAACCAGGGCGTTGATGTGGATGTGCACGCCGTGCAGAAGTTCAAGAACGACCCGCTGGTGAAGGACCATCTTCGCCGTGGTGATGCAAAGGGATGTTTCTATATCGAGAGTCCTTCGATGCGCGGACTGCTGCAAAAGCTGAGATGCGATGATTATCTGACGCTCATTGCCGCCAGCTCTGTCATCAGACCGGGGGTGGCACGATCAGGCATGATGCGCCAGTTCATTTACAGGTTCCATAACCCTGACAAATTTGAATATATCCACCCGGTCATGAAAGATCTGCTGAGCGAGACCTTCGGGGTGATGGTATACCAGGAAGATGTGCTGAAGGTATGTCACCATTTTGCCGGGCTCGATCTCTCCGACGCCGACACCCTGCGCCGCGCCATGAGCGGCAAGCACAGGTCAAAACAGGAGATGCAAAAGATAACAGGGCGCTTCTTTGACAACTGCCGCGACAAGGGTTATCCCGAAGATATCACGAAGGAGGTATGGCGCCAGATAGAGTCGTTTGCCGGATACTCCTTCTCCAAGGCACACTCAGCCTCCTACGCCGTGGAGAGCTTCCAGAGCCTCTGGCTGAAGTCGCACTACCCCCTCGAGTTCATGGTCGCCGTCATCAACAACTTCGGCGGCTTTTACCGCACATGGGTATATGTCCATGAGGCAAAACGCCAGGGGGCACTCGTTGAATCACCCTGTATCAACAGAAGCACATACAAGACTTCAATCAGAAAAAGCACTCTCTATATCGGATTTATTCATCTGTCAGGCCTGCAGAATTCCATGGCGCATGAAATAATAAGAGAGCGTGATGATAATGGTGAATATCAAGATCTTAGTGACTTTATCTCACGCATAGGTCCGGGTCTTGAGCAGTGCATCCTACTGATACGTTCCGGGGCCTTCAGGTTCACAGGCAAAAGCAAGGCACTGCTGCTGTGGGAAGCACATATGCAGATCAACAAGGGTAAGAGCGAAAGCGCCCGTACCCTCTTTAATCCCGAGCCAAAGAAATTTGTGATGCCTCCTTTTGAACAGAGCAGGCTTGAGGATGCTTACGATGAGATAGAGCTGCTGGGCTTTCCGGTATCAATGACATGGTTTGATATGCTCCAGACAAAGTTCCGGGGCGAGATAACGGCAGCGGAGATGAAGGGGCTGACAGGCCGCAAAGTGAAGATGGTGGGACATCTGGTCACAGTCAAATATATTAAGACAATAAAGAAGGAGTGGATGAACTTCGGCTGCTTCATTGACAGCACCGGGGAGTTTTTTGACACAACACATTTTCCGCAGACGCTTAACAGCTGGCCATTCCGCGGTAGCGGGACATATCTTATTCAGGGAAAGATAGTTGATGAGTTTGGCTACACCTCCGTTGAAGTTGAAAAGATGGCCCGGCTGCCCATTCAGCCTGACCCCAGGTATTAGTTTTCAATACGCATAGCACGCGTAATGCCCTTCACAGCCTGTATCTTTTTAATCACTGCGTAAAGAACATTAATATTCGGAACCAGAAGCTCTATCCTTCCTTCAAAAAGACCGTTGTCCATTTTATAGGTAAAGTTCTTTACTGACAGCTTAAACTCAGAAAGAATTTCAGATATACGGGTAACAATGCCAAGGTTCTCAACACCTGTGACCTTAACTGATGTAAGGAATCCGCGCGTGGCATCCAGCCGTGTCCACCGTGCCCTGACCACTCTGTACGGGAAATTAGAGATCATGAAATCTGCATTGGGGCAACTGGCCCTGTGTATCTTGATACCTTCAAGCACTGTCACAAACCCGAAAACACGGTCGCCGAAAACAGGATTGCAGCACCTTGAGAGCTTATAATCCAGTCCTTCAACCTTCTCATCTATAACAAGATAGTCAGACTGCGAGGAGGAGGTTTCATCATGCTGAGAAGGAGGTTCAGGAAGTTTCCGGGGCATAGGGGCCACCTCGTTTTCTTCAGACCGCAGCAGCACTTTTTTTGCCTGAAGAAGATCTATTTCACCAAGGGCAATGTCAAAATAGAGATCCTGAGCAGTCTTAAGGCCATACTCTTCCAGCAGTTTGGTAACTGTCAGGTCACCATAGGGTATCTTCCAGTTTTTCAGCCTCCTGGTAAAGATCTCTTTCCCCTCTGCCGCCAGCTTCACCTTCTCCTCATTAAGCGCCTGCTTTATTTTTGACCTTGCCTTGTTAGTTATCACATATCCCAACCAGTCGCGTTTGGGCGACTGGCTCCTGGAGGTGATCACCGAGACATGGTCGCCATTTTGAAGCTTGTATTTAAGCTGCACATTCCGGCCATTGACCTTTCCTCCCACGCATTTAGAGCCGACCTCAGTATGAATCTCAAAGGCGAAGTCGAGGAGCGATGCACCTGCCGGAAGCTGTCTCACCTGCCCTTTGGGAGTGAAGACGAATACTTCATCGGAATATAAACCCGGTCTTATTTCCCCGAGGAAGTCACTGCCGTCTTTCTCAACCATACCCAGAACATCTCGCATCTGTGCCATCCATGCATCGAGGCCTCCCTCGACTTTGATGCCTTTATAGCGGAAGTGAGCAGCGAGACCTTTCTCAGCAATCTCATCCATCCTCCTGGTGCGTATCTGCACCTCAACCCACCGTCCAGTGCGGGTTCCAACGGTAGTGTGCAGCGACTCATAACCGTTTGATTTTGGAACCGATATCCAGTCACGCATCCTGCTCGGGTCAGGCTGGTATATATCTGTCACAACGGAGTAGACCTGCCAGCAAGAGGCCTTCTCATGAGCAGCTTCGGTATCAATGATTATCCTTAATGCAAATATGTCGAAGACCTCTTCAAAGGCCACTCCCTGCTTCTTCATCTTCTGCCAGATGGAGTGAATGGATTTAGTGCGGCTTTTTATCTCGTATTTGATCTTCAGTGAATTGAGTCTTTCAGTCAGCGGCTTCGAAAACTCCTTGATAAGCTTATTCCTCGAGCTAGTGGTGCTGCGCAGCAATGATTCCAGCTCATTGTATTCGGAGGGCTCCATCAGTTTCATAGCCAGGTCTTCCATCTCCGACTTCACGTTGTAGTAACCCAGTCGATGTGCCAGGGGGGCATAGAGGAAGTAAGTCTCGGAAGCCAATGGCAATCTTTCTTTTTCAGGAAGCTTATCGATGTTACGCATCATCAGCAGTCGTTCTGCCAGCGTGATGATAATAACCCTGCCATCATCGGCAAGGGTCAGGAGTAGCTTTCGAAAGTTATCAGCCTGTCCTGTGAAGTCGCGGCCATGCAGTGCAGTCACCCTTGAAAGCCCCTTTATGACATTCCTTACAGCCGGATCCTTCAGGCTTTCAACCTGCTTCCATCCTTCCGTACCCTCCTTAATACCTGAGAGCAATGCACAGGTGACTGCAGATGATCCCAGACCCATATCGCATGCAGCAACACGAGCCAGCTCAGTGTAATACATTATCAGCGGCTCATCAAAATGCTTTTCCGAAGTTGAATATGAGGATGCTGCAATATCAATAGCCTCTCCGACAGACTTTTTCTCAGCATCTGTCACAGGCGGAGGCAGGCATTTAATGATAAGCCTCTGTTTGTTGCGTATCTGAACCGATATGTCTGACATTAGCGGTTTATACTTAATATTTGTATGCGTTATTTAAGGGGCGACTCAGGTTCATTCTTCATTGCGAGGTAATAACTATAATCGACCACAGAAGGTATTATCCTCTGCAGCAGTGCGGTGAAGCGTCCCGACCACGTCAGTATTTTGTTCCTTTTCCTTTTTCTTATTCCTTTCAGCACCCATTTGGCCACATGTTCGGGTGACATCATTCGTCCCTCCTCCCTGGGTGAATTACCTTGTTCTGATCCGTCGGCCGTAAGAGCATGTTTTCGTACTTCGGAGCTGGTAAATCCAGGTGCAATAATCATTACATGCAGCTTCTCCTTCAGGTACTCAATTCGTACCGTCTCGAGGAAACCGTGCATGGCAAATTTTGATGCCGAATAGCCTGTGCGGCCCGGCAGTCCATGAAATCCCGCCACTGAAGAGACTCCTACAATTGAGCCTCTGTTCCTGACGAGGTAAGGCAGGGCATACTTTGTGCAGTAGACCGTACCCCAGAAATTGACATCCATAAGTCTCTTTAAGACAGATATATCAACATCGCTGAACAATGCCCGCATTGATACCCCGGCATTATTAATAAGGATATCCACCGTTCCATATTTTGCCACTGTGGCCTCAATGAGGCGGTGGCAATCTTCTTCCTTTGAGACATCCGTCACCCAGTGGGATGCTTCAAAACCTTTTTCCTTAATTTCAGATTCAAGCTGAGTAAGCCTGTCAGCCGACCGGGCAGCAAGCATGACCTTGCTTCCCTGCCATGCGAACTCCCTGGCAATAGCGTTGCCTATCCCTGTAGATGCGCCGGTGACTATAACCACCTTATCTTTGAAAATATTTTTCATGCAGTTCCAATCTTGCCGTATAAATATAGCTACAATTTATGCCGATGGTTTCGGTGAAAAAAAAAATGTAACATTGTTCTGCAAAAGTTGGTTTTTTTTTTGTTCAGAAATATTTTTACCCTACATTTGCACTCGCAAAAAACAGGACTGATTCAGTAGCTCAGCTGGTAGAGCACATCCCTTTTAAGGATGGGGTCCTGGGTTCGAGCCCCAGCTGGATCACCAGGCAGCCATATCGGCTGCCTTTTTTATTTGCCTGTTTCGAACCCGCCACCACCGCAAACTGGCTGCTCCCTAAAATAGCCCACCTGGCTTTTTCATTAAGGTCGCACCGGTTCGAGCCCCAGCTGGATCACAAAAACAACAACATTTTGAGCGATAGCGAAAAACTGTTTTTGTGTGGGTAAGTAAAAAGTCTTAGGGTCCGACGCAGCAGCCGTCAGGCTGCAAGTCACGACAGCTGGATCACGAAAAAGGAAGAAATGTTTCCATTTCTTCCTTTTTTTTGTGGCATAGACCTTTGGTAAGATGTGTATTTGAAGAAAAAGTAACTTTTAAGGCCCATCAACAGGCTTTCGGCTGTTTAAATAAATAATCTATATCTGTATAATCTAACCAGCATTTACTTTGAAAGCACCGGGATCTGCCTGCTGATCGACTCTTCAAGCGAAATGAGGGTCTCAGTACGGACAATGCCGGTTATAGTCTGTATCTTTTCTGTAAGAACCTCACGGAGGTGATCATTGTCACGGGTATAAACTTTAATGAACAGTGAATAATTACCCGTAGTATAATGACATTCAATAACTTCAGCGATATCCTTAAGCTTCTTGATCACTTCTTTGTACTTGCCAGGGTTGTCAAGAAAGAGTCCAATATATGCACATGTCTTAAATCCAACCATTACCGGATCAACAATGAACTCTGATCCCTTTATCACACCAACCCTGATCAGTCTTTGCACTCTCTGATGTATTGCCGCTCCTGAAACATTGCAGTCCCTTGCTACCTCCAGGTAAGGTATCCTCGCATTTTTGGTTATAATATCCAAAATCTTTCTGTCTAGACTGTCAATTTGTAAATTTTCTGCCATGATGTCTTACTTATTTTAGTTAATGTTCTCTTTTGCGACTATAATTTTACAAATTTAAAGGATAATAGTCGGGTATCCAACAAAAATCACAAAAATCAAGCCAAATAACTTAACTTATACTAAATACGGATAAGGTGTTAAGTGTGAGCAGTAATATCGGTTAACGGTTAAGTATCCCGGTGATATCATTGATGCCGTTAAAATTTTTCATAGCAAGATAATCCTCCAATCCCGTTACGATCATTTCGGCAGTGCGAGGTTCGATAAACGAGGCGGTACCCACCTGCACTGCGGTGGCACCTGCCATGATAAATTCAAGGGCATCTTCCGTATTCATTATGCCGCCAATTCCAATTACGGGTATCTTCACTGCCCTGGCAACCTGCCATACCATGCGGAGCGCAATGGGCTTGATGGCGGGACCTGAAAGACCACCGGTAATGGTCGACAGCTTCGGCTTCATTGTCTTTACATCAACAGCCATACCCAACAGAGTGTTGATCAGCGAGACAGAATCAGCCCCTTCACCCTCAGAGATAAGAGCAAACTCTGCAATATTTGTCACATTGGGCGACAGTTTGACAATCAGTGTTTTGGAATATACCTTACGGACAGCGGCTATTACCTCTCTGGCAGATGCAGGATTAGTACCGAATATCATTCCACCCATCTTAACATTGGGACAAGAAATATTCAATTCTATTGCGGGTATGGAATCAAGGTTATTTATCCTTTCAGAAAGTTTTACGTAATCATCAATAGTACTGCCGTTTACATTGATAATAACATTAGTCCGGTATCCCAAAATACGGGGATAGATATTTTTTTCAAAATAGTCGATCCCTTTATTCTGGAGTCCTACGGCGTTAAGCATCCCTGAAGGGGTTTCAGCCATGCGGGGATAAGGATTCCCCTCCCTGTGCTCAAGGGTTGTACCCTTAACAATGATCCCTCCAAGGCTGGAGACATCAATAAAATCTTCAAATTCAGGTCCATAACCAAATGTCCCGGAGGCAGTCATCACCGGGTTCTTCATGATCATTGATCCTATTCTTACTTTCAGCTCTGCCATTTCAGTACCCGGGTGTTAAATACAGGACCTTCGGTGCATGAACAAACATTTCCGGATGTTGTCTGGACCACACAGCAAAGGCATACACCTATGCCACATGCCATAAGGTTCTCCAGTGAAACTTCACATAAAATATCTCTTTCTGAACATTTTGCTGCAATAGCCTTCATCATTGGTTCAGGACCGCAGGAGTAGACCTTATCCCATTTATTTTCAGTGAAAACAGGCAGGTCAGTAACTAATCCCCTGTTACCCATTGAACCGTCCTCTGTCGCAATTTGAACTGTGCCAAGCTTTTTGAATTCGTCATGTTCAAGCACTCTTTCCCTGTTGCGGAAACCAAGAGCAAACACAGGCTCAATTCCTGACTCCCTGATCTTACGCCCCAGGTAAAGCAGAGGAGCCATTCCACAGCCGCCCCCTGTAAGCAGGACCTTTTCTCCCTGTAAAGGCAGAGTAAATGAATTACCAAGGGGGTAAACCATGTTTACAGTATCTCCTGGTTTAAGCCTGCTTAAGCTCTCAGTGCCTCTGCCTGCAACCTGTATTAGGATGGAGATGCTGTTTGTTGCCTCATCGACGTCGTGTACTGAAAGAGGACGGCGCAGGAAGGTCGAGGGACTGTCTTTTACAAGGGCCTGCAGGAACTGGCCCGGCAGAATTGAGGGCAGGGTGGTGGAAGAAGAGACCCTCAGGACAAAAAACTGTTCGTTAAGCTTTCGGTTCTCTATAACAATAAGGTCTTCTATCCTTTTCTTCATCAGGCTCTCTTTTGCCTGCAAAATTAGCTAAAATGAATGAATATGCTCACTCCGGCCTGTATTCACTGAAAGTATTGTCTGAATAGAAGAAAAGCACTTTAAAAAGCTTTTTCCCTCCATGTGTTATATTCTGCACACCCGTTTCCCTTATATTCAGGGCATCCTCAGCCTTTTCAGGAGGTTCAGAGGTGTTTACCTGGTCATCAGTCACCTCAACAGGCAATGATGTCTTATCCGGCTCCATTTGAGGCTCAGTATCGAATAAGGATGGCTGCGCCATATATTTATACATTTCACCACGCCCAAAAAGAAGCCATTCGGCAGAAAGCGTCGGATATTTCAGAAGCATTTTGACAATAAAATCGAGGCTGGGGTTATTTCTGCCCGATAGAATATGAGATATTCCAGATGGTTGAACGCCTATTTCCTCAGCAAACTGAGCGTAGCTCTTGTTTTCATTCTGCAAAAACGCAAGGATTCTCTCTTTCATGACAAATATGCTTTTTACAAATGTAATCAGATAATAAATTACATGTGTAACTTTATATAGATTACAATTGTAATGTTATATGGCATTTGTAATGTTTTCATTCGATTTATATCAGAAAATTATATGAGTGATCCATTATAAAGTACTTATTTACCGATAGTAATACTTTACTTTAGTTGATTATAACTATTGATATATAGTTAATTATAGTTGTAAAAGAGTCAAATCTAACGTCACTTTCCAACAATCCACGTTCAAAGGATCTAATAAAACTTAAATTGTTAAATATAAATAGCTGATTTATAATGTAATAACTTCTATATATTTAATTTGCAATTAATCGTTACAACGGTACATTGCATCTATTTACATTTGTACACTAAATATATCTTTTATAGGTAAATTCATTTGTTTACAATTGTAAATCTACCAAAATATCATTGAATTTTGTAATTCCGGGAGGAGACTGGAACATGTAAAAGGGGTAGTTCTTGTCAACCTCTTCAGAATTGAATTTTGTAATCTCCCTCTCCCCTTTATCGTGAATATTTGATTCTCGTTACATAATGTAAAACATATTTCGGGCATCTGACTTTTAATTATCTTCCCGCAGAATAGATTCTTAATTCTGTTAAATTGCATTATTTTCTTAAAACCTTTGTTTGAAGTCTTAAATTCAATCTCCATGACCCGTAAGAAATTTTCATTAGCTCTGCACTACCAGATTCTGATCACTCTGGTACTTGGCGGTCTGTTCGGTTATCTCTTTCCTGAATGGTCTGTATATACCAACTGGATTGGGGATGTATTTCTCCGCGCCCTGAACATGATCATCATACCGCTGATCCTTTGTTCCATCTCAACAGGGGTGGCGAGTGTGGGCACCGCCGACAACCTTGGGAGGCTTGGACTGAAGACCATGGGCTATTATGTGCTCTCAACGCTGATTGCCATTGTTACGGGATTTTTCTTTGTTCTGCTTATCAAACCCGGTGTAGGGGCCGACCTGGGATTCAAAGTACCTGTGGAGAACATTTCCGCCGTATCCGATAGTTTCGGGCAGACGCTGATCAAGATCGTCCCGTCAAACATCTTTGATTCGATGGTTCAGGGTCATATGCTCTCAATCATTTTCTTTGCCATTATCTTTGGCTATTTCATCACCAGGGTGAATGACAAGCCCCGCCTGCTTATGATGGATATACTTAATGCAGGGCTGGATGTGATAATGAAGATTACGATGTTTATCATCAGGTTCACTCCCCTGGGTATATTCAGTATCTCTGCCAAGGTCATTGCACAGCAGATACTGATGGGAAACCAGATTAGCGAGGTCATAAGTCGCCTGGGGCTCTATTTTCTGACTGTTGTTCTTGGCCTGACAGTACACGGGCTGATCACACTGCCTCTGTTAGTAAGGTTTCTGGGCAAGGCAAACCCGATAAAGCATATGAAAAACATGACTGCCCCACTGCTGACTGCCTTTTCAACGTCATCATCGAATGCCACCCTGCCTTTGACCATGGAGACAGTTGAGGTTGAGGACGGCGTTTCAAACAAGATTGCAAGTTTTACTCTTCCACTGGGTGCCACTATAAATATGAACGGTACGGCACTGTATGAGTGCGTGGCTGTCATGTTCATCGCCCAGGCTTATGGCATTGACCTTTCAATCGGGCAGCAGCTGGTAGTCATCTTCACAGCATTGCTTGCAGCAATAGGGTCTGCGGGGATACCTATGGCTGGACTTGTTATGATGGCGGTTGTGCTGAAAGCCGTGGGGCTGCCGCTGGAGGGCATCGGCCTGGTTCTTGCCGTCGACAGGATTCTGGATATGTTCCGTACTACCATCAATGTTTACGGTGACACCTGCTGTGCCGTTATCATTGCAAAATCAGAGGGAGAAACGCTGAAGGTATAAATAAAAATATCCGGGACAGAGCCCGGATTTTCCTGTATTACCAGGGACCAGCGTCTACCTTTTTTCTTTCAACTGCATGATCCCCCGCAGCCGCTGCTCTTGCTTCCGCATGAAGAGCATCCTCCGGAATCCGGACCCATCAGCTCTTCTGCAGTGGCCTCCCTTACTTCCACAACCTTTCCTGAAAAATTGAGATCAGTGCCTGCAAGGGGATGATTGAAATCCATCTTCACAAAGGAGTCACCTATTTCAGTTACTATTCCGTTCATCCTGTGACCCTGTGCATCCATCATGGGAACCGTATTGCCAATGAAGCATATCTCAGAGTTAAGAACACACTCGTCTTCAAAAATATTCCTGGGGAGGCTGACCACCATCTCTTCACGCTTTTCACCGTACGCGTCAGCGGCATTAAGCATGAAATCAAAGCCTGAGCCCTCTTCCAGTCCGATGATATTAGCCTCAAAGGCAGGCAGAAGTCTTCCGGCACCGAAGACAAACGTCAGTGGTGTTGCCTCTTCAACAACTTCCAGTACTCTTCCATCCTTTCCCCCCTCCTCCAATTTATAGGACAGGGATACAAATTTATTATTCTCAAGTTTCATAAATAATTATTAATTAGTATATTATAATATATGATCTAACTTAAAAGTTGAAGCTCACCCTTATCTCGGGCGAATCATAAACCTGGTATACAGGATCTGTCAACGCCCATAAGACTGTAAAGTTCATACTTGACCTTCTGCCAATTGGCTGGGAGATCCCCGCCCCAGCAAGGAAAGTGCCCATGAAGATCCTCTTCTTCCCGTCAGGGACGAGTGACCAGAATGATCTCTCAAGACTGAGTCCTTCATATTCTGCCTGCACAAAGATTCCGGTGTTCACACCGATGGGGATGATATTGTTCAGATCCTGGATCAGTGTAATCTGAAGATAACCCCTTACTCCATAAATGGATGTTGCATCAACGGGGTCCTTGTAGTACTGATATGAAGGTCCCGCTGCAATGGCAATACGCGGTAGAAGCCACAGACCTGCAACAGGAGATGCCTCTATGTTGGTTATTGTGCCGAACTGCAGACCAAAGGAGCCGCCAAAAAAAAGCCGTTCCGAAAACGGAGGGCGTTCGTTTGAAGTATCCTGACCTGACAATGTGATGCCAGACAGTACAACTATAGCAGCAATAAGGACCCTTTTCATTTTAACCATCAGAACTTTTGCGAGGCTACAAATAAAATCAAAATTAGTACATTTACATAAGCTGATCAGAAAATTTTATCATTTTATTTTTGTAATTTATTGATATTGAGGTGAATATAGTAATTACAGGTGCATCCTCCGGCATAGGCAGGGAAGTAGCGATTAAGTTGTCTGAATCTCCCGGGAACAGGATTTTTGCTGTGGCACGCAATGTAGCTGCCCTTAAAAGTCTTTTTGAAGGCGCTGCACATGGTAATATAACCGGAATGGCATTGGATATCACCGGCACACGATCATCCCTTACAGAGCTTAAAAATCGCATAAGCAGCGAATTAAGCACTATTGATATCCTTGTCAATAATGCCGGATATCTTGTAAATAAGGCTTTCAGTGACCATACCCCGGAGGAAATATCAACCCTTGTCAGCACAAATTTTACAGGCCCTGCGGCGATGATAAATGCTTTACTGCCATTATTTAAGCAGGGATCACATGTAGTCAATATCAGCAGTATGGGAGGTTTTCAGGGAAGTATGAAGTTCCCGGGATTATCTTTCTACAGTGCGACAAAAGGGGCACTGGCTGTTCTCACCGAATGCCTGGCCGCCGAGTATGCAGGTTCCGGAATAGCGTTTAACTGTCTCTGTCTGGGGGCTGTTGAGACCCAGATGTTCAGTACGGCATTTCCGGACCACAAGGCGCCGGTGTCTGCTGCCGATATGGCGGCTTTTATTGCTGAGTTTGCTGAAAACGGGAATAAATTCTTCAACGGGAAAATACTGCCGGTGGCGGTGTCAGTGCCATGAAGCAGAATTAAGAATTAAAAATTAAGAATTAAGAATTAAGGGATTTACAGCACTACTGCAATTTATCCTTTGTATTCCTTTACCTTGATCTGACCGGTGACAGCCAGAAAACCATTGAATGCCAGTGCTTTCAGCTCATCCTCACCGGGGTAGACAGAGACGTGTGCAAATTTCTCCACCATTGAAGTGATCTTGGCTACATGTACCTTCTGATATGCCATTCCGCCAGTGAGTATTATTGCATCAACAGCGCCCTTAAGTGCAGCAACCATTGCGCCTATCTCCTTTGCAACCTGGTATGAAGAGCCCTCCCTGACCGCCTCAGCCAGCCTGTCACCGGCTTCAGCTTTTTCACATATCTCCATGAAACTGTTGGTGCCCAGATAAGCCACCATACCGCCTTTCCCCGTTATCATGGACTTTACCTCCTGGATATGATACCGGCCGCTGAAGCAGAGATCAGCTAGCTGTGCTGCCGGCAGTCCTCCCGAACGTTCGGGTGAGTAAGGTCCGTCGCCATTAAGAGCATTGTTAACATCAATGACCCTTCCCTTACAATGTGCCCCTACACTTATGCCTCCACCCATATGGGCAATAACGAGATTCAGATCTTCATACTGCCTTTTCACTGAAGCTGCGTATAACCTTGCCACGGCTTTCTGATTCAAGGCATGAAAGATAGATTTGCGTTCTATCAGCGGATG
>DATKUS010000054.1:0-6931 GCA_035530535.1 Bacteroidales bacterium
CATCTATTGCAACAGCATTTTCTTATTTTGCCCGTCTTCCCGGGGCAGAACCTGCTGAGGTTGATGTTCTTGCACAGTTACGGACCTCAATTGAGCTGTTCGGGCAATCCAATGAGGCTTCAATAACTCTTGAGAGCGGGAATATAAGCAAGGCAATGATAATGGCTGACAGAGAGCACCTTAACGGGATTTTCTCAAATCTTCTGAAAAATGCCATACAGGCAATGTCTGCAGGGATTAAGGGTGAGATAAAGATTATCCTCTCCGCCTCGGTTGACAAAGTGCTTATTGTATTTCGTGACAACGGCACAGGAATACCCGAAGAGCTGAAGTCCAAGATGTTTACACCTAACTTTACAACCAAATCTTCCGGGATGGGTCTTGGACTCTCAATTGTCAAACGATATGTGGAAACTGCCGGCGGGACAATTAGATATGAATCAGTATCTGGCAATGGTACTGCCTTCTTTATTGAATTACCTCTCTTATACACCGTTGAACGTCTGGGCGGTCAGGATAACTAAATGATCTAATTGAAATATCAGATTTAATTACATATATTAGCAGGCAATATTAGTATCTAATGTCCCAGCGTTTGTCTGATATATGGAAATTCTATCTCCTAGCTCTTGTTACGGTGACCCTCGGGGGCATTATGCCTGCTTATGGTCAGGCAGTCCCGCTTGTTACGGGCCAGATTAATAAATACGCCAAAGTTCTCACTGTTGGAGTTGATTATGTTACTGTTCAGAATGCTTCAGATTTCTCTGCCGGTGACACGGTCATGGTCATTCAGATGTCAGGTGCGGAAATAAACGCATCAACAATACTGCCCGGTAACATTCAGAACACTGTTGGCAGTCCCGGCTCCTTTGAAATAATGATAGTACAGTCCGTAGTCGGAAATCAGATAACCTTCACCCGGACCATTCTCTTTCTGTATGATCCTGTAGGGAAGGTGCAGATAATAAAGATGGGGATTTATCTTGATGCAGTTGTCAACGCAGAGCTTTCCTGTGCACCGTGGGACTCAACAACATCCACCGGCGGGGTGCTGGCCTTCATGGCTAACAGACTCACTCTGAATGCTGATATTAATGTTTCAGGAAGGGGATTCAAGGGGGGCCAGGTAGCACTTGGTTCAGCCACATGTCAGGAGACTGGCGACGCATACAGGTACTATTTTTATGATATATCGTCCACAGCCGCGGGTTTCAAAGGAGAGGGAGTGGGATTCAGAAATGAGATGGGCATATCAATTTATCCCTCTCTTGCCAGAGGCAAGGGAGTAACACTCACTGGCGGTGGCGGCGGCAACGGTCATTTTTCAGGCGGTGGAGGAGGCTCAAACTACGGAGCCGGAAGCCCCGGAGATATTGAAGTTGCCGGTTGTGGAATATCATATAATGGTGGCCTGGGAGGGTATTCAATCGGTGAGACAGTACTTAACGGCGGTGTGTTTATGGGTGGCGGCGGCGGAGCCTCTGTCTACTCCGTAACCCCCAATACAGCATCAGGAGGAAGAGGAGGCGGTATCATTGTGATATTTGCTGGCTCTATTCAGGGTAACGGACTTATTATTTCAGCAAAAGGACAGGAACCGAATGCCAACACATTAGCAAATGCGGGTGCAGCAGGAGGCGGAGCCGGAGGATCAGTGATACTGAGTGCCGGTCTGATCCTTTCTGATTTTGGGATCCAGGCCGGGGGAGGTAAAGGCGGCAATACCGTTAATTCACTGGGTGCTGGCGGCGGCGGCGGCGGCGGACTCATCTGGACACAGTTGGCATTTCCCGGAACTGCCTCGGTGGCAGGCGGCCTCAGCGGCCTTAACAATGGCACAAACCCGAATAGGGATGGATTCACGGGCCTGGCATTGATAAACCCCAATCTTCCACTTAACGGATTCATATTCAATGAAATATTCTCCAATATCACTTACTCTACCGTTGATTCCATCTGTGAGGGAGAGACTCCTCCGACAATCCTTGGGGCACAGCCTGCCGGAGGTGACGGTAGCTATACATACCAGTGGCAAAAGAGCTATGACAACCTGATCTGGTCTCCTGTTCCTTTAGCTACAGGGAAAAATTTAGTTCCCTCAACAACCGAGGCCTCCACTGTATGGTTCCGAAGGGTAGTATATGACGGGGGAGGGATTATAGACTACGGCAGGCCGGTGCAGATAATCGTACACCCCCTTATCACCGGCAACCTTGTTGGAAGTGATACCACACTATGTTACAATCAGAACCCTGAAGAGCTTTACCCGCTGAATTCAGGACCGGGTGGCGGCACAGGGTTATACTTCTATACCTGGGAGAGAAGCGATAACAATGCTCTCTGGGGATCGGCTTCAGGAACCGGTGATCAACCGACTTATGACCCTCCTGCACTGACCCTTACACAATACTATCACCGGGTGATAAATTCCGGAGCTTGTACAGATATAAGTCCGTCAGTTACAGTTACGATCCTGCCGGTGATCAATGGCAACACGGTCGGCACAGACCAGACTGTCTGCCAGGGAACCGCATTCAGCAACCTTAATCCTACCGCCACCCTCACCGGGGGAGCTTCAACTTATACATACCGTTGGGAAAGCAGCAGTGACAACATAAGCTGGGCTGCGGCTGCAGGGGTCAATACCGGAAGTGCATATGATCCGCAGGATGATTCTCCGGGGACATACTATTATCAGCGGATAGTTTACAGCGGGATGAACAATACCTGCCAGAGCACATCCCCATCATTACATCTTTTAAGTCACCCTGCTATAAGTGGTAACACCGTCGCTTCTGCCCAGACGATCTGTGAAGGCTCGTCACCGGCCTTGCTTAACGGTTCAGTACCGTCAGGTGGCGCCGGTGCCGGCACGTACACATACCAATGGGAGAACAGCACAAACGGTGTCAATTTTAATTTCATGACTGGCATCACTGCGGAAGATTTTTCCGGGGCACCGCTTACTGTAAGCACCTGGTACAGACGAATAGCTTATTCATCTGTTTGCAGCAATGTCAGTAATGTGATCATGATCACCGTTGATCCGGCGTTGACCAATTACGAGATCGGACTTCCTGCTCTGGGACATGACACCATTAGCACAGGGCAGGCACCCGGATTACTCCAGGGGACTCCCGGAGGAGGATTGGCCGTTATAACATTTAAATGGGAATCTTCAACAGACAACAGTAACTTCACTGACCTTTCTGTCAGCACTCAGAACTATCAGCCGCCGGTACTTACCACAACAACCTGGTTCAGGAGAACTGTCACTTCGGGCGTATGTGCTGTAAGTTCAACATTTAAGATCACGGTTCTTCCGGCTATAGGAAATAACACGGTCACTGCAGATCAGAGGGTATGCAATACAACGACCCCCGCCCAACTTGCTGGTACCGCGCCTACGGGCGGAGACGGGAGGTTCAGATATCTATGGGAGAAGAAAGAGCCTGCATCATCACTGTGGGTCAGCGCTGACGGTACCAATAATACTGTAAATTATCAGCCCCCGGGACTTGGGAGTACAACACAGTTCAGACGTAATGTCTTTTCAGGTGAGAATAATTGCTGTACCTCTGTTTCTTCGGCAGTAACAGTGACAGTTGACATCATGCCTCTGAATGTAACGGCAGGCCCTGACCGCACACTTTATCCGTATCAGTTTGCTGCCAATCTGGAGGGAAGCTATGACGGTACAGGAACATCCACATGGAGTATTGTTTCAAGTATTGAAGGCGATCCTGAATTTGTCGATAATACCAACCCTGTATCAGTCGTTCGGAAGCTGGGCTTCGGTGAAAATATCTTTGAATTCAGGGTGAAAAATAATGTATGTGAGGCGGCCCCTGATGAAGTAATACTGACTGTCCCTGAAATTAAAATACCTGAAGGAATATCACCCAACGAAGACGGTTTTAATGATTATTTCAATGTTGAAGGACTTGAATATACATATAATGAACTTGTTATAATCAATACGGGCGGCGCCGTGGTGTACAGGACCAAAGATTACAAAAGCAATGACCCTGTGAACGGCTGGAGGGGTCTTGACAACTTCGGAGATCCGCTGCCCGAGGGCACCTATTATTTTCTGCTGACAATAAACGGTGCCCAGGATATAAGCGTTCCTGAATATGAGGCGCACCTCAGCGGTTTTATTATTATCAGAAGATAGGATGAAACACAGCCTGTATATCATAATATTATTCACTCTCCTGTCGCAGGCAGGTCTGAATGCACAGCAGACACCCATAACAAGCCAGTATCTTACAAACGGGCTGATCATTAACCCCGCATATGCAGGTTCACGGGGGGCTCTCAGCACCAATCTGTCATACCGAAAACAGTGGGCACGCATTCAGGGAGCACCTACCTTTCAGAACATGTCACTTCACAGCCCCATAAACAAGAAAGAGAAAGTGTCACTGGGACTTCTGGCAGAGTATAATACATTCGGTGTGACAAAAGATATAGGGATCTACGGCTTTTATGCCTACAATATTTCTCTCGGTCACGGGAGGCTCTCAATGGGACTTAAGGGAGGCATAGACCTTTCAAATACAAATTATAATAACCTGGAATTCATCGATCCGAATGATCCTCTTTTCATGGGTTCCTCATCCTACAAACTGCCAAATATAGGAGCTGGTTTTTATTATTATACTGATAAAATCTTCATAGGCCTCTCGGTGCCCTCCATTCTGAGTTACAGAAGGGATGAAGCAGACCAGTTTAAGGTTCATCCGGATTATAATATCTTAAAGACTTATTTTTCAACTGGTGCTTTAATTACTTTTTCCGAAGGATTCAAGGTAAAGCCTTCTGTGCTTTTAAGATATTCATTGTCTGAACCCCTTGAAATAGACCTTAATACGAACTTTATCATTGCTGACGTTTTCTGGATAGGAGGCTCCTACAGGGTTGCTGAGAAAGCCGCCGTAGGCCTTATCGATCTGCAGGTTACACGTCAGTTGAAAATAGGATATTCATATGATTATCAGACAGGTCATCTGAATAAATACACCTCTGGCACACACGAGGTTTCCCTCAGATATGAATTTGAATTCTCAGTAAGTGCGGCATCGCCAAGATATTTCTGACGTATGAAGAGATCACTGTTATATATAATCATTCTTCTTCTTGCGGTTATCCGGCCTGAAAACCTTAAGGCGCAGGCTAAGGGTTCATTTGAGGTGAAGACTCTATCAGCCATCTCTTCAAACTCGGATGAAATTGCTCCTGTGATCATTGAAGACGGTATCCTCTTCTGCTCCAACAGAAAGACCAATCCTTTCCTTACCCGTAAGAACTATGAAGGAGTAAGGCTTTATGATCTCTTCTTTTCGCCTTTTAATGAAAAAGGAGAGCCGGGCAAGGCTGTCAAGTTCACTACAGGACTGGGAAAGAATACGAATATCGGGCCGGCATGTCTTAGTCCGGACGGGAACACCCTTTATTTTACGCGCAACCTGGTTGACGGAGACAAGCTTAAAAAGAATCAGCGGAACAACCTCGGGATATTCACTGCCAGCCGACAGGGGAAGGCCTGGACAGATATAAAGCCCTTTGCCTACAATGACCCGGCATACAATGTATCATACCCTTTTGTCTCCTCTGACGGAACATACCTCTTCTTTGCCTCAGATATGCCCGGCACACTCGGTAAATATGATATTTTCATGAGTGAAAACAGTAACGGAGATTGGAGTAAACCGGTAAACCTTGGGAGCAATGTAAATTCAGCTGATGCTGAGATACATCCTTTCCTCCACACTTCAGGCAGGCTTTACTTTGCCTCTGACCGTAGTGGCGGACCAGGTGGCCTTGACATCTATTATTCTGTTATGACTGATGGTACCTGGAGCAAGCCGGTGGTGCTTTCTGAACCCATAAATTCTGAAGCTGACGACTTTGCATTTTATGCTGTCCCCAGCGGACAGGAAGGATACTTTTCATCAAACCGGCGCAAATTCAGCGATGATATTTTCAGGTTTGCCACCACTATTATAAGATGGTCAAACTGTGATACCCTGCAGAAGAACAGTTATTGTTATGAATTTATTGAGGAAAAGGCTCTTCTGGGTGATACCACAGGCTTGAAATTCAAGTGGGAATGGAATTTTGGTGATGGCGCTAAAGCCGAGGGAATACGTACAGATCACTGTTACGGGGGGCCGGGGGTCTATGATATCAGCCTTGATATTATCAACCTGATCACAGGAGGGATTGAGAAAAGGCAGGACTCATATGAACTTGAGATTGAAGATGTTGAACAACCGGTAAGTGCTGCACCGGAAAAGGTGACGGCTGGAGAGGCATTTTCTCTCAGTGCCGGTGACACATATCTGCCGGGAATGAAGATCGCCAGGTACTACTGGAACTACGGGGATGAGACTGTGGGTGCCGGAATAAATGTTACTAAATCTTACCCGGTGCCGGGGAGATATAATATACAGTTGATAGTCAGCTCAGTACCGGATGCCACAGGGGTGGTCCGTGAAGTGTGCGTATGCAAGGACATTGAAGTCGTCAGCAATGGGAATTGATAACATATTGAAAGGAATGAGAAAATTTAAGTATATACAACTTCTTGTTATTCTCTTGGTTTTTGGGGGCTCAGACATTCTTTTTTCGCAGCCAGTACCCGGCCCGGATGAGAACATACCTTACCTGATGACATTCGGGAAGGACGGCAAGACATCGTGGGGTGATGATGACTTCTCGCAGACATTCTTCTTTACGATTCCCAAAGATTTTAAAGAGCCTTTTTACATAAGGATTTTTGACCCGGAAGTAGGGGGTAAGACGGATGAGCTGAATAATTTCTGGGACACGCGCATGCTATATTCTGTCTATGGCGGCAAAGGATGTTATACTAATCCCGATGCAAAGGGAATTTCTCCTTTAGGAAATTATAAGAGCGGGA
>DATKUS010000055.1:0-4019 GCA_035530535.1 Bacteroidales bacterium
GCATGTCAGGAAGAAAGACCGTTTCACCCTGCCTGACGGTACCTTGTCTGGCTCCAGCCTTACGCTTCTTGAGGCGGCTGGCAATTGTACAAAACATGCCGGCATTGCCCTGGATGAGGCACTGCGTATGGCCTCCACATATCCGGCCAGACTGATCAATGAAAATGACAAAGGGACGATCACCCCCGGAAATAAAGCTGACCTCACAGTATTCACCGGAGATTTCGAGGTGGCCGGGGTATTCATTAACGGTACATATCAACTCAATAAGCTCTGAAATGGCACTTCTGGGAATAGACATAGGAGGCACAAAACTTGCTGCCGCAGTTTTCACTGAAGAAGGTAATATTTTATCGAAGGAGATAATCAGCCTTGGAGGGCGCGAAGGAGCGGCAGCCGGATCTCTGATAACCTCTACAGTGAGCAGATTACTCAGGGCAGATGTATCCAGCGGAAACCGGGTTGAATCCATCGGCATTTCCGTGCCTGGGATTTACCGTATAAAGGAAGGTACAGTCTGGGCGCCGAACATTCCGGGATGGGACAATTATCCGCTGCTGAAAGAGGTGACGGAAGTTAGCGGCGGCGTCCCCGTCATCGTTGACAGCGACAGGGCATGTTATATTCTTGGAGAAATGTGGAAGGGAAACGCACGCGGTTGCACCAATGCCATCTTCATGGCCGTGGGAACAGGCATAGGCGCCGGGATAGTGGCTGACGGAAGGATCCTGCGGGGGGCCCATGATATTGCAGGAGCAATAGGATGGCTGGCGCTGACCAGACCATTCAGAGATGAATATATCGGCTGTGGCTGTTTTGAACACCATGCCTCGGGAGAGGGCATCGCAAAAACAGCGCGTGAGTATCTTGAAAATGAGAGTGAATATGCAGGAGAGCTGAGAAACAAACCTGTTGAAGAGATAACCTCTTATGATATTTTTGTCGCATACCATAACGCAGATCCTCTTGCAATAAGGGTTATTAAGCAAAGCATTGAATACTGGGGAATGGCAGTCGCCAACCTTATCAGCCTGTTTAATCCTGAAAAGATAATACTCGGGGGCGGAGTATTCGGTCCGGCAGTCTCTTTAATACCGGATATAACAAAAGAAGCTGCGCGATGGGCTCAGCCTATAAGCAGGGGTCAGGTAACGATAGAGGCCTCAGCACTCGGCGGAGACGCGGGTGTTTACGGAGCAGGATATCTTGCCCGCGAAAAATATCAGTCACGTTCATAATATCAAAAAGAGAGATGTACAGCAGAAAGAGAGTTTTTACGGCAGCCTGCCTGGGGATGTTATTATTCGGTATCTGTCTGATCACGCTGGGATCAATTATCCCGGACCTGAAAGAAAAGATCAGCCTTGATGACCTCTCCTCAGGGGCCCTTTTCTCAATACTGCCTTTCGGGATACTGACGGGATCATTGATTTTCGGACCCTTCTGCGACAAGTTCGGGTACAAACTTATGCTGGTACTGTCAGCCTCTCTGATGTTCGCTGGCTTCGTGGCCCTGGCGAATGTGACATCACTGGGCTTCCTGAAGGTGAGTATTTTCTTCTTCGGCCTGGCCGGTGGAGCGATAAACGGCGCCACAAATGCGCTGGTCTCTGATCTGAGCGACAGGGACAAGGGGGCCAACCTGAGCCTCCTGGGTGTCTTTTTCGGCATAGGCGCACTCGGGATGCCTTTTATCCTGGGACTTCTGAAGGATGTTTACAGTTTTGAGGTTATTGTGACTGCGGTAGGATTTCTTACCCTGGCAGCCGGACTGTTTTTCCTGCTGATAAAATTCCCTCCGCCGAAGCACTCCGAAGGCGTGCCCCTGAAAGAAAGCCTGACGCTGCTTAAAGACAGCATGCTGCTCCTGATTGCCTTCTTCCTTTTCTTCCAGAGCAGCTTTGAAGGAGTAATACAAAACTGGACCACAAGCTACCTTATTGAAGAACTGTCAATCCAGCATGACAAGGCACTGTTTGCCCTTACGGTTTTTGTGTCGGGCATGGTGGTGATGCGATTACTCATCGGCAGCCTTCTGAGGTCGACAGCGCCGGGGAAAATCCTTGTCACCTCTTTCGGAATTATCCTTGCGGCGCTGGTGCTGATGAAAACGGGCAACACCTTTATCGCAGCCGCACTGGGTTTATTCTTGCTTGGTACCGGCCTCGCCGGCGGGTTCCCCATCATGCTGGGTTTCGTCGGCGACAGGTTCATCAAGCTCTCAGGCACTGCTTTCAGCATTGCTTTTGTCATTGCCCTGACCGGGAATATGCTGATCAACTACCTTATGGGAATTATTGCGCAGAGATACGGCATCCACCATCTTATGAACCTTACCTTTGTGATGCTGGCAGCGATGATAACCCTGGGGGCAATCATTCTGAAAAAACGAAAAACGAATTCAACAATATAATTTAATCGACTTAATACCAATATGTTATGTTAGCAAAAGAATGGCTGTCGAACACCCGGCAGGTAATGACACGGATCGAAGAGACACAGACCGAAAATATACAAAAGGCCGCCGAGGCCATGGCTGATACTATTGAATGCCAGAGGTGGGTCCACACTTTCGGGTGCGGGCATGCAACACTGCCTATTGAAGAGATGTACCCCCGAATTGGAGGGTTCGTGGGATTTCATCCGATGGTTGAGCTACCGCTTACCTTTTTCACGAGGATCACAGGCGAAATGGGAGTTCACCAGTTCGTCTTCCTTGAGCGCGTTGAAGGCTACGGTGTTGAGATTATGAAAGGCTATAATTTTGACAAACGGGATATTATGTGGCTCTTCTCCCACTCCGGAATTAATAATGTAAATATCGACGTTGCCATTGAGGCCAGGAAGAAGGGAATGAAAGTCATTGTATTCGGCTCTGCTGCCGAAGCAAAGGGGAAGCAGACGAGGCATTCCAGCGGAAAAACCATCTTCGACCTGGCTGACATTGTTGTTGACACCTGCACACCTATCGGCGATGCCTCGGTGACACTGAAAAATCACGAGGACAAGATAGGCCCGATATCAACCATGGCCTTTATCACCTGTGTCTGGATGACCATCACCACGGTGGCTGAGATACTTGCTGACAGGGGCGTAAAACTGTATATCCATCCTTCTCACAATGTTCCGGGGGACACCACTGCCAAAGTGAGGCTCGAAGAGGCTCTGGCCGAGTATAAGAGAAGAATTGCGGGAGTCTGATGTTTTATATTCCTCCGGCGTTGGCACCGAAGGTTCACATGAGGATTAATTATCAGTTACGTCCGGCTGCCGTGTTGAGGTACTCTTCCAGCATCGTATAACCTGACTTTGCAATGATGTTACGGTCATCAGGGTCGCCTGGGTTAAGTCCTTTTGAGAGCTCCCATTTGTCAGGCATACCGTCAGCATCACTGTCTGGCTGCAGGTTATAAGTCTTCAGTTCAGGCCATCCGGGGGTATTATTCTGCGAGTCAATGATGCCTGTTCCGGCACCGTATGAATCGCCGTAAGCACATTTACCCGTGACAGTCTCCCTGATAATCCGCAAGTCGTAAGAATCGCGCACGGGAAGAATGGCACCGGCATTCTTCAGCACTAGTCTGTAAGCTTTTGATGCAGTTTGAGTTTTGACAGGAGCAAACGTGAAAGGCTCATAGACCCTGATCCCTGCAGCATCAGCAAAATCACCCTGAACTCCGCCTGACCAGTTTTCAGAAGTGATCTGCCTGTTTCCTGACACATAATTGCCATTTATATACCATTTGCCCAGGGAATCAAATGGTTCTACAATCCGGTAAAGAACATTCTTTTTTGTGGCAGGTCCTGATTTATAGAAGTTATTGACCATGTTCTGATGGCCTATCTCTCCTCCATATGAACTGTTAAAGCCCCAGTTGAAGATCACGTTGTTCCTGAAATCAACTATCTCTGTCTCTTTTGTTTCCGGATGGTACCTTGCACCGCAAAAACGCGGGTTCCTGCTGGTATGACTTGCCATGAGGTTGTGATGAAATGATGCTCCAATTCCTCCCCAGATA
>DATKUS010000056.1:0-2149 GCA_035530535.1 Bacteroidales bacterium
GTTAGCAATACATAAACCTTCATCTGAAGATCATGTTTCAGCTCCTCTTCGGTAAGCATTTTCCGTCCGGTCTTATAATCTATAATAGTAACGAATGTACCATTATACTCAACAACATCAAGAACTCCACGCATGTAACCATTGTCATCAAAGAAATCAGGAAGCAGGTTCCAGTTCTTATCGAAATTCAGCTTCTTCTCCACCAAGGCCATCTCACCACTGTAAAGTGTGAAATCTTTCTGGCCGTAGAACCAATCCGCCAGCCACTGCACATCCTTTATGTGGTCGGGCTCTTTGCATCGCTCGATCACAAGAGCATACTGAATAAGCTGGTTATATGTTTCGCGGTCTGGCATTGAGATTGTCTCATAGTCACTTTCGGTGTGATTTGCTGATACATAATTCAACACCTCTACGATTGTTTTTCCATAAACTTCCTTCATATAACCAGGGTTCAGATACAGGAACATTCCGATATTCTTCCAGCTTACTTTGCCGATAGAATCCGGCAGATAGAATGGGTGATCCTTTTCTATCGAACGCTGAATTATATCGAGAATCTTCCGATCTTGTGTGAGCTCAAATTTCTTTACATAGAGGTTGAATTTGTTAGCAAATGTCTCAGCATAAGCCCAGATGGCTGCCAGCTCACAGATCTTGTGGACCGTTTTACCTACCACCAGGAATATGCTTTCCGGCTCCCTGTTTTTGAGCAGATATACCTGTTTCCATTTAAAAGGACATTGATGAAATAGATTGATTCGACTGTAGCTGTAGACTTGCGTTGGCATTGGGGCAGTAGCCTGTTCCGGTTTGGATTCAAACAGGCTAGGGGGGCGCACTGAGGGGTCGTCTAGCGCCTTTAACGCCATATACAGCTCGATACCCTTCCTAACATCATATTCAGCCCCATGGGCCTGATCCTCGCTGAATCTGATCTTCATTCTTCTGCAGGCCAACGATAGCTTATTCTTGCTTTTCCAGCGCTTACGGCACATCATTAGCGTATCTTCGACCTCAACTGGCCGTATTTTCAGGAATTTTATATCGAAACTGATTAAATTATGACCAATCACGGTACGCTTACCGATGAAATTGCCCAAATCCTTGCGAATATCAATATAATTAGGCTTTTCAACCACTTTATCGATCGTGATTCCGTGTATATTTGATGCGGCCTCCGGAATTATGCCAGAAATCGGCTTACACAGGCTGTAAAATATATCGAGATTTTCACCGGTGCGGTTGTCGAATTTAATCGCGCAGACCTCTACGATTTCATCTGTTTCAGGACTGAGGCCAGTGGTTTCAACGTCGATATATACTGATTCATTTTCATTTTTTTCCAGAACCCACCTCCTTTTCATCCATATCTTTTATAAGCTCCTGTATTTTTCTGTCTAATTCCAGATACACTCGAATATCTTCGGGAACAGAGCTGTCTGACATCAACTTCTGAACACCAGCCATCATAACAATCATCTCCAGTTTGCTGAAGTCGGCAATTACCTTGGTGATTTCCTGTCTGACTGTTATTCCATGCTCAGTTTTGAACGCATCCTCAAGATCAATGCATCGTTTTTTGAATGATTCTGCCTCAGTTCTGTATCTAGTTACGCTGCTTTCAAGCGCTTCGACCTGGGCTTCAAGTTCTTTGATTTTCTTACCTTGGAACATTTGTTCTCCTTATTTAAAAAAAAAGCAGCACAACTTAATCTTGATTAAGGGTGCGCACTTATTTTTCTGAAGTAAGGTATGATTTCCGATGGAACAAGAGGTTCATCGGAAAATTGCTACGCGGATAACCTTGGAAGTGATTTCCAGGTGTCCGCGATAGCGAGCTATACCCGCGGTCATATTATATGGGAATATAATATGGAGCCTGGAGATTAATTCCAGGTTATCCGCGTAGTCCTTTTTCCGGGAATTCTTGTTCCTCGGAATCAGACTTTACTTCAGAAAGATAAGAAGTCCATTATGACTACTTTCATAATAGTACCGGCGTAACGCCGGTAATGGTTCTTATGCTGCTTAAAATTCTTATTACACAACTAATATTGATTTCGAAGTGAAGGATACTGATCTCCAAGTGAAACTGAAGAGTGAGGATCAAGGCTGCGACATTGACTGGTGAATTACCACGGTATTT
>DATKUS010000057.1:0-4717 GCA_035530535.1 Bacteroidales bacterium
TAAGAGGAGAGATATATCTTCCTCACAAGGGATTTGAGGAGATGAATGCAGAACGCAGTGCCAGGGGAGAACCGTTGTTTGCCAATCCGCGCAATGCCGCTGCCGGTACCGTTAAGATGCTTGATCCGGGAATCGTTGCATCAAGACCTCTTGACTGCTACCTATATTTCTTACTGGGAGAGGAACTCCCCTCCGGCAATCATTATGACAATCTGATGGCTGCACGTTCATGGGGATTCAGGATCCCGGAAGTTATTGAGAAGTGTGAAAATATTGAGGCCGTTATAGGTTTTATTCACAAGTGGGAAACAGAAAGGAAGAAGCTGCCTTACGATACTGACGGCGTGGTTGTCAAGGTCAACTCTCTTGAAGCACAGAGGGAGCTGGGATACACGGCAAAATCGCCGCGCTGGGCTTTTGCATACAAATATGCGGCAGAGCAGGCACTGACAACCCTCCTCTCAGTAGCTTTCCAGGTGGGTAGAACAGGAAACATAACTCCTGTTGCCAATCTCCAGCCTGTGCTGCTGGCAGGGACGACAGTAAAGCGTGCTTCGCTTCATAACAGTGACCAGATAAGGATGCTGGGTCTTCATTACGGTGATAGGGTGATAATTGAAAAAGGAGGCGAGATCATACCCAAGATCGTAGGTGTGGATATTGAAAAAAGAGGACTGAAAGCTTTATCGGTCAATTTCCCGGATAAATGCCCCGAATGCGGAACCCTGTTGATCCGCAGTGAGGGAGAAGCCAACCACTACTGCCCGAACTATCTTCATTGTCCGCCGCAGATAACGGGCAGGATCATTCATTTTGTCTCGCGCAAGGCATTGAACATTGATGGTCTGGGAGAAGAGACCATTGAACTGCTCTATTCTGAGTCGCTCATACGCACTGTTGCAGATCTTTATGACCTTAAACAGGAGCAACTTTCCTCGCTTGAACGAATGGGAGATAAATCCGCTGCCAATATTCTTTCAGGGCTTCAAAAATCACTCGATGCTCCTTACCACAAGAAGTTGTTTGCGCTGGGGATAAGGCATGTAGGTGAGACTGTTGCCAAAACCCTGGCAGCGGGGTTCAATGAAATAGACAAACTGATGTCTGCATCGGAAGAGGAGCTGACAGCATTACCGGAGGTAGGACCGAAAATAGCTTTAAGCGTTACGGAATATTTCAATGACCCTGAAAACAGGGAGATCATCAGGAGGCTTCGTGAGGCAGGGATGGGATTTTCGGGCCCTGCAGTTTCTTCTGTCAGGGGTATCCTGACAGGAAAAACCATAGTCATATCCGGAACCTTTATGAATCATTTACGCGAAGAGATAAAAGCTCTTATTGAAGCCCACGGAGGGAAAGCAGGGACTTCAGTATCCGGGAACACCTCTTTCCTTCTGGCAGGCAGTGATATGGGACCCGCCAAAAGAGCCAGGGCAGCAAAAAAAGGAGTTCCGGTAATAACTGAAGAAGAGTTCATGAAAATGATTAAAGAATATTAGCCCGGAAGTGGGTATGAAAACAAAAAAAATATAGGTTTGCATTCACAATGGAACTGTTCGGAACAATCAGATTAAACATAGGGCGTGCGATTCTTCGCAGACAAGCGTCCTCTGTAAAGCGACTCAAGCCAAAATTCGATTTTGACAGGGTAAAAAACATTGGTGTTTTGTGGGATGCCACTAAAGAGGATGACCTGCAGCACGTTGCAGCCCTGATTCGCAAAATGGCGGAGCTTGGCAAAACAGTGGAAGTTCTCGCATGGATACCCGGCAAAATTGTGCCTGACAGAATGACCGGACTCACCTATATGAAATTTCTGAGGCAGACCGATCTGAACTGGTTTTTCATACCGAAATCTGAAGACTTCAGGTTATTTGCCAAGACCAGGTTCGACCTTCTTATCGGGATCAATCCTTCGCGCGTTTTTCCTCTTGCATATATTGCCACTGTTTCTCCTTCACTCATGAAAGCAGGGCCCGACGATTCCAAGGAGCCTGAAAATGAACCATATGATCTTATGATCCAGGCAGGAAGTCCTTTCAAAACAGCTCTTTTTCTTGAACAGTTGCTGCATTATCTGACTATGATCAGCAGTCCTGAAACAAGAGCATAATCATTTAATATGAAGAAATTCAAAGGGACAGGTGTGGCGGTTGTGACGCCGTTTAAGAATGACCTGAGCATCGATTTTGCAGCCATGGGGCGGATTATCGATCATCTTATTGCAGGAGGCGTAAACTATATTGTTGTATTGGGTACAACAGGAGAACCTTCAACTCTGAATAAGGATGAAAAAAATGCACTGACTTCATATGTTGCAGAGGCAATCAATAAAAGAGTGCCGCTTGTCGTTGGAATCGGGGGAAATAATACATCGGAATTAGTCAGTTTCATCAGACATGCTGATTTTGAAGGTGTTGACGCAATACTTTCTGTCTCACCCTATTACAATAAGCCAAGTCAGAGGGGCCTCTACCAGCATTACAGGCAAATAGCTGCAGCAAGTCCTGTTCCTGTTATCCTCTATAATGTACCGTCGCGTACATGCAGCAGCCTGATGCCTGAGACTGTACTGGAACTGGCGAAGGACTGTGAGAACATCATTGGTATCAAAGAGGCTTCAGGCAGCTTTGAGAATGTCATGAAGATACTTAAAGACAAGCCGGAGGATTTTTTTGTCATCAGCGGCAATGATATGGATATACTTCCGGTAATTGCAGCAGGCGGAACAGGAGTTATTTCCGTTCTCGCCAATGCTTATCCGGCTGAGTGGTCAGAGATGGTAAATCAGGCCCTTAAGCATAACTTTAAGATTGCCAGGGAGATACAATTCAAGTTTCTTGAGATGATAGAGCTTCTCTTTGCCGATGGAAGTCCTGCCGGTGTAAAAGCCATGATGAGCAGCATGAACCTGTGTCAGAATACCCTGAGACTGCCACTGGTGACTGTCAACAGGTCAGTGCAGTCGCGCATCCAGAAGGCTATGGAGGCTCTCAACCGCGGAGTCTGAAAAAGTATTTCAGGCGCCAGGGGCATCGCCGAGTCCCTGTCCGTGACAGTGCTTATACTTTTTGCCGCTTCCGCAGGGACACGGGTCATTCCTCCCCACCTTTTTTTCAACTCTGACAGTTGTAGTCTGCTGTTGCTTCTTCTCAGGAGCACCGCCTCCTGCACCTCTGCCAAATGAATCAACTTCACTCTTCTGTGTACGCAGGCGGCTCATGTCTGTCTGTCTTCTGCGTTGGGCTTCGCGGACATTGTCAGTCGAGGCAACAGGTATAGTACCTTTCATGAGAAGGCTGACCACATCCTGATTCACGTTGTTGATCATGGTTTTGAACAGCTCGAATGACTCAAACTTATAAATGAGTAGCGGGTCTTTCTGTTCGTAGGTGGCATTCTGCACCGACTGTTTAAGATCATCCATCTCACGCAGGTGTTCTCTCCATGCATCATCAATTGTGAGCAGCACAGCTGTCTTTTCAAAGGCACGTGAAAGTTCTTTTCCCTCTGACTCAACCGCAGCTTTGAGGTTTGTGATCACATTATATGTGCGTGCCCCGTCAGTGATGGGGACAACAACATTTTCATATGTGGCTGACATGCGCTCATAAACATCACGGAGCACAGGAAGAGCCGTTGCAGATATGGTTTCAGTTTTGCGGCGGTAAGCGTCAGTTACCTTGGCAAAGACCAGCTCAGTGACCTCTCCTGTCTCCTGTTTATTGAACTGCTGCTTTTGCAGGGGTGAGTCTATTGAAAGTGAGCGTATAAGGTCAAACTGGAACTCATCAAAATCACCGGTATCCTTTGTTCTGCTGACCAGGTCGTCAGTTACATCATACATCATGTTGGCTATATCGACACTCAGTCTTTCGCCCAGGAGGGCATGACGTCGCTTGCTGTAGATGACTTCTCTCTGTGAGTTCATAACATCGTCATAATCAAGGAGTCTCTTTCTTATACCGAAGTTATTTTCTTCGACTTTCTTCTGTGCCCGTTCAATTGATTTGGTGATCATTGAGTGCTGTATCATTTCACCGTCTTTAAGACCGAGGCGGTCCATAATGCCGGAGATACGCTCTGATCCGAAGAGGCGCATAAGGTCATCCTCGAGGGAAACGAAGAACTGTGATGAGCCGGGGTCACCCTGACGTCCTGCACGGCCTCTGAGCTGTCTGTCCACACGTCTTGACTCATGACGTTCCGTGCCTATGATAGCCAGTCCACCGGCAGCCTTCACCTCGGGTGTGAGCTTAATGTCAGTACCCCTACCGGCCATGTTGGTGGCAATTGTGATTGTACCTGTTTTACCGGCCTCAAGGACTATTTCGGCTTCACGCTGGTGAAGCTTGGCATTCAGTACGTTATGCTTAAGACCTTTCATCTTGAGCATTCGGCTCAGAAGCTCAGATATCTCAACCGATGTTGTTCCCACAAGAACGGGTCTGCCCTTTTTGTTCAGGTTCAGTATCTCATCTATGACAGCATTGTATTTCTCGCGCTTGGTCTTGTAGACGAGGTCTTCATGGTCATTCCTGATGACCTTTACGTTTGTGGGTATCACCACCACATCAAGCTTGTATATATTCCACAGCTCTCCAGCTTCTGTGACAGCTGTACCGGTCATACCGGCCAGTTTGTGATACATCCTGAAGTAGTTCTGGAGGGTTATGGTGGCATAGGTCTGGGTGGCAGCCTCTACTTTAACGTTTTC
>DATKUS010000058.1:0-17706 GCA_035530535.1 Bacteroidales bacterium
TATAGGGGTGTTTGTGAGATTCTTATTCATGGTTGTATATAATTTTAGTATAAAAAACCAAAAAGCCACAATGGGATCTCTTTTTTGTTTCCGGTTTCAATATTGTCTATGACCAGAAATGAGTTAGCAATACCAGATATCTGCCGGGTTGTTTTATTTCTGCCGCCTGTTTCAAAAACATACCTGCTGTCAACCAAAAAATCACCTTTATCCGAGTAATTAACCTCATGGTTATTCGAAACCTGATTGTAAAAGAATGTCTCCCGGAGATTCCCGATATTAACTGAACTGTCATTTAAGGCCATCATCAGGTTAGGATGATGAAGGTATATCTTTTCAGGTTTGGTTAATCTGCTGATACCCTTGCTCTCTTTATGCAAAAGATTAATCAGAAGAGCATCGTTCATATAATGCAGGTAATCTTTCAACGTATTCTTCGAAATGCCTATTCTTTCGCTCAGATTCTCGATGTTCGGTTTAAATGGAGCACTTTCAGAAATCACATAAAGCAGCTGTTTCAGCTTATGGATATTGCTGTAGCTGATTTTTGCCGCATAGGGCAGATCTGATTCCAACACCTGGTTTATAACCTCGCGTACTTTGCTTTTGTAGTTTTCTTTACCCTCAAGGAAAAAAGGAAAGTACCCCGTTTCGATGTACTCCCTATAACTTTTAATGGGTTTAATTTTTGTCCAGATAGTTTTGGATATCTCAACATGGTTCTGTATTATATCTCCCAGGTCTAATGCAGGAAAATCAATATTTTCTGAGAATTTAATAAATTCCCTTAGTGATAAGCCTGGGAGGACATGAACAACACTACGCCTTGATAAGTCAGCTCTGCCACCTGTCAGGTGCAATAATGATGAGCCTGTATAGATTATTTTCAGGTCAGGCAGACTGTCGTAGATATTTTTTAGTTCAACAGACCAGTCAGGGTAGTGGTGAATCTCATCGATCAGTAAATATTTACCTCCGTTTTTTGAGAAATCATCGGCAAAGTCCAGGAGTCTGTTCTCATAATATAATGGTCATTTCATTGACCAAATTTAATCATTTTTTAATCAATAGAAAAATCGTTTTCTTTTTAATTATTTCGGGAATTATCGGGGAAATATTCAGAGACACCAAAGTGCAGATGGAGCTTTATTCTGCTTTAAGTCCCTGTCAGGACTCTGATATAAATAAGGACCCCGATAGAAGCGCCCGGGATGCTCTTTACCCTGCGTCCCGATCTTTTTATTCTGCGTCCCGAATTAATAGAGGATAGGTTATTTGATGATACTGCCCGGATTGACCCCGAACGAGGGTACGGAAGTAATCACTTGAGAAGGGTCATAAGGTACTGTACAACATCCTCATTGTCTTCCACAACCAGCAGTATCGGCTTCTCATCACGACTGTGCCTGTGAGCTTGCGGTTTTGTTTTCCTGTCAGGATGAAATACATAGTTTAATATCCTGCCTTAATCTCATGCCGATCAGGTCTCTCCTGTAACGGTGCATCATGTGTGACCGGGGAGGGTGACGAAGAATTATGAGTGGAAAAACACCACCTTGCAGATAAATGGCCGTAAGGAATAGCCCGTAGTTACTAAACATTCCCTGGGAATACAAATTTTCTTTTAGAAGGATGAATCTCAGCTTTTCAGATGACCTATAATTTAATAACTTTGAAACCGGATCAAATAATTCGAACAAAAACCAATAACCATGAGACAATCCCTCCTACTGATATGTGCAGCGCTGCTGTTGGCAGTTTACTCATGCAAGCCAAAACAGGCAGAGACGCCAGCCCCAAACGTAATTGACGTCACCCTCACCGCTGACGAGAAAGCCGGAGGCGTGCTCACCCCGGAGATACTCTGGAAATATGGCCGCATAGGAACAATAACACTCTCCCCGGACGGCTCAACGGTACTCTACACGGTAACGAACTATGACCTTGCCACCGAGGCGCGCACAACAAACATCTTTTCCATACCGTCATCAGGTGGAACCCCCGTCCAGCTTACCGCTGACGGTGGGTCAGGACCTCAGTGGATAAACGAAGGAAAAAAGATAGCCTTCACCGGTGAAGGAAAAATAATGACCATGAATCCGGATGGCTCTGAGAAGAATGAGATCAGTGGTCCTGACGACTTTGAGATCCTGTCATTCTCACCTGCCGGTGATAAGGTATATTTCACCCGCCGTGTCAAGCTTGACCAGACCGCCAATGAAAAATACGGTCTCCCCAATGCAAAGGTCCGTATCATTGACGACATGATGTACCGTCACTGGAACACATGGAGCGATTATTCATACAGTCATCTTTTTGTGGCCTCCTTTGACGGAATGACAATCTCCGGCGAAAAAGATATCATGGAGGGACAACGGTTTGAAACCCCTGATGCTCCTTATTTCGATGAGACAGAGATAAGTTGGAGCCCTGACGGAAAGTATGTGGCATATACCTGTAAGAAACTCACAGGGCGTGAATACTCTTTGAGTACAAACACTGACATATATCTCTATGATGTCACAACAGGTGAAGAAAAAAATATCACCGAAGGCAATATGGGTTATGACAAATATCCTGTCTTCTCCCCTGACGGATCAATGATAGCTTATACTAGCATGAAAGAAGCAGGTTATGAGTCTGACCTTGCACGCCTGTTTGTATATAATATTGCCACAGGTGAACGGAAATGGGTCTCAGAAGGATGGGATTATAACGTTGAGACCATGCAGTGGAACGGTACCGGGTCAATATGGTTCACGAGCCCGTACCTGGGCACGCAGCCGATCTTCAACATCACGCTTGCCGACGGTAAGATCACACGGGTTACTGAAGGGAACTATGACATGGGACCACTGGCATTGCAGAACGGAGTGCTTGTTTCAGGCATAATGTCAATGTCCAGGCCTACAGAAGTGGCCGCTGTAAATATGTCTACAGGTGAATTCTCAATGATTACCGACGTCAACGGTCATATCTATGAAAGCATTAAGATGGGCAAGACCGAGGAGAGGTATATAAAGACCCAGGATGGAAAGAATCTTCAGATGTGGATCATATACCCTCCCGACTTTGACCCTGCAAAAAAATACCCGGCGCTGCTTTACTGCAAGGGCGGACCGCAGGGTTCTCTCGGCCAGGGATGGAGCTACCGCTGGAATTACCAGATAATGGCTGCTAACGGTTACATTGTGGTGGCTGTCAACAGACGCGGCAACTCTGGTTTTGGAAGCTACTGGCGCGAGCAGATCTCAGGCGACTACGGTGGCAAGAACATCCAGGACTACCTCGATGGCATTGATGCCATGGCTAAAGAACCGTTCGTTGACAAAGACCGGCTGGGGGCTGTGGGAGCAAGCTACGGAGGCTACTCAGTATTTTACCTTGCCGGCGTTCACAACAAAAGGTTCAAGGTATTTGTATCTCACTGCGGAGTCTTCAATAACATCGCAGAGTACGAATCTACAGAGGAACTCTGGTATCCGAACAAGGATTACGGCGGCGCACCGTGGGACAAGCCCCAGCCAGCAGCCTATAACAAGTTCTCCGCCCATACAAATGTTGATAAATGGGATACGCCTATACTTATCATCACCGGCGCCAACGACTTCCGCATACCGTACACACAGAGCATGGAGGCCTTCCAGGCTGCTCAGATACGTGGTATTCCCAGCCGATTGTTATTTTTTGAGAATGAGAGTCACTGGGTCACCAAACCGCAGAACTCGGTAATATGGCAGAAGGAGTTCTTCGAGTTCCTGGATACCTATCTGAAATAGGCAATAGTGTTTTATCGGCCGTGGGGGATAAAGCATTGTAGATCAATGCATATCTACCTGCCGGCAAACCGTACGATAAGCCTTGGCCTTACTTTATTACACATTATGATAGTTTTTGGCCTTACTTTGTGACATTTATTTATTATCTTTGGCCTGACATTATTACAACAGGTATCTGAAAAATAAGATATGATATTTAACCGAACTATCGAAAAGCTCCTGAAAGACTGGAAAATGAAATCAAATCGCAAACCCCTTATTATCAGGGGGGCGAGACAGGTTGGCAAAACGACGTGTATCAGGAAGTTTTCTGAATCGTATAACTATTCCATTTCATTAAACCTGGAAAAGGCCTCAGATTTAGCTTATTTCAACATTTTCAACGATATCAGACCTCTTCTGGAATCACTGTTCCTGTCAGCGAACATTCCTATGTCATCTTTGAATGAAACACTGTTATTCATCGATGAAATTCAGGAATCTCCAAAAGCCCTACAAATGCTTCGTTATATGCATGAGGAATTCCCTGAACTGCACGTCATAGCGGCAGGTTCACTATTGGAGTTTGCCATGAAGAAAGTTAAAAGCTTCCCGGTAGGAAGGGTTGAGTATATCTATCTGCACCCCCTGAACTTTCAGGAATTTCTTGAAGCCTCAGGCCATCATGCAGCCATTGAGCAACTGAATAAAACACCTCTCGATACTTATGCACATAAACCATTGCTTAATCTGTTCAATCAATATGCCATTATCGGGGGAATGCCTGAGATAGTGAATACTTATATCGAAAAGAAAAGCATAACAGAGCTTCCTGCGGTCTATGAAAGCATCTGGAGTACATATAAAAATGATATTGAAAAATATGCATCCAATGAAACAGAACGTAAAGTAATTAAGCATATCATTTCGACCGCACACTACTATGTTGACCAACGAATTAAATTTCAGAACTTCGGGCAATCCAATTATCGGTCCCGAGAGGTTGGCGAGGCATTCAGGAACCTTGATGATGCAAGAATAATTCAACTGATATACCCTGCCACTGATATTGAGGTGCCGGTTAAACCTGATTTGAGAAAGTCTCCCAGGTTGCAATTCCTTGATACAGGGATAATCAACCACAAATTAGGTATTCAGGCAGAAATGCTGGCCTTTGCAGACCTGAGCAATTCCTATAAGGGTGCAATTATTCCGCACCTGGTCATGCAGGAATTAATTTCATTGAACACCATGAAATTTAAAAAACCCCTATTCTGGGTAAGAGATAAAAAGCAATCCTCAGCTGAACTGGATATCCTGTATTCTTACCGGGATAAGGTAATTCCCATTGAAATAAAGTCCGGGAGAACAGGTACATTGAGATCCCTGCACCAGTTTATTGAAAGGTGTGACCACCCATTTGCCGTGAGGTTGTATGCCGGAGAATATAACGTGATGGAGACTAAAACTCCAGGTGGCAAATCCTATTTCCTTATGAATCTGCCCTATTTCCTGGGAACCAGGCTACCTGAATATATTGATCATTTCGTGCGTAATTATAAAAACAAAATACTTACTGACCCCGCCAGATAATAAATGCAATAATTGCGGTAGCACTTACTATTGGTCATTATCACGATGAAGGTTGAAGAGCAGGCAATGTTCATTATTAATGATTGCGTAACTCATGCCAAATCCAGAGCCACATCAGGTACTACAGTTACCGCACAAACCGTACACAAGACGGGCCTTTGAAAGAGAGCCTGGGAATTGCATCCTCCGATGATTCAACGCCTGCAGATACTACTGCTATTTCATCTGACCTCTGATTTGCCACCAGGAAATACTTGCCGGACTCCGTGACTGCAAAGTTCCGTGGCCAGTTGCCACCGCAGTCCCGGTGAGATGGCTCCGACAGTGTCCCAGCGGCTCCGACCCTGAAAGTAACTATACTGTTATGCCCACGATTGGAACCGTAGATCCTTTTTCCGTTGCGCGACATGTGAATGTCAGCACAGTAATTTTTTTCGGAGTAGTCTTCGGGCAGGGTGCTGATAGTCTGTTTTACAGTTACTGTATCGGACAGAATATTATATACTGAGACTGAAGAATTCAGCTCATTGATAACATACAGGTTCGCTGAGGACTTGTCGATAACCATATGCCTTGGACCGCTCCAGGGTTCGCTGCGGAAATAACTCACATCGGCATTCAACAGAAGCCCGGAAGCTGTGTCAAGCTTTAGCTGATACACCCGGTCAAGCCCCAGATCTGTTACATAATATGTATGAAGTCGAGGGTTGTAGAGGGTCATATGCGGGTGTGATCTTTCACCGTAAAAGATCACATCAGTAACCTTTGCCGGTATCCCTTCGCTGCTAAGCCTGACGACAGATACGGAACCGCTGCCATAGTTAGCCGTGATCAGGTATTTCCCGTCGTTCGAGAGGGTGACATGGCATGGTCCTCCCCCGCCCTGGTTAATAGAACTGATCTTTTCCAGGCTCTTGTTTTTCTTATCATACCGCAGCGTAGTGATGCCTCCCCCGGCTTTCAGGTCAAAGGAGTCAACCTCGTTGACAAAATAGACCAGGCCGTCACTCCCGAAGGTAAAAAACGAAGGATTATCACCGACAGTGATCTCCGAATGCTTCTCAATGCTGCCGTTGCCATCCAGCCTGCATAACAGCACATCAGCGGCGCCGTCGCCTGAATAGCCGGATGCAATGAAAATATTCTCCCCCATATTACATGATGAAAGAAGCGCAGTGAGTATCACCATCAGAAACAGAATTAAATTTTTCATCGGATTGCCTGTATATCATTGTTTCCTTAAGCGTTATTCAACAGCCCTGATGTGGCCGAACAAAAGACAAATATGAGGCAATTTATTGAAATCCGTGATAATTATCGCTGCAAAGCAGGCTACTATCTGTCACTTCACTCTTCTTTATTCTGTACATTGTGCCACTTGCAGGATAAAATAAGGATAAAAGTTTGCAGATCTGATCTGATTTTCTATTTTTGTAAAACGTTTTACTCCAAATATGTAAATCAGATTGTTCCAAATTTGTAATTTGTTTCATTCGAAATGTGTAAGATACAATCACAATGAGCTATATTTCAAGAATTATTGAAGCAGAGATTAAAGCCAAGCTGAATGCTTCGGGAGCAGTTTTGATTCGCGGTCCAAAGGCATGCGGAAAAACAGAAACAGCTTTGCGATTAGCATCAAGTGTTCTCCGGGTTGACCAGGATGAGCAGGTGCCCTATCTGATGGATGCCGATCCCAAACGGCTGTTAGCAGGTCAGGTACCTCGTCTGATTGACGAATGGCAGGAACAGCCGAAACTCTGGAACTACATACGGCACGAAATAGATGCCCGTAAAGCAAAGTCACAGTTTATTCTTACCGGTTCCTCCACTCCCGATGATAAAATCCGTATCCATTCCGGGGCAGGAAGATTTACCACGGTAGAGATGCGTACCCTGTCGTGGCAGGAACTGGGCTATTCTACCGGGCAAGCCAGTATGAAACAGTTATTATCTGACAACAAAATTGATCTTTCAGACAGATCAGTTGCTTTGGAAACCATCGTCGAAAGAATCATCAAAGGTGGCTGGCCTGGCTTACTGACATCCACAGTAGATGAGGCCTTACTGCTTAATCGAGCCTACGTCGATTTAATAGCAGAAAACGATATGAGTCGTATTTCGAACATTAAACGTGACCCAATAAAAGTGAAAAACATTTTCAGGTCTATTGCAAGGAATACGGCAACGCTGGTAGCCAAAACTACTATCGTGAAGGATATAAAGGAGAATGACAACGGTGATATTTCCCGTCCTACCGTTCATGAATATCTCGATGCTTTGGAACGGCTGATGATTATTGAAAACCAGCCGGCATGGAGCAGCCATATCCGCTCATCTGCATCGCTAAGAAAATCCCCGAAAATACATTTTACGGATGTCTCATTATCTGTTGCTGCATTGGGAGCCGATAAAGGATCGTTATTGAAAGATGTGAAGTTTACAGGTTTTTTGTTCGAATCGCTGGCTACGCATGATCTGCGGGTCTACGCCCAGGCAAATGATGCCCGCGTCAGTCATTACTCTGATTCGAGTGGTCTGGAGATCGACTGCATTGTTCAGAAACGCAACGGTGATTGGGCAGCATTTGAAATTAAACTCGGTATGGGTATGAATACTGAAGCCGCTTCCAACTTGAAAAGATTAACAGCGACACTCGATATAAAAAACGCAGGCCCGCCAAAATCGCTGAATATCATTGTCGGAACAGGTGTAAGTTACACTCGTTCCGATGGTATCAATATTATTTCACTTGCTTCTTTGGGAGTTTAATAATCTCTTTTATCCACCCTGATTTCCGTCTCCTGTGAGCGGGCGCTTTCATTCTTCTGATCATCTGTGAAGGTGGTGAAATAAAAATAGAGCTCCCCTTTCTTCACGTTCGTATCTTCAAATATCCGTTCCTCCGGCTGGATTGTTTTCAATCGTTGTGGTGTGCTGCCCCGCTGATAGCGATAGAGGTTCACCCTGAGCGGCTGTTTTACCGGTGTCTCGGGCTATTGCACTGTCACTTTCCCGGCATGCTGAAGCAGCCATACATTGGGGGGGTGCAGGCAAACCGACCGGTTTCACAGTGATGGAAGCTGGCATGGACAATGTACCCTTTTGTCGCCCGATAATACATGACTTGTGTCGTTAAATACCACTTCATTGCCTGTCAGCTTACAGGATAGACAAACCATTCCCACCAAAAATAAATGTCCAATCAATTGGTGAAGGTCTGGTAATGGCTCAAAATGATGAAACCACTCTGGGCTTTATTGATGTTGCAGTATCTGATGATAATATCTTCGGCTTGTTTTCCGGCAAATCAAGAAAAGAAAAAGATCCCAGTTACTGCAATGAAATTCTTCAATTTGATTTGAATGGAAATTTACTAAAACATTATTCTTTTAATGAGTCATTAATTTCAATTGCCTTCTCAGATGAAGAACAAAGCTTATACATGTTTATTATGGAGGATAATATCAAGAAACTCGCAAGATTCGGTTTGACTAAATGAATATGGCAGGTATCAGAAGCAGAATTAGTTTGTTACTTATCTTCCTGGGCCAGATCATGAATGTATCTTGCACAAACGATAATTCTACAGGTTCGCAAATTCGATGACCCTTAAATCAAACAATGGTTATATCCTCTGCTATTCCTGACAATGTGATTTCACTACCGTTCAATTCTTCAAAATTGACTTCAATGATCTCATTATCTGGTGTATTGCATGATACTAGCAGAAAAATGAAAAAAAATACACCACCTGCTTTCATAGAAATACTGTTGGTAAATACTTCACTTTTTTGTCTAATTCTTGTAGACTCTAATCCCTTTTTATATATACTGTGGGAAAATCCAACAATGATTTATCCGCTTGTCTTTTCACTATGCTTAAAAAGCTTCTGACCCTCAAATTCTAACTCATTTTAAATGTATTTTCATAATGACCGGATTGCTGAATTCATCCATTTGAGCAAACAATGTCTTCATCCGGCGCAGATAATCAGTTGAATTTAATACTTCCGGAGCGGCCGAACGATATATATCGACAAATTCATTTGCCTCAATTATGCTATACAGGCATTCATCATGATAATAGAACTTACCGTCTCCTTTACTCATCGGGGGGAAAGATGTCATATGATCCAGATCATTTTTCATTAAAACCTGCTGATCTGCGGTTTTGTATTCCCTGTTTGAGGAAATTGCCAGTTCCCCGGTTTTTTTGTCGTAGATACAGAGAAGTTCAGGCCACTTGAAGGATTGAACAAAAAGGAGGAGGTACGATTTTGTATCAGCAAATGATTCAACATAATAACCATTGGGCGGTCCACTTGAAATATCGAACATTCCATGATCCCTGAAGTCCTCCCATTGCAACTTTTCGCTTCCAAGCTCAATAATGTAACAGGGCTTCGTTCTGAATTCCTTATTGGTAATAAATACTGTATCACAATACATGTCTTTAAACAGTATATTAGAATCAGTAACCTGATAAGAATTACTTGATGGAACAATCATTGGAGCCTGGTTTTCCTGGGAGACAGTGAAAACATTGGGATTCTGATGCAATATGGTAATAGAATCATTTCTGAGATCAAAACAAGAGTATAAGTAGTCAGTGCCTGGCCGAACAGGAATCGATAAGAAAATATTGGACCGGAAATATGCAATATTGTTTATCCAGTAATTTGGATCACAGAGCTTCTTATTAAACGTACTGATAAATCTCCCATCGAAATCATAAATATTACCCTTGCGTGAATGGATATCAAAGGCATAGACAACCCTTTCTGATTCATTCACGGCAAAACTTCTTGCAATGGATTCTTCAGGTCCGTTACCAACTGTAAACATCTTCCTGATAAATCTTCCGTTCTTATCAAACTCCAGGATGCAATTCTGATCTCTGATGAATATCAGGTCGTCAGTGATATGAAAATCCAGATAGGTACCCATGACAATGCTGTCATTTGTCTGCAATGGGATGTATTCAATCCTGTCTGCAATGTATGACAGATTGATCAGCTCACTTCTGGCCTCACCAGGATTAATACGGATGGTTACTACAGAATCAGTACCCGTTTTTATGCTTCTCTCACTATTGTTATTACATGCCACACATGAGATCAAAACAATTGCCGGAATAAGTAATCCTGACATTTTTAGACTCTGTGAGAATTCTCTTTTTATCATAATATTTCTTATCAGTCTTGCATGGTAGACTCAACAAGAGATTAAATGCTGTTCCCTCCGGTCAGCATTTGTTTAATCACAAGTTAACGCAACAGGAAGTCTATCATTTAACAAAATGGTAATTGAATTACAACCAGTAGTACTGATCCGGAAGTTAAAAAACTTTTATGATAATCATGCAGTTTTGCGTTCCAGATTTTAAACAAATGGAGTAAATAAAAGAACCAGAATACTGTGCTGGAATTTCAACAGGCTCCTCACTTGGTGAGTTTCTTATTCCATTGTATTAACCCGTAGATTGCCATTAGCAGGAAAATGACATATTGCAGTGACACCAGCATCACGCCTTTCATTGCATACATCACGATGCTCATCATATTGATAAGTATCCACAGTATCCAGTTCTCAAGCTTCAGTCTGGCAAGCAGCAACGAGGCTGCAATGCTCATCACCGCTATCATGGCATCAGTATATATGAAAGTGGCCTTCTCGGGAAAGAGATCGGGCAGCCAGAGATGAATCCTGGCCATCACCGATCCAAGTATTATCATGCCGGCCATAATTGCAACCAGCCACAATACGCGCTGTTTGTGCAGCAAAAGCGTCACCGGTTTCTTCTCCCCCTTGCTGTCACGGCGCCAGTTATACCACCCATAAAGTGCATTGCAGAAGAAGAAGATCTGCAAGGCCATAGCCGAATAGAGGTTCACCTGGTAAAAAAGCACGAAAAAGAGAACGGCATTCACCAGCGCAAACAGCCAGGTTAAAATATTGGCCCTTGCAGCAAGCCACACGGCGGCCAGTCCCGTAAGCACAGCCAGCAGTTCCAGGAGACTCATGCGGTAACCGAGGGCTTCGAAGAGTATTGTGTCAATGTTAAACATATTGTCTTTTTGTCTTATGTCTTGCGGTCCGGGCCAGGTTCAGGTTCAGGTTCAGGGATAAAGGTCAAGCGCTAAGCGTTAAGATAATTGCCCGGATTCAATAGAAACGTCTCAACAGGCAGAACCATTATGTTTTTATGCTTCATTGGCACCGTACCTCTACAGAGCAATATGAGATTGGCTTCGGGATAGTCATCCACGAAAGCAGTTAGTCCGTTATAATCAACCGGATTGAGCACCCTGGCATTTTTGACCTCTATTGCGGTAAAGATTTTACCCCCGTACAGGATGAAATCGACCTCGTTACCTGCCAGTGACCGCCAGTAATAGAGCTGCGCTTCAGGCAAAGCGTAATCTATCCAGGCTCTCAGATGCTGACCAACAAGTCCTTCAAGGGCCGGACCTGCTATCTCGGATTCAATATCGAGCGGACCTCTCTGCCTTAACCGCCGGTAAAGACCACTGTCATACAGGTAAAATTTTGGGTGTACAGCAGTTTTTCTTTTTGCCCGCTTTGCAAAGACCGGAAGACGGTAGGCAAGCAGGAGATCTTCGAGTATATCAATGTATCCTGTTACCATGCTTCTTGCAGCCTGGCATTCACGTGCAACGTTGCTAACGTTCAGTACGGTGCCATGTGAAAAGCTGATAATCTCCAGAAACCTTGCAAATGTCCCCAGATTCCTGACAAGTCCTTCTGCCTGTACCTCCTCCCGAAGGTAAATATCTACGTATGCCGAAAGTGTTTTCCCAGGGTCACTGCTTCTCTCTACAATAGGAATCAATCCGGTCTGCAATGCCTTTTCAAGAATAAAAGAGCTTCCAAGTTCCTCTGCCGTGAACGGATGCATAGTGCAGTAAGCTGCCCTTCCGCCAAGAAGATCGGCCCCGCCCTTTTTTAACTTCCGTGCGCCGGACCCTGTGAGGACGAACCTTATCTTTTTTTCCTCCATGATCTTATGCACAACGTCCAGGAGCGACGGGACCTTCTGCACCTCATCAACTATAACAAGCACAGGATTCGTGGCATTAACAACTTTAATCAGGGTCTCAGGAAAGGCAGAATATGTCCTGAAAGTTTCCGGATCAAGAAAATCAACATATAATACATCCTTGTCAATCAATGTTTTGACGAAGGTTGACTTACCTGTTCCCCTCGGACCAAAGAGAAAAAAAGAACCATCAGGAATTTGTATATGTCGAAATATGTCGTTCATACATGCAAATTTAGACCTGTTTTGCATATTTAGCAAGCATTTTTCGATTATATTTTAATTTCAATGCAGATTCCTTAGCTTTATACCGGGGAGATCAATAAAATGCTGCCACGGGAAGTCTATAATTCAAGAGCTGACACATTTGGTGCACGGGCAGATCGACTGCAGAAACGGGCAGATCGAATGTCGTTTGCACGACTGATCTCATTCGTCGGCGGACTTGTACTCTTTGTTGCGCTTTCCTCTCTGTCTGTTATTGCTGCCTTCACCGTTCTCACAGTTTCGCTTATCGTTTTCATGGCGCTTGTAATCAGGAATAGCAGCACGGAAAAGAAAAAACGTACTTCCAATACCTTGAGGAGAAAAAAATGAAAAAAAGTGCACCTCCGGTAATGATCCGGGCCGAAATGGAGATAATGCCTGACAGGTCAATTAATATTAATGAGTTCAACAGACAGTATCTCCTTAATCCGGGGCGGTGGGACAGGGCGTTCGCATTTCTCAGGGATGCAGACCTTGCCGGTCTTGAAAAAGGCAGATATGAGCTTGAGGAACCTGATCTGTTCGCCATCATTGATGAATACATGACAAAAAATGAAGCAGACACCCGTCTGGAAGCTCATCGCAAATACGCTGACATACAGTATATTATCTCAGGTGAGGAGATGATAGGTATTGTTTCGCTTGACAAAACCACTGAGACAGTGCCATATAATGAAGAAAAGGATATAGTCTTCCTGGAATCAAAAGATGAAAAACTTCTGCAGGCCACTCCCGAAAGATATTTTATCTTTTTGCCTGATGATGCTCACAGGCCAGGCATTAAGGCTCTGGATAACGCACCGGCAAAAAAGGCCGTGATCAAGGTAAGGATAGGGTAAGGTCTGGGGTCTGGGGTCTCTAATCCTGCGGTCCTGCGGATTTTTTGGTCCAAAGGTTCGTTTGTTTAATAAAACCGACAGACCACCTCCTCATCAGCCAACCGGCTGATGAGACCCCTCCTCGATCAGGGGGAAATACCTCAGTCTATAATAATGTCACTCCTTCGGAGTTAAATAGGTAATTCCTGTTACTCCATGCCCCATGCTACATGCCTCTTCCACCTGCTCTCAGTCCCTCAACCTTAACCTTAACCTTTCTCCTTTAACCTTTCTCCTTTAACCTTTCTCCTTTAACCTTTCTCCTTTAACCTTAACACCATCTCCACCTTCTCCTCCTCTCTCATCATCCCGTCAATCCAGTTGATCATAATGCCCCGGCGCTCCATGCCCCTGAACCATGTCATCTGCCGTTTCGCAAAACGATGTATCTCCGTCTCCAGCTTCTGATACATCTCTGTATAGCTCATTCTGTTCAGCAGGAATAACGTAACATACTTATATTCAAGCCCGTAATATATCAGGTCATCGGGATGTATCCCGGCACCCAGAAGGCGCTGCACTTCATCGATCATGCCTCCCTCCAGTCTTTCCTTCAGTCTCCTGCTGATCCTGTCGCGCCTGATGTCACGGTCAAACATGATACCGATCACCAGGGGATGTATCACAGGAAAGGACTCAAAGTCATCCGGATGGCCAAAATAGTACTCCTCAATCTCTATTGCCCTGACAGCGCGTTTGACCGTGTCAACATCCGTCTTGTTATGCAGCCTCTTATATTTTGACAGGATGGCTGTCAGCTCTTCAAGCGACCGGCCATCAAGTGACAAACGCAGGGCATCATTCACCGGCACCTGAGTGAGCCTGTAACCGCTTACAATACTGTCAACATACATCCCTGACCCGCCACAGACTACCGGCACCAGGGATCTCCGCTGCATATTTTCATAAACCTTCAGAAAATCGCGCTGGTATTCAAAGACATTATACCTGTAACCGGCATCAACAATATCAACCAGGTGACAGGGCACCTGTCTTCCGTCAACCAGGTAATCTGAAAGATCCTTGCCGGTGCCAATATCCATCCCCCGGTAAACCTGGCGCGAGTCGGCGCTGATGACCTCGCTGCCCAGTCTGTAAGCCACCAGGGCGGCAAGCCGGGTCTTCCCCGTTGCGGTAGGACCTGTGATCACGATTATATCATATCCCTGCTTTCCCATAGCCAAATTAAAGATAGCTGAAAAGAGTTCACAGTAACCCAATTTTACTTAATTTTGCCGTTCGTATTAAAGCAGGACATGGATTTCAGGTTTCTCTATCACAGGACAAAATACTTTATCATCAGTCCGGTAAAGGCATGGGAGGTTGTTCACCGTGAGAACAGACCGATAAAGTATGTCAGGGGAAGTTTCTTCATGCCTCTCATAATTCTCGTATCGGTCAGTTCATTCTTTGGCTCTCTCTTCTTCATTAACAACACCCTCGAGCCAATGTATTCGGTGCTTGTTGCAATAAATGTTTTCCTCTTCCTTTACCTGTGTATCTATGCCTCATCGTACATCGTGACCGAGATAACCAAAGCGCTTGACCTGGGACGCAATTTTGAAATATCATTCAAGCTTGTGGTCTACTCCCTCGCTCCCCTTTTTCTCTCACTTACAATAAGCCGCCTTTTTGAGTCCATGCTCTTTATCAATATCCTGAGTCTGTACGGTCTCTATATCTTCTGGACCGGCATGGAAAAGATGGTGAATCCGCCCGAGCACAAGAAACTCCCCATGGTCATCGCCACCGTTATCTCAATGGTTATCATTATTGGTATTTTGCAGATAGTCCTCTCTAAAGTTACAGAGACAATTTACTTCGCCTTCTTTGCCTGAAAGATGCAATGAGAAGGGACAACAGCAATATCGTTATCAAAAACAGAAGGGCCTCTCATGAATACGAGTTCCTTGAGAAGCTCATTGCCGGTATCAAACTCACCGGGACCGAGATCAAATCAGTACGTGAAGGGAGGGTCAATCTCACCGACTCATACTGCACCTTCCGAAACGGAGAGATGTTTGTAATAGGAATGCATATCTCCGAGTACTACTGGGGTAACATCAACAACCATGATCCTGTTGGCGAAAGAAAGCTTCTGCTGACGAAAAAGGAGCTGCGCAAATGGGACCGGAAGGTAAAGGAGACCGGGCTGACAATCATCGTCACAAAGATGTTTATCAATGACCGTGGTCTTGCAAAGATTGAGATAGCCCTGGCAAAAGGGAAAAAACAATATGATAAGCGCGAGGATCTCAAAAAGAAAGATCACGGCCGCGAGATGGACCTCCAGACAAAAGCCAGAGCCAGGTGAACCCTGAAGATCAAAAGTTGGGGCTCAGCAGATACCTCGAGTAGAACTGGTCAATGTAAGCCACAGCATCTTCAGCAGTGTCAACCATCCTGAATATATTCAGGTCATCCGGTGAAATGTTATGTTCCTCCTCAAGCATTACATTGGTGACCCACTCAAACAGTCCTGACCAGTAGGATTCTCCAACAAGCACTATCGGGAAACGCCCGATCTTCTTTGTCTGGATCAGAGTGATAGCCTCAAAAAGCTCATCAAAAGTGCCGAATCCGCCAGGCAGCACAATAAATCCCTGCGCATATTTCATGAACATCACTTTGCGCACAAAAAAGTGATCGAATGTGATGATCTTGTCACGGTCAATATACGGGTTGGGCTTCTGTTCAAACGGAAGATCAATGTTTATTCCGGCCGACTTCCCATTGCCTTTTTTGGCTCCCTTGTTGGCAGCCTCCATGATGCCGGGACCGCCGCCGGTAATGACCCCATAGCCCTTATGAACAAGCTGGAAAGCAATCTCCTCGGCAAGCTTATAATATTTATTGTTGAAGTGCGTGTGCGCTGAACCAAAAATGGCCACACTCGGTCCGATACGTGACAGCTTTTCAAATCCCTCAACGAATTCAGATATGATCTTAAAGACCCTCCATGAGTCAGTCACGTGAATCTCATTCCATGTTTTTGGTTCAAAAGCTTCCTTGATAAGGTCTGTGGTCTCGTCCATCGGTAGTGTATTTAGCATGTTCAAATATAATCTTTTCTATCTTTTCAGTTCCGCATTCAGGAATTTTCCTGTGTAATTGTCCCTCTCTGCTGCAAGCTCCTCGGGTGTGCCTGCAAACATGACTTCACCGCCTCCGCGTCCGCCTTCCCTGCCGAGGTCAATGATATGATCCGCCATTTTTATCACGTCCATATTATGTTCAATGACGATGACGGTGTTTCCTCTCTCAACAAGGCGGTCAAGCACTTCAAGCAAGACTCTAACATCTTCAAAATGAAGTCCTGTTGTGGGTTCATCCAGTATGTACATGGTGCGGCCCGTATCGCGCCGAGCAAGTTCAGTTGCCAGCTTCACCCTCTGCGATTCGCCCCCGGAAAGCGTGGTTGAAGGCTGACCGAGCCTGATATATCCCAGTCCCACATCCTGTATAGTCTTGATCTTATGGTATATCGAAGGGATACCCTTAAAGAATTCTACTGCATCATTGACAGTAAGCTCAAGCACATCATTTATTGACCGGCCCTTATACTTTACCTCGAGCGTCTCGCGGTTGTACCTCTTTCCACTGCAGTCGGGACACATAACGTAAACATCAGGCAGGAAGTTCATCTCTATGGTCTTCACCCCCGCTCCCTCGCAGCCCTCACATCTCCCTCCCTTTGTGTTAAATGAAAAACGGCCGGCGCCGAAGCCCCTGACTTTTGCATCAGGAGTCATGGCAAAAAGGGTGCGTATGTCAGTAAAGACTCCGGTATATGTCGCAGGATTTGAGCGGGGAGTGCGTCCTATAGGCGCCTGATCCACCTCTATCACCTTGTCAATGTGTTCAATGCCCAGTATCTCATCATGCGCCAGGGGGGTCTTGCCAGCCCCGTGCAGTTTCCGTGCCAGCGCAGGATGAAGCGTATGATTGACAAGCGAAGACTTGCCGCTCCCCGAAACACCTGTAATGCAAATGAAGGTGCCAAGAGGAAAGGTGACGCTTACGCTCCTCAGATTGTTGCCCCTGGCTCCTGTAATAGTCAGACTCTTGCCGTTTCCTTTTCTGCGCCCGGCAGGTGTCTTTATCTTCAGCCTGCCATTCAGGTAATTCGCAGTAAGGGTGTCTGTGG
>DATKUS010000059.1:0-4303 GCA_035530535.1 Bacteroidales bacterium
CTAAATGAACACTCAACATTTTATAAGCTCGAAGATAAAAAGCGGGATTTTGATGATTTTAATTTTATTATCATTCCAATGTTTGATCTAGATATTAAGGTTTCCGAATATATGTCTGGTAAGAATATTTTGAAGTATATTGAAATTCAAAGGAAAACGAACTTTAATTCCATAATCATATACAGATCAGACAAATATTATGCAACATGTTCCTGCACAGAGTATCTGCCATGCAGCATTATTATGCCTGAAAGCGAATATGATACTACCCGATCTTATGTGAAAGAATTAGATATCATCAGACCTTTAGATGAGTACTTTGTTTTTTATATCAGAGGATTTCTGTTTACCTGGTGGTTAGTAAATAAAGATGGAGATTTAAAGATCTTTTACTTAAATGATGAGAAGTTTTATGAATACAATGATTTCATGACCAGGTTCTTCCCTCCTGAAAAAATTAAAATTATTGTAAACAATTATTACAAGTTCTAAATGTTAGTATTATGAGACACCCGATAATCTTGACTGGAATCCTATTTCTGATTTTCGTTTCATGCTCAAAGCATCCCTCAGACAGTACAACCCGTGGTGGTTTAATGCTGACAGGCATCAAGTCATCCAAAGGAAGTGAGATCGTCAGCATCAACCTTGATTCGGGACTGGTTAACACCACTCCCATCAATTGCTATGTTGTAGGCTCAACGGTCTATGACCCCAAAACCGGCGGTTACGGATATGTCGACTGTGATACGGTCTTCCGACTGACATACCCCAAAACAGGTGATATAATAAAATCCTTTAAGCTGCCCGGCCATGTCTCACAGGCGGTGATAGACAGCGAAAATAATCTTCTGGTAGGCCGATACGGCCTCTACACTTACATCGATGACCCTGACAGCTCCAATAATGCCAACCTGCAAGTCTTTCATAATTACATTCTCAGGGCCAGTCTGGAATCCGGAGAAGTTCTCACAAACGTTGAACTTGACCTTGGAGATGGAGTTTATGTATGTAGTCATTTCTATGATCCGGTGGAGAATCTTTACGTCATGGAACGGGCTGACAATAAGCTGATCTTTATAAACCCTTCAACAGGCAGCATAGTTAAGACAGTTAATATCGGCAAACCTCTCAATAACCTTGTTTACAATCCTGCCGGAAAGACAATAATTGCCCTGACTTACAATCCGGAAACCGGCGCGAATTATATTGAGGTTTATGACCCCGGCACCGGAGAACAGATAAGCAACAAACAAGTGAATGATCTTGGATATTACCAGGTCTGCATAGCAGGGTATGATGAGGAAACAAACTGCTATATCACAGTCAGTGCTGATGACGAAGTAGTGTTTATCAATGTCTCTTCCGGTGAAGTTAAAAAGACATATAAGCTTGATTATCACCTTAGTGATGTCAAATTTCTGAGAAGGTAACGCAAAACGGTGTTATTATCAGAATACTCTGATTTTTTATTACTTTTGCCCCGTTATCGACGGTGGAAGGATTTGTTCTGATTGCAACCACGGAAAAAAATGCTAAAACGGTTTCCCTCCGCTGCTTTTCAACAATCCGTCGCCGCCTTTGTTAAACATTAAAAACAAAGACATGAGCTATTTATTTACTTCTGAATCAGTTTCCGAAGGCCACCCTGACAAGGTTGCCGACCAGATCTCGGATGCACTGGTTGATAATTTCCTTGCCTGGGACCCCGACTCAAAAGTCGCGTGCGAGACTCTCGTTACAACAGGCCAGGTGGTCGTCGCCGGTGAGGTCAAAACCAAAACATATATCGACGTACAGTCAATAATAAGGGATGTCATCAACAGGATCGGTTACACCAAAGCCGAATACATGTTCGACGGCAACTCGTGCGGCATCTTTTCCGCCATCCATGAACAGTCTCCGGATATCAACCAGGGCGTCGTCCGCAAAAAGAAGGAAGACCAGGGCGCCGGCGACCAGGGGATGATGTTCGGTTATGCCATAAATGAAACCGAAAATTACCTCCCCCTTTCACTTGACCTTGCACATGAGCTTGTATATCAGCTCTCCGAAATCCGCCGTGAAGGCAAGGTGATGAAATACCTAAGGCCTGACTCAAAGTCGCAGGTGACGATAGAATACAATGATGACAACACTCCGAAAAGGGTGCACACCATTGTGGTTTCTACACAGCACGACGACTTTGACAAGGACGAGAAGAAGATGCTCGAGACCATCAAAAAGGACGTCATAAACATTCTGATTCCGAGGGTAAAGACGCAGTTTAACAAATCGGTACAGGCCCTCTTCACTGACAAAATCAAATTTCATGTCAACCCCACGGGCAAGTTTGTTATCGGCGGCCCCCACGGCGACAGTGGGCTTACAGGACGCAAGATCATCGTCGACACCTACGGCGGGCGCGGCGCTCATGGCGGCGGTGCTTTTTCCGGTAAAGACCCCTCAAAAGTTGACCGTTCTGCTGCTTATGCAGCCCGTCATATTGCCAAGAACATGGTTGCCGCAGGCGTGGCCAGTGAGATACTGGTCCAAGTCTCTTATGCTATTGGCGTAGCAAAACCGGTAGGTCTATATGTAAACACCTATGGAACCTCCACCGTAAAACTGAGCGACGGTGAGATTGCCAAAAAAATCGAAAAACTCTTTGACCTGCGCCCGGCAATAATTGAGAAAAACTTCGGGCTCCGTAAACCCATCTACAGCGAGACTGCAGCCTACGGTCACATGGGACGCAAACCCCGCACCATGGAAAAGGTGTTCAGGTCATTCAACGGCAAGGCTGACAAAAAGATAACAGTTCAGCTATTCAGGTGGGAGGAACTCAACAAGGTAGGTGAGATTAAGAAAGCCTTCGGACTTTAGAACGAAGCCTTAACTATCCGTGCAATATTATCCGATCTGCCGAGGGTATAGTAATGTATCCCCGGCACTTCGTTTTTCAGGAGGTCGCTGCTCTGCATGGTTGCCCATGCTATTCCTGTCTCACGCACCTCCTCATCGGTTTTGCACTTTGAAAACTCATGCACCAGTTCTTCAGGTAAGTCTATATGGAATGTCTGCGGCAGCAGGCTCATGTCATTGAGTGCAGACACAGGCTTAATACCCGGAATAATAGGGACGGTGATGCCGGCCGCACGGCAGGCATCCCTGAAAGCATAAAACCTGGCATTGTCAAAAAACATTTGTGTGACCACATATTGAGAGCCGGCATCAACCTTGCGCTTCAGGTTGAGAAGGTCGGTTTTCAGGTTGGGAGCTTCAAAGTGCTTCTCGGGATACCCTGCAACACCCACACAGAAAGAGGTGGGTGATGCATTCTTAAGATCAGGGTCAAGATATTTTCCCGTGTTCATGTCATTTATCTGCTTCACCAGGTCACTGGTATATGTGTGACCGTCCTTCTCCGGCAGGAACACCCTGCTCCCCTTCGGCGGATCGCCGCGCAGGGCAAGAACGTCATTGATGCCCAGAAAATTCATCTCAATAAGTACGTTCTCCGTCTCCTCCCTGGTGAACCCGCCGCAGAGCACATGCGGCACCACGTTGACATTGTATTTGTATTTCACCGCGGCAGCCAGGGCGATGGTCCCCGGGCGCTTTCTAGTCACCCTCTTCTCCATCAGGCCATCAGGCCTCTCCATCAGCACCACTTCATTGCGGTGGGAGGTGAAGTTGATGTATGCCGGAGAGTATTCCATCAGACCCTCAATTGTATGGTATATGCGATCAATACTGTGCCCCTTGAGCGGAGGGAGCAGCTCGAAGGTGAAGAGCGGTCTTTTTGAACTGTTAATAAGATCTATTACTGTTGGTCCTTTCATTTCTCTGTTTTAAAGGTTAGGCGCCAGCCATCTGGAAGCCTCTTCAACTGCAATACCCTGCCGGCTGGCATAATCCTCAAGCTGGTCTCTGTCAATCCTGCCCACATTGAAGTAAGAAGAGCCTTTGCCCGCAAAGATATAACCGCAAACCGATGCCGGAGGGTTCATGGCAAAACTCCCGGTAAGCGTCACGCCAATAGTCTCAGGCGCCTTCAACAGGTCAAAAATAAGCTGCTTGCCGGTATGATCAGGGCAGGCGGGATAGCCCGGAGCAGGTCTGATACCCTGGTATTTTACCTTGAAAAGTTCCTCAGCAGTGAGCTTTTCACCGGCAGCATAACCCCAGTGTTTAACCCTTATCTCACGGTGCAGCCACTCTGCTGCCGCCTCTGCAAACCGGTCAGCGAGGATCCTGAACATTATATTATTGTAGTCGTCGCCGGCGATATCAGCTGGCACAGCCTCTTTTATCTTCACCG
>DATKUS010000060.1:0-7814 GCA_035530535.1 Bacteroidales bacterium
CACACAGGCAAGAAACATAACTGCCAAAATAATTCTTTTCATGACTAACCCGATTTAGTTAATACTTAAAACTGTCCTTAAAACTGTCCAATGAATAGGAATGAAACTGTCCTTTTTCATTCTCTTTTCATAGTAAAGACCGGAATACCCCCTTCTTGCTGCATTGATTTTATGTTAAACTTTTGTTAATCAAATTAAAAATGTTCTGTAATGGTGATCTGCAATGATTTTTTGTATCTTTCGGCATTATTCGTTTTATGATACAGGGACTTGAACACAGGTTTATGATGAATCGTCTGGGACGCAGACTATATCACTGCCTTATGTTCTATGATATTTAGCCTTTCACTGCGGACTGCAGGGCAGTCCGGCTTCCATTTTTTGTAATTATCAAAACTTTGCTCAGCTATGAAAGGCTTGATTTTCAGTATAAAAAGATATGCAATTCATGACGGCCCCGGAATCAGGGTCTCATTCTTTATGAAGGGCTGCCCGCTGGACTGCTGGTGGTGCCATAATCCTGAAGGGAAGGATCCGCAGCAGGTGTCCGTTGAGCGAATAGACCGCGTGGGTGAACGTGAATTCAGGACCATGGAGCTCGTAGGCAGGGAATATACACCGGCTGAAATAATTGCCAAAGCTGAAAAAGAGAGGGTATTCATGGAACAGTCAGGTGGCGGAGTCACCTTTTCCGGAGGAGAACCGCTTTTGCAGTTTGATTTCCTTCTCGAAACCCTGCAAGGACTGAAAAAAGCAGGATTTCATACTACCGTGGATACATCGGGGTATGCATCCCCAGACAGGTTCATGGCAATACTGCCTTTCACAGACCTTTTTCTATATGACATTAAACACCTTGATCCTGTTGTACATAGAAAATATACAGGGGTGACCAATGAGCTGATCCTCTCCAACTTTGATATGCTCCTTGACGCAGGGTCGGAGGTTCAGGTCAGGATACCCGTAATACCCGGATTGAATGCCAGTAAGGAGTTCATGGAAGAATTGCGGATGTTCCTTGATCAGCGAAAGACAAAAAAGATCAGGGTTATAAACCTTCTTCCATATCACAAGACCGGCAGTTCCAAATACAAACGTTTTGATCTTCCTGACCGCATGGCAGACATCAACCAGATTTCCAACGGTTACCTGGAGGATTATATTGAGATTCTTAAACCGTTAGGCATCCGCGTCAAAAAGGGCGGATGAGACACATAAAAAAATAATATTATAGTGATATGAAAATGACTGAAAGAGTCCTGAAGCTCAGAGAACAGAGCCTAAATGCAGTGGAAACACTGACTGCAGAAAGGGCTGTACTGATTACAAACTTCTATGCCAGTAACGAGGCCCTTAGCCTGTCAGTGCCTGTTACCAGGGCACGCGCTTTTGAATACATTCTGAAGAACAAGACAATCTGCATCAATGAAGGCGAACTTATCGTTGGCGAGAGAGGCCCGGCTCCGAAAGCTACTCCCACGTATCCGGAGATCAGCCTCCACTCTTTAAAGGATCTTGAAATACTTGACAGTCGCGAGAAGGTCTTCTTTAAAGTCTCCCCCGAGGTTAAAAAAATATATGAAGAAGAGATCATTCCATTCTGGAAAGGCCGAAGCAACCGTGACAGGATCATGGAGAGAATGACTGCGGAGTGGCTGAATGCTTACAGGGCTGGCATTTTCACCGAGTTCCAGGAGCAGAGGGCTCCGGGTCATACCGTTCTGGGTTATAAGATGTTTCGTACAGGGTTCCTTGATCTTAAGGATGAGATAAAGGCTGCACTGGGTAAGATAGATTTCTACAATGATCCTGACGCCTATGACAGGGTTGAGGAGCTGAAAGCAATGGATATTGCCTGTGATGCTATAATGATGTATGCTGAAAGGCATGCAGGAGAGCTTGATAAACTGGCCTCGGAAGAAAAAAACGAAAAACGCCGTGGTGAGCTCTTGAAGATGGCTGCTATATGCCGACGAGTTCCTGCTCATGCACCGGAAACTTTTCATGAAATGCTTCAGCATTACTGGTTTATTCATCTTGGCGTTGTGACTGAGCTGAACCCGTGGGACTCATTTAATCCCGGCCGTCTTGATCAGCATCTTTGGCCTGTATACCATAGCGAGACAGAGAAAGGAGAACTGAATGCGGAAGATGCCTATGAACTCCTCGGATGTTTCTGGGTGAAGTTCAACAACCATCCTTCTCCTCCAAAAATGGGCGTCACGGCACAGGAGAGCAATACATACACCGACTTCTGTCTCATCAACCTGGGAGGAGTAAAACCTGATGGCACCGATGCTGTCAATGAGATGACTTATATACTCCTGGATGTGATCAGGGAGATGCGCATCCTGCAGCCAAGCTCCATGGTACAAATAAGCCGCAAGAACCCTGACGCTTTCGTTTACAAGGCACTTGATATAATACGCACAGGCTTCGGACAACCGTCATGCTTCAATACTGAAGCAATAATCCAGGAGCTCCTCAGACAGGGCAAAAGCATTGTTGATGCACGTAACGGAGGAGCCTCCGGTTGCGTGGAGACAGGAGCATTTGGCACTGAATCCTACTGGCTCTCAGGTTATTTTAACCTTGTGAAGATATTGGAGGTCACACTCAATAACGGTTTTGATCCACGGACAAAGGTTCAGATAGGCCTCAACACAGGTTACCCTTCGGAGTTTGCATCATTTGATGATCTGATGCTTGCTTACAGGCAACAGGTAAAACACTTTGCCGATATCAAGGTCCGTGGCAACAATGTCATTGAAAAGACTTTTTCCAATCATCTTCCTGTGCCTTTCCTCTCGCTGCTGCTTGAGGACTGTATTGCGAACGGCAAGGATTACAATGCCGGCGGAGCGCGGTATAACACTACCTACATTCAGGGAGTTGGACTTGGGAGCATCACCGACATTCTGACATCTATAAAGTTCAATATTTATGAAAAGGCGAACTTTAGCTGGAGAGAGATGCTTGATGCCCTGACAAAAAACTTTGAGGGGTATGAGCAGATGCAATATGAAATGATCTACAACACTCCCAAATACGGTAATGACGATGAATATGCCGATCAGCAGGCTGTGGAGGTCTTTGAGATGTTTTATGATGCAGTAAACGGCAGGCCTACGCCACGAGGAGGTATTCACCGCATTAATATGCTTCCCACCACCTCGCATGTCTATTTCGGTAATGTCACAGGTGCCACGGCTGACGGTCGCAAGGCTTTTGTGCCTCTCTCAGAAGGAATATCTCCCTTCCAGGGAGTTGACAGGCAGGGACCCACTGCAGTGATCAAATCAGCATCAAAAATTGATCATCTGCGTACAGGCGGCACTCTTCTCAACCAGAAGTTCTCACCTGAGTTCTTTGAGGATGAGGATAGCTACCCGAAGCTGACAGCGCTGATACGCAGTTACTTCAGTCTTGACGGCCATCATATCCAGTTCAATGTGGTAAATACGGAGACCCTGCGTCACGCCCAGAAGAACCCGGAACTTTACCGTGATCTAATTGTGCGAGTAGCCGGTTACAGCGACTACTTCAATAACCTCGGTGAGGACCTGCAGAATGAGATCATCCGCAGGACGGAATACGAAGATTTTTAACCAACAGATAAAAAATAACAGGCCATGTTTAAACCGGAAATTTACATCCAGAGACGTTCACTGCTGAAGAAAAGCGTCAGTTCAGGCATTATCCTTCTCCTGGGTAATGATGAGAGTCCTATGAATTATGCTGACAATACCTATCATTTCAGGCAGGACAGCAGTTTCCTCTATTTTTTCGGTCTCAGTTTTCCCGGGCTGGCGGGGGTAATGGACTGTGATTCAGGTGAGGAGACAATTTTTGGCGATGATCTTACCGTGGAGGATTTCGTTTGGATGGGACCTCAGCCCACTATTGCAATACGTTCAGCATCACCGGGGGTGAAGAATACTGCGCCCCTTGCAAAGCTTCATGAGCTTCTTGAAAAAGCCCGCAGCCAGGGACGGAAAATTCATTTTCTCCCACCGTACAGGCCTGAGAATAAAATTAAACTCTTTGAATTGCTCGGAATCCTGCCCGCCGAAGCCAAAAGCGAGGCATCCTTTGAACTGATAATGGGCGTTGTTAACCAGCGCAACCATAAAAGCCCGGAAGAGATAGCCGAAATAGACAGGGCCGTTACCATTTCTGTTGACATGCACCGGACCGCCATGCGCATGGTCAGACCGGGAGTCAGGGAGAGCGAGATTGCCGCCGCAGTGCAGGCATTGGCTGTAGCCTCGGGCGGACAGATAGCCTTCCCGGTTATTGCCACAATAAACGGTCAGACGCTTCACAATCATTACCACGGCAATACCCTTGAGACGGGCAGGATGTTCCTGCTTGACATAGGGGCGGAGACGGAACTGGGCTATGCCGGCGACCTGTCAAGCACCATGCCTGTCGACCCACACTTTACAGAGCGGCAGCGTGACATTTATAACATCTCACTTGCAAGTCATAACAGGGCTATAGAGATGCTCAGGCCCGGAATACCTTTCAGAGAGGTATATCTTGAATCAGCACGCGTGATTGTAAGAGGGATGAAAGACCTGAAAATAATGAAGGGCGATGTCGACGGTGCTGTTGAAGCCGGCGCGCATGCCTTATTCTTCCCATGCGGACTGGGTCACATGATGGGGCTCGATGTGCATGATATGGAGGATCTCGGAGAGGTTTATGTAGGATGGGATGGAAATCCGAAGCCAACGCAGTTCGGGATAAAGTCGCTTCGTCTCGGGCGGCCCCTGGAGCCGGGATTTGTCTTCACCATTGAGCCCGGCATATACTTCATTCCAGAGCTGATTGACCAGTGGAGGAAGAAGGATCATAACGCCGCCTTTATAAATTATGACAGGGTGGAGGAATACAAAAATTTTGGCGGAATAAGGAATGAAGAGAATTTCCTGATCACTGAAGACGGATGCCGTCTGCTTGGAAAGCCCAAACCTAAGACTGTCAGGGAGGTTGAAGAAGAATGTTCAAAGAAAATGCCGCTTTAAGCGGCTTTTTTTTATTTTTTTGCCCCGGAAAGTTGATAATCTGATTAGAATTGCCTATTTTTTGTAAAAATTTATACCTGCATATTCTGCCAGAGGTGTAATTGTTACATGTGGGTGATAATGCCTTGGACATGAAGAAGATATTTGATTATTTCGATTCGCGCTACAGGGCAGAGATGCTTGGCAGGCCTTTTGACCAGGCGGGTCCGATAATCACAATATCACGTCTGACAGGCTGTGACGGCAGGGAAGTAGCGGCATCACTTGTGGCACGGCTGAATCTGAAATACAACACTTCAAAATGGAGGTGGGTTGACAAGGATATTATCTATCATGCAGCGCATGAGCTCAGAACAGATACCCAGAGGGTTGAGACCTACTATCAGGGCCTCTCCATGACTGACATGTCTGAGATGATAATGGCGTTCTCGGGTTCTTTTGTGACGGACAGTTCAGTAAAGAAAGCAATAAAGGAGGTAGTACTGACCATGGCTCGTGAGGGGCATGTGGTTATCATCGGAAGGGGCGGCGCGTCAATTACACGCGATTTGGTCAGGGCATTGCATGTCAGGCTGGTAGCTCCTCTTTACTGGAGGATTGAGAATGTGATGAAGAAAAAGGGGATGCTGGCAGAGAAGGCGGAAAAGTATGTTGTTGAAACCGATGAAAAGCGTCATAAATTGATTGTTGAGTTTCTTGACAAGAAACCGGTGATTCTTGACTTCCTGTTCGATGTAACACTCAACAGGCACAGTTTTACTGTGGATCAGCTCTCAGCACTCATTCTGACAATGTATGAGACAAAGATGACATCATTATGATGAAAGATAAACTATGCTTTTTCAGAGTTTGGGCATAGTAGGTTGATAGTTTTAGTGAGGAGGGTAAATGAGAGGGCCGCCTCGCCGGAAGGCGAAAGGCGGCCCTTGTTTTATGGTCTGCAAGCTAGAGGCAGGTTATTTGTGCTATCCTGTTGATATGCTCGGAAGTCCTCTTGTCAAGTGCCTCCCTGTATGCATCCCAGTCGTCAATCTTGAGTCTTGCCACCCCTGAATCGATAGCTGCTTTCGCAACAGCTGAAGCGACCCTGGAAATGAGCCTTGGGTCAACTGGCTTTGGAATGATGTACTCCCTGCCAAACTCAAGCTTGCTTACATTATAAGCCTTGCATACAGCTTCAGAGACAGGTTCTTTCGCCAGCTGGGCCAGGGCCTTGGTGGCGGCAAGCTTCATCTCTTCATTTATTGTAGAAGCCCTTACATCAAGCGCTCCCCGGAAGATGAACGGGAACCCGAGCACATTGTTAATCTGGTTGGGATAATCTGACCTGCCGGTGGCAAAGATCAGGTCATCACGCGTAGACATTGCGTCTTCATAACTTATCTCCGGGTTGGGATTGGCCATAGCGAAAACAATAGGATTGGGGGCCATGGTTTTCAACATCTCCTTGCTCAGCATATTGGCAACGGAGAGCCCCAGGAAGAGATCAGCACCGTCGACTGCCTCTGCAAGAGTGTTTATGTCCCTGTATGTTATCCACTCCTGTTTGTATTTATTGAGATCTTTCCTCTTGCTGTTAATAACCCCCTTGCTGTCAACCATCACCAGATTTTCTTTCTTGACGCCAAGGGCAGTATAGAGGCGGGAGCATGAGTTGGCAGCAGCCCCGGCACCGCAGACAACAACTTTAATATCAGAAAGTTTTTTCCCGGTAATTTCCATGGCATTCAGCATCCCTGCAGCTGAAATAATAGCAGTGCCGTGCTGGTCATCATGAAAAACAGGTATATCAAGCATCGCCTTGAGACGCGTCTCAACCTCAAAACACTCCGGAGCCTTGATATCTTCCAGGTTGATCCCGCCGAAAGTGGGAGATATCTTGGCACATATCTCAATAAGCTTCTCCGGGTCTTTTTCATCAACTTCAATGTCAAACACATCAACGTCTGCAAAAACCTTGAAAAGCAGGCCCTTACCTTCCATGACAGGTTTTCCTGCAAGAGCCCCTATGTCACCGAGACCCAGCACCGCAGTACCATTTGATATGACTGCCACAAGGTTCCCCTTGGCAGTATACTTGTAAGCATCCTCGGGGTTCTTCTCAATCTCGAGACACGGGTAAGCAACACCCGGCGTATATGCATAACTAAGATCAAGTTGTGTACAATAAGGCTTGGTCGGAATTACTTCCACCTTTCCCCTGCGTCCGCTACTGTGATAAAGCAGCGCATCTTCTTTGTTGACTTTTGACATGATAAATATTTTTATTTTTTGTGAATTAGTTTACGAGGGAATTTTGCTATGACGAAATTAGAGCTTTTATCTGACCGCTCCTAACTATTTAAGAACATATATTCTTTTTCATTTTGCACTGTTTATATAAATTAATACTTTCATTGCCGTTAAAAAATCAATCACTACAGTTAAAGACATGAGCAGCACTTTTCAGAATATTGCAATAGGAGTAGATATCGGCGGAAGCCACATAACAGCCGTGGCAATTGATATGGATACTCATACTATTATTAGCGGATCACGGTCTGAAAGCCCTGTGGATAACAAGGCTGAGGCAGATGAGATTCTCACGGTATGGACTGATGCCCTGCGAAAGGTCCTTCAGAAGATTCCTCTTTTCAAACTGCGCGGTATAGGCTTCGCAATGCCCGGGCCTTTTGATTATGTAAAAGGAATATGCCTCATCAGGGGTGTCCCGAAATATGAAAAACTCTATGGCGTGAATGTCGGAAAAGCGGTAAGCAGCCGTCTGGGACTACCATGCGACTG
>DATKUS010000061.1:0-12492 GCA_035530535.1 Bacteroidales bacterium
GCTTTATAACATATACTTGCAGGGTCAGATAGACACCAGTCTTATCTCTGAACAGATAAGGATGGAGACGGGAATAAATAAGAAGTATTCAAATTTCAGAGCTTCAGTAAACGGGAAGCAGCTTAGCGACAATGAGGTAGAGGATGTACTCCGTAACTCAGAAAACAGCACCGAGCTCGAGGCTGCCTGGGAAGGACACAAACTGATCGGACCGGTTGTGGCTGAAGATGTTATCAGACTCGTGAAACACCGTAATATGATAGCTCAGAAGCTTGGCTTCAGTAACTATCATCAGATGAGCCTCGAAGTATCAGGTCAGAATCCTGATGATGTCACCGGCATCTTTGATGAGCTGGACAGTCTTACCAGGGATAATTTTATCGGATTAAAGGGTGATATTGATGCATATTTTTCAAAGCGGTACCGTATACCTGTCTCTGATCTGAAACCCTGGCACTACCAGAACAGGTATTTTCAGGAGGCTCCTGAGATCTATACAGTCGACTTCGATAAATATTATGAAGATCAGGATCCGGTGAAGCTTGTAACTGAATTCTATGCAGGTTTAGGCCTTCCGGTTAATGCAATACTGGAAAGGAGTGACCTGTATGAGAAGCCGGGTAAAAACCAGCATGCATTCTGCACTGACATTGACCGCTCAGGAGACGTCCGTACGCTTGACAACATCAGGCCCGACTCATACTGGATGAATACCATACTTCATGAACTCGGACACGGCGTCTACTTCTTATACAATGATCCATCGCTTCCATTTACGCTCAGGGATGCAGCTCATACTTTTACTACCGAGGCAATTGCAAATTACTTCGGCAGGCTGGCAACCAATCCTGCCTGGATGAGTTATATGGGCATCATTGATGAGCAGGAGATGAAGAAGATAAGCGATGACAGCTTCAAGGCCCTCAGGCTGCAACAGCTTGTCTTCAGCCGCTGGGCACAGGTGATGTACCGTTTTGAAAAATCGATGTATGAGAATCCTGACCAGGATCTCAACCAGCTCTGGTGGGATTTAGTTGAGAAATACCAGATGATGAAGAAGCCCGAAGGACGCAACATGCCTGACTGGGCGACCAAAATACATGTTGCTCTCTATCCGTGTTATTATCATAATTATCTCCTTGGCGAAATGCTGGCGTCGCAGTTTAGCCATTATGTCACAACAAATTTAATGACCGGCGATGCCGGTGCTGATATGAAAGCTGTCGGTGATTATTTTAAGAAAAACGTGTTCATGCCCGGTGCAAGGTATCAATGGAATGAAATGATTGAAAAAGCCACCGGCGAGAAACTGACAGCAAAATACTATGCCATGCAGTTCGTACAATAGTATTGTTAATGCATAATTTATGTTCAAATGAAAAAGATATTTATCCTGATGATAGCTGCCATTACTGCCTGTTCATCTCCTGTAAGAAATAAAGAGACGGCCCCGGCTGCTGGTTTCATTGATGAAGCCACCGTTAAAACAGCAATAGAAAGTGTCCGAACTGCACAGCCTGGCTCAGACCTTTTTCTCCTTGAGAAAGGAGTGAAGCATGCAGCCTCCCTATGGAGACCTGAAGATGGCACCGCCGATGATTTTTCAGCCTTTGTTTCGGCAAACTACCTCGCGGACCATGCAAAACGGAGGTCAGTATTTCTAAAGATCAGCGATTACTTTGAGTCATTGAGTGGTAATATGAACGAGGTTACGCTTGACCTGAGGAGAGTGCTTGATCTTTCTGTTGGTGAGATTGATGATATTGACCGTATGTTCGGAAATTACTCTGTAGGCTCACACGTGCAGTCAGACTTTTATGCAAACAAGATTGCCTTCGTCATAGCTTTAAATTTCCCTTACTTCACACTGGCTGAGAAGGAAGACCTTGGCGCAGGATGGAGTCGTGAGGAGTGGGCCATGGCACGTCTTGGCGACCAGTTCGTATCACGTGTCCCCTCTGAACTGAACCAGGCAGTGACAGTGGCTACAGGCAATGCAGAGATGTATATTGCTGAATACAATATTCATATGGGGCATCTGTGTACTGATGACGGCCGACAGCTCTTTGAAGATGACATGGTACTTCTATCACATTGGAACCTTCGTGATGAGATAAAGGCAAACTATGCCGATAAGGAGGCAGGTCCCGAAAAACAGGAGATGATCTATAAGGTCATGGAGCGCATCATCAGGCAGGAAATACCTGCTGTAGTGGTAAACAACCCTGAATACGACTGGGCTCCCTATTCGAATAAGGTTACAAAAGCCGGGTCAGAGATCGAAGTAGTTGCCGAGCCTGACACCCGCTATTCACATGTGGTGAATATTTTTAAAGCTGTGAAAGCCCTTGATGTCTACAATCCGGAAATGAATACGGCTATTCTCCGTAAGTTCTCCGGTGAGATGGAGATCTCACAGGATGAGGTGGAGACCCTTTTCGGCACTTACCTCAGTTCACCGCAACTTAAAGTGCTTGCCGGACTTATAAAAGAGAGGCTGGGGCGCGACCTGAGACCCTATGATATATGGTATGACGGGTTCAAATCGCGCAGCACAATCCCAGAAGCCCTGCTTACCTCAAAAACCACAGCCCTCTATCCTGATCCTGCCGCTTTCAATGCGGGGATGCCTGCCATGCTCAAAACACTTGGCTGGTCACCGGAAAGAGCAAAGCATATTGCTGAAAAGATAGTTGTTGACCCTGCCCGCGGATCAGGCCATGCCTGGGGCGCAGCAATGAAAGGCTCTATCTCGCACCTCAGAACGCGTATCTCCGTCAAGGGAATGGATTATAAAGGTTATAATATTGCTGTTCATGAGTTTGGCCATAATGTTGAGCAAACCATATCACTTTATGATGTTGATTATTATATGATGGCAGGTGTCCCCAACACCGGTTTCACTGAGGCAACCGCTTTTCTCTTTCAGGACCGTGACCTGATGCTCCTGGGGATGAAGGAAGATAATCCTGAAAAGGAAAGGCTCCAAACCCTCGATGCTTCCTGGTCACTCATGGAAATCATGGGTGTGGGTATGGTTGAGATGAAAACATGGGAATGGCTGTATGAAAATCCTGATGCAACACCATTCCAGTTGAAGGAACAAACAATTTCAAATGCCATAGAGGTGTGGAATAAATATTTTGCACCGGTACTGGGGGTAAATGACTCGCCTCTGCTGGCCATTTATTCTCATATGATTGAAGTTCCGCTATACCTTCCTAACTATGCTTACGGTCAGATAATCCAGTTCCAGATTGATGAGTTCCTGAAAGGAAAGAATTTCTCAGATGAAGTGGACAGGATGTACAGCCAGGGACGCCTGACACCCCGGCACTGGATGAACGGAGCCGTGGGGGAGAAGCTATCAGCACAGCCTTTCATCAATGCTCTTGATGCGGCACTGAAATAATATAGTACCCGGTTGTTGTCAGGAAGTTTCTTAACACTGGAATGACTCTAGGGAAGCGTGGCAGGAGACGCGGACGCAGACCAAACTTAACTTCAAAATTGGGATTGATAAACCAGAGGGATTTTCTCAGGATGAGAAATCCCTCTTTTTTTATTGACCTTTCAAATCTCCCCAGGTTTATGCCTGTCTCCTTTATCTCGAGAAGGGCTTCGGTTTTAGCTTCGCTTTCTCCTGACAGCCTGAGCAGCCGCCGATATATTCCTACAGGTAAAAGGTGTATCCACGGCATTTTTGAAAGCACCCGGCTTGTGCACATCTGCTGGTGACCCCCGAAAGGATTGTTCCATGGCGGAAAGGCAATGAAGAGAATACCGCCTGGTTCAAGGAATGTCTTTACAAAACCGATGAATTTTTCCTGGTCGTGAATGTGTTCAAGCACATCACGCATCATAACAAGGTCAAACCTGCCAATTGATCCTGAATCATAAATATCGGCTGCAATAAATTCAATATTCTCCCCATTAATGACAGAGGAAAAAAGTTTCCGTGCATTATCGATTTTGGCAACAGAGAGATCTATCCCGGTGATTCGCCGGCAGCCTGCTTCAAGGAACGGAAGGAGATTGCCGCCTTCACCGCATCCAATCTCAAGTACAGAGATTTTTTCATTGACCGGAATTAACTTCTCAATAAACGGAATAACATGTTTCCCGGTGGTCAGAGCCTGCTCTCTGAAGTACTTCTCCCTGTCGGTATGTCTCTCATGCATGAGCCAAAATTAATTTTTTTTCCGGATTTACTTGACTTTTGTATTTTAAAGTAATATCTTTGTGATATCAAATTAATATCACATATCATGAAAGAAGAAAAAAAATTCAAACCCTTTTCAGGATATTTTTTCCTGCTTCTGGGGTTACTGGTGATTGCAGCCATGATCTTGTCATTTGTACACGAGATATACTGGCTGGGTGTAATTTTCATTGTATTGACTTTTCTGATCCTTCCGGGTCTGCTGGTAGTCAATCCTAATGAATCATGCGTTATGGTCCTTTTCGGTGCTTACAGGGGCACGGTAAAGGAAAACGGTTTTTTCTGGACTTTGCCATTTTATGTCCGGAGGAAGATTTCCCTTAGGGCGCGCAACTTTGACAGTGAACCTATCAAGGTCAACGACAAGAATGGCAACCCTATCAAAATTGGGTTTGTCCTTGTATGGAAGGTTGAAAACACGTTTAAGGCGGCATTTGATGTAGACAACTACGAACATTTTGTGCTGGTCCAGAGTGATGCGGCATTACGCAAGCTGGCAGGCCTGTATCCCTATGACAACTGGGAGGGTCATGAGGCTGAGATAACTCTCCGCGGAGGTGGTGAAGAGGTCAATGATGAGCTTGAGAAGGAAATCCGCGAAAGGCTCCTGATAGCAGGCATCAACGTAATTGAAGCCAGGATTAACTACATCGCCTATTCTGAGGAGATTGCAGGCGCAATGCTCCGTCGTCAGCAGGCCACTGCCGTGGTTGCTGCCCGTTTCAAGATAGTGGAAGGAGCAGTATCGATGGTTGAGATGGCCCTGGAACAACTCTCTGAGAAAGGGATCATTGAACTCGACGAAGAGAAAAAGGCAGCTATGGTAAGTAATCTTATGGTGGTGCTGTGCGGTGACAAGGACGTTAACCCTATCATCAACACAGGGACACTGCATCAGTAGGTATGCAAAAGAAATCATTTGTCATACGGATCGATCCGGATAAGCTGAGTGCCATTGAGAAATGGGCTTCTGATGAGTTTCGCAGCACCAACGGTCAGATAGAGTGGATACTCGACCAGGCACTGCGCAAGTCCGGGCGAAACAGGACAAGAAAGAATGAAAAACAAAACGACAGTAAAGATGAAAAATGAAGTTCCGGTACTAAAGTATGTATGCCCAAAGTGCGGCGGCAAGAAATATCTTGTGAAAGGAGTGGTGATTCAACACAGCCAATTTAGCCAGATGTTCAGTATTCCGGGCACGAGGTATACTGCAGTGATCTGTGAGAGATGCAAGTACACTGAATTCTATAACCTTCCTGTTAAACGTATCCGGGAGGCCTTCGATTTCTCTTCAGGAAGGGCTTGATATCAAATATTGGTTAAGTAGACTGAACAGCAGGCAGCAATGCCTGCTGTTTCTGTTCTGAGCCGGCTTTCGCCAAGATGAACAGAAACAAAACCATCTTGCACAGCCATCATCACCTCTTCAACCCTGAAGTCGCCTTCAGGTCCTATCATTATCACGACATCTTCACCGCGATGCACGACTTCTGAAATAGGTCTCCTTTCAGGAAACTCGTTACAGTGTGCTATTATTTTGACTCCGGGAAGATCTTTGGCTAGAAAATCTTTTATTAATAACGGTTCATTCAGCACCGGGAGGTATGTCTTGACCGATTGTTTCATGGCTGACATTATAAGGCTTTCCAGGCGATCCCTTTTTATCCTGGTTTTTTCCGTTCGGGAACATATCAGCGGGGTGATCTCGTCAATCCCCAATTCAACAGCTTTTTCGATAAACCATTCGTACCTGTCATTATTCTTCAGCGGTGAGATGGCAGCATGCAACCGGTATTTTCTCCTGCCGTACTCACGAAAGACTGTTGAGAATGAAGCCTCCATCATAATGTGGCTGTCGTTGCTGATCACTCCCTGGTACAAACTCCCTCTTCCGTCAGTGAAGTTAATTGGGTCTCCCTTCCTCATTCTAAGAACCCTTATGCAGTGACCTGACTCGTCCTTACGGAATGTTGCAGTGGTCTCATTTACGTCAGAAGTATAAAATATTTGCATGATGTCTCATCTTTCCACAAATTTATTGAATTTAGCACTCGCTGATAATAAGTTTTTAAGAGATGAAGATCGGGCTACTTTCAGACACTCACGGATGGATTGATCCTGCTGTCTATGAGCATTTTACAAATGTTGACGAGATCTGGCATGCAGGTGATGCCGGCAATATTGATGTGATCACAGAGCTCGAAGCATTCAAACCGCTGCGTGCTGTATGGGGTAACTGTGACGGTTTTGAAGTGCGAAGTGCAACCAGTGAGTATCTGAGTTTTACTGTCGAAGGGAAAAAAGTTTTACTCATTCATATCGGAGGTTACCCGGGCCGTTATGACTTCCGGGCGCGTGATCTGATAAGTGACCTGAAGCCCGATATTTTTGTCTGCGGCCATTCACACATTGTAAAAGTGATGTATGACAAGGTTAACGCTATGCTATGTATCAACCCCGGCTCAGCAGGAAAAACAGGGATTCACAAGGTCATGACCCTGCTTCGCTTCACCATTAACGGAGGCATGATAAGTGATATGGAGGTCATTGAATTCGGTAATCGTGGCCGGAAAACTGGCTAATGATCATATTTAATTAATTCTTCTTCATCTGAAAATCCTCCGTTCTCCATCTTGCGGAGGAACCTGGCGAGCCTGTCCTGCAGTCCTATCATGTATTTGTAAGGCACTTTTGTATTTGAGTCGGGATGTTTCCTGACGTTATCTTTCAGGTTATTCAGGAGGGCATTGTAGGTAAGATTGGATGAATAGCTCATCATCACTCCCCTGAAATAAGAGAACCAGTACCAGGTTCCGTCATTGGCTTTTAAGTATATGTCAAGAAGGTCGCCTGATCTTTTTCGCTGAAGCTCCACGTAACCGTCAACATAGATGTTAAGAGGCCGATTGTTTATGAACCCGATACCGATTCTTCCTTTTGAGATGAATGACAGTGTATTAGGGTTCCATTCCAGAGTGACATCATTGAGCAGCAGCTGATAGTTGAATCCCTTAGGAAGCGTACGCACAATGCCAAACAGCTGCAGTTCCTCACCAAGAGATCTGGCAGCATCAACACCTATCAGGTCACGCATAGCTTTACTGTTGAATTCAGATGCCAGGTTGACCGGTTTAAGCGTTGGCACTGAACGGAAGTCATCAGCAACCATAGCTAGGGCTTCCGGACTGAAGAAGAATGAGAAACCCAGGATGGCCCTGACGGTGACACTGGCTGAGTCAGTGTTATGGATCACATTGCCTGCGCTCTCCATTTTAAGAAGGTCAAAGTCAGTGCTGAAAGTCACTTTCCCTTCGCTGCCAAGGACGCAGAAGTTTCTGTCAAAAGTCACCATATTCCCGTTCATACTCAGGTCAGAGAGTTTCTCAAGAGAGGCTATACGGTATTTGCCGGTGCCCCTGTCATGGAAGAGGTATCCAGTTGAAGTAACCAGCGGATTATCGCTCCATGATCTTCGCTCGGAGAGGAATGTGCCGTATACTCCCGCAGAGTCAAGCGTTATGAATGAACCTGAGAAAATCAGGTTATCATTTATATCACGGGGTTTTTCATCAATGGGTATAAGGATGTTTTCAGGATCTATTAACGAGCTGAATTTTACCGGCTGGTTATTGATGTTGCTGCAGTTTGTTACAATTCCTGCAGCGCCCGTAAACTTGAGCTTGTCACGTGATGACCTCAGTGAAACGTCACCGGAAAATGTGAATGCAGGGCTGAGGGTGAAATCCTGGGACTCGGGAATGTATCCCTGAGCACTGGTGGCCATGGTGTCCACCCTGATATCCGGGAAATTAATAATCTGGACATTACCGATTTCATCAACATAGTCATATTTTCCTGAGCCAGTGTACCTGGCACTGCTTTCGATGTTTATTTTGGCAGAGTGGATAAGATGTCTGTTGTTTACTGCTACAATTGCACTGTCTGTCTGTCGGATCTTAGCCCCTCTGTCGATAAACAGTGTACCGCCGCCGGGCTGTATAAGTGCATCGGCAACAGGTATATAATTAACATCTTCCACTTTCACAAATTCATCCTTAAGGAAATAGGACGCACTTCCCGACTGAAACTTGACAGTATCTTTCATGTTGTTGGTTGAGAGAAAAGTAGGTTTTTCAACCTTGCCAAGGGGCACTTTGATCAGCTGGCTCGCAGGCATGAGGGTGGTGGATTCCCTTCCTCGCTGCCACATATTGAGCACCTTGGAAGTCATATCATACTCAAAGTTTGTCATTTTGGATATGTACTCTATCTCCGGAAAAACGACAAGAGAAGAGTCGGTATTCAGACTGAATGATGATCGCTGCTCATTAAAATTGACATGGCTGTTGGCGTTGGTGGCCACAAAACCGTAACCGCTGCCTCTCAGTGCCTTGAGGTAATAGTCCGAAGTGTCAGCATCAATGGTTATATTTCCGAAGCTGAAGGTTTCGGATGTTATTCGTGCATCAGCCATGTTGACAACCCCCTTGCCATCCATGCCTGAAGGTTTAAGGATAAGTGTGCCATCCATGGTGGTTCCGTTGGCGTACATGTTGAACATTTTCTTGCCGGAGTTTACTGCATACCACTCATCTATACCGGTAAGCCATTTAATATCTACATCCGCTGAGTTCAGTTCAGGGAACCTTAGAGATGCATCAGCTGACATAGTGAAGCTGAGCGCCCTGGTTTTCATGGAATCGGGATAGAAGCGGAAGGTGTCAGCTACAGCGGTGGCAGTCAGATGGGTCATTTTACCGCTTCCGATGAGACCTGAATTGCTCATGCTTAAATAATCATAAAGTAAGCCTTTCCCACTATAAATCGGAAGACCTTCAGGCACTACGGTCATGGAAAACCCCAGTGAGTTATCAGGCTGAACAGTCATTGTCTGCCTCATAGGTTCAGTGATGCCGCTACCTACAAACTCACCTGCAAGAGCAATATCCTGGTTTGAATAATGGTCAATATTGTTGTAAGTAAACGGGTCAATCCGGAAGAAAAAGTCCTTCTGCGGATAGACGTCCTCCATCCCCGCGATCTTATCATAAAATATGTAGGAGTATGTGACTGCATTTATGATCGGGTACTGTTTAAGGCTGCGTAGGCCTGATTTGTTTTGCGGGTCGTCAATATATAGTTCTGCTGTCCCGAGCTCTATCATGTTATTTATCCTTTTTATAACGGGTCGGCCGAAAGCATCTTTCTTATCTGTCTCAACAGCTATGCGTATTGAGTCTATTTTCTGAAGCCTGATATAAAAGGTATCATAATTGAATGAAAATTCCTTCCCGTAAATGGTGAAAAGACCAGCCTGCACAATGCCGTCAAAGGAGATTGAACGGTTACGTCCCACCACCAGCTTACCCCCGTATGGCCTTATGGCAACCCGCTGTGAATCGCTAAGTGATACTCCCTGCACTCCACTCATGGTCAGCTGGTAGTTTTTAAGGTCGAGAATAGCGTTCTGCTCTTTGCCGCTGGCATCGCTCATTATGGTTATTGCATCGTAGTCTTTCTTTTTTGCAAACGACTCGATGTAATCATCCAGTTTTTTCTTTATGGTCACCTCATTGTAATTGCGGTCATAGAACAGGAAACCATTGTTTGACAGTTCAATGCACAGGGCTGTAGCCTGCTCTACAGGCATCTTGGACCATTTAGCAAACCCGTCTACCGGAAAGACTTCGGACCCGTAATATGTTGCGTAGTCCCTGATGCGATAAAGGGGGTGGACCTCATCAAGCCGCATGAGCCTGAAGAAGTTATTTTCATTGTAAAACGAGACGGACTCGAATTTTGCCTGTCCTATAGATGATCCTTTTGTTCTGGACATTGTTATGAAAGACTCGTCCATATCCCATGAGAGATGCTCAAAGTAAAGGTCAAGGTTATGGAAGGAGTCGAAATAGGGACTCCTTGATATGGGGCTGGGTGTGCGGAACAGTCCCACCTCACGGGTAGCAGTATTATATGAGAACCCCAGGTTGGAATGAAAGATTGAGTCACGGTCAAAGTAGAGAGTTGCAGAAGCCTCGTTGCTGCTTATATTTTTCTGCGACAGGAGAAAATTCTTTGATTTAACGCTTATGTATAGCGTGTCATTCCTGTAGAGTTTCACCCCGGCCGGGAACCAGTTAAATCCGGTGCCCCTTACCAGGGCTCCTTCAAGGGAGAGACCTCCTTCATAGTTGACTCCCTCATAAATATCCTCAATAAGAAAGCGTGTCTCGAGGGTGGAAAAACGCGGTACTGTCGCCTTTTCAGGAGACGGTATCTGCACAGCCTTGTCAGTAAGCACACCCTGCACCGGCTCACGGAAATATGTTGAGTGGGTAAGCAATGACGAGTCACAGGTGAACTCACTCTTGGTAACGTCAATGTCAAAATTAAAAACAGTAGCCCTGACATTTTTCCTTTCATACCCAGCCTTCTCCCAGGTCACCAGACCCTTCTGACAATGCAGCCGGAACTCCTCAGGAAAATAGGTGCCGGAAAAGTCATAGATCTCCGTGCTGTCTTTACCCTGGAAGCATGTTATAGTAGCATTCTTAACAGATACTTTGAAAATGGTGTCACGTACAAAATTCACAGTGCCGTCATTTAGCTTCCACCTTATTGATCCGGCGGTATATAAGGTATTATCCGAAACGAGTCTACCTGAAACTTCAATAAACTTCTCGATGCCTGTATTAGAGAATCGGGGATTAAAAACTGACTCACTCAGGCCGGCAAGCCATATCAGTGTTTTTTCCTCGCTCTGGCCGGTTACCGTGAAGGAAGTGATTGTGCGGAGATAACTGAGAAAAGCTGGAACCGGCCGGAACCTTCGTCCTCTAAGCTGACTGCCCACGTTGATGATCCTCTCTTTTAACTGAGGCGAAAAACCTGTGCTGTCCCACAGGTTCAGGAATCGGTCCAGCTCAGCTTTCTGAGACTCACTTACATTTGTCCCGAAGAATGCGTTCATTTCAGTTCTGAATTTGTCAACATCACCGGTGAACTGGTTTGTGACCTGCCCGACTGACTCTGTCAGAAAGGCAACTGTTATCAGTACCGAAATGATAACTTTCTTCATATGAGACATTTATAAAGCGTTTACAATAGCGTAGAACTCCTCCTTTATGAGTGAAGCGCCGCCAATAAGTCCGCCGTCAACATCAGGATTGGCGAAGAGTTCTGCAGCGTTTGATGCCTTGCAGCTACCGCCGTAAAGTACGGTTGTATCTTCTGCCACCTTCATCCCGTAATGTTTTTCCACCTGTGCCCTGATAAAATGGTGCATCTCCTGTGCCTGGTCAGAGGTGGCAGTCACACCCGTGCCAATAGCCCATACGGGTTCATAAGCTATTATGCACTTTCTGAAATCCTCATCGGACAAAACAAAGAGGCCTTTTTCAAGCTGGCGTTTCACAACCTCAAAATGGATATTCTGTTCTCTTTCAGGCAGTATCTCACCGCAGCAGAATATAACCCGCAGACTGTTGCGCAAGGCCTCAGCGGTCTTGACAGCCAGCAGAGAGTCATCCTCAGCATAATAGGCACGACGCTCTGAATGCCCTATGATAACATTGCCTGCCCCGGTGCTGCGAATCATTGCGGCGGAAATTTCACCAGTAAAGGCACCCGATTTATGATCATTGCAGTTCTGTGCTCCTACGCTGACACCCTTTGCGGTGACCATGGAGGATACAATTCCGAGATGTATAAAAGGGGTACAAAGGATCACCTCTTTCCCCTTAAGAGCAGAGGTAAGAAAATGGTCGTTTATCGCTTTGGCAAGAGCCGCACCCTCATTTAAGTCCATATTCATTTTCCAGTTGCCTGCTACGATTTTTTTTCTCATGGTCTTATAATTTTTTGTTTAGGGTTTAATGCTCTTCGTCTTTGTTTTTTGTACTTCGTTATTGTCTGATCCTGAAAGTTTTGTGACAAGGTAAATTACAGATATAATTAAAAATGAGCATATTAACAATAATCTTGATATTTTACGGGTATGTGACTTAACTGAGAGGGCATTCAGGTCTCCTTTAAATTCCCCTGCAGACGGAACTCCCCGGTGTGACCACATTGCCATTACTGTGCCGTTATGCAGCAGCAGAAACCCGGGGTTGGCACGGATGACAGTCTTCAATATTGTTTCATCCGCAAATAACGTATTGAAGCCTGCCGTTACTGTTTTTGCCTCTTCAGATGGGGTAGCTGTCACAATATGAAAACCGATATTCTGTCTCTGAACTGCATGCCCAAGTTTCAGTCCACCGGCA
>DATKUS010000062.1:0-25089 GCA_035530535.1 Bacteroidales bacterium
GCTCATAGGCTTTTGCGCGGGGGGTGCCGGGACGGGCGTATAGGGGGTTTGCAAATCCTCTTTCAATATTTTCAACATCATTCCTGGACAGGGTGGAGACTGCTGCAGAATCTTTGGCGCAGCCGAGGTAGGACAAATACCTTATCAGGGTCACTCTCAACTCATTGCCGGCCCTGTCAGGAGAGTCATAACTCATTGTGCTCCGCCTGTTCCATTCTTGTCTCAGCTCTTCCACGCAGACATTTATCCAGACGAGGTGTCCGTTCTCGAGGAGGGTCTCTTCAGGAAAATGGGTGTAACTGTTTCCTGAAAGGGTTACCTGCCTAAGGATGTTTGAACCGGGGTCAGCAGGATTACGGAGGCGTGTCCATGTTGTTGCCATCAGTATTACGGATGTTGCTATCGCCGCCGCCGCCGTGGCAGAGAGCGCAATGCCAAGTATGCGGTGTCTTTGCTGCAGTGCCAGGTAGATGCCGGTGCCTCCGATCAGGATCATGAAAATGACCACGCCCGTGACTGACAGCAGATGAAAGAGAAAGAGTGCCATTACCACGGCGGCGGCGGCGAGGGCAATCCTCAGGGGTTTACTCCCGGCACGACTGTCAAGGCTCATCCAGAGGGCTGTGAAAATTCCCAGGTTAAGAAGAATTGACAGCCTGATAGCCTGCACGAACAGCGCCAGGTCACGAGAGTCATCGACCTCCACCGGCCATAATCCAGCCAGTGCCAGGTAGCCGGCCCCGGCAGCCACAATACATCCGGCAATAAAAGAGAGCAGCATGAGACGCATCTGTTCAGAGGTAATCCTGAATGATGACCCTATAACCAAAGGAAAAAATAACAGGGGAAGCTTTATCTTCAGTTCATGAAGCGCCCCTTGAAAGTCAGAGGTATTCAGTAGCCATAACAGGTACATCCCGAACAGGGAAAGCAGTATCAGCAGGTCACGACGCCTGGAAAAAATCTGGATCTTTGTGCGCAGGTCGCCGCTCAGTAACCAGTTCACCGCCCCGGCAATAGAGATAGCTGATAAAAGCCATATTGAAACCGGCATTGAGAATGCGGCTACGGCGAGGCATGTGAAATGTATTGCCTGATGTACGGATCTGCGGAACATGGTGCCAATAAGAAATTAAAAGTACAACATATTGCTCGAAATAAAAATATGTTGTATTTTTGCAGACCCGAAAAAAGGGGTTTTATTTTTTCTTTACCATAGTAATTATTAAAAACTTAGTACTAAAGTGAACACCTTAAGCTACAAAACAGTTTCAGCCAATAAGGCGACTGTTGAGAAAGAGTGGGTACTGGTAGATGCGGAAGGTCAGACTCTTGGTCGCCTGGCATCTGTAGTGGCCCTGATGCTGAGGGGGAAGCACAAAACAAGCTTCACGCCTCATGTAGACTGCGGTGATAACGTAGTTGTTATCAATGCCGAAAAAGTCTCGCTGACGGGAAACAAGATGACCGACAAAGAGTACATCAGGCATACGGGTTATCCCGGCGGCCAAAGGATCGTCAAAGCCAATGACTTAATGAGTAAACATCCGATCAGGCTTATTGAATACGCCGTGAAAGGAATGCTACCTAAAAGCCGTCTTGGCAATGCTATCTACAAGAACCTTTATGTGTATGAGGGCCCGGCACACAAACACGAAGCCCAGCAGCCCAAACTAATTGATTTAAAAACCATTAAGTAACAAGCATGGAAGTTATTAACGCTATCGGAAGAAGGAAAGCAGCGGTTGCCAGGATTTATCTAAATGACGGCAAAGGACAGATTGTTATCAACAACAGGGAATATAAAGAGTATTTTCCGTCAGAATTGCTACAGTATGTTGTCCTCCAGCCCCTTAACCTTCTTAATGTTGCCGACAAATATGACATCAAAGTCACTCTTGACGGCGGTGGATTCAAAGGTCAGGCAGAGGCGGTACGTCTTGCAATCTCCAGAGCTCTTGTCAAAATAGACGAGGAGAACAAGCCCAAGCTTAAGGCAGAAGGTTTTCTTACCCGCGATCCGCGCGAGGTGGAAAGAAAGAAGCCCGGACAGCCCAAGGCCCGCAAGAGATTCCAGTTCAGTAAACGTTAGAAGATCATTAGCAATTATTATAGATGCAGGTTTAGTATCTAAATTGCATTGACTTCCCGCAAGGAACTACTCTGCAATTGACTTCACAGAACGTAAACTTTTAAAAATTATCAGAAAATGCCAAGAACCACTTTTAATGAATTATTAGATGCCGGCGTGCACTTCGGACACCTGAAAAGAAAATGGAATCCGGCTATGGCCCCCTACATCTTTATGGAGCGTAACGGCATCCACATCATTGATCTGGAAAAGACTTCAATCAAAATAGATGAAGCTGCCAATGCAATCAAACAGATTGCAAAATCAGGCCGTAAAGTCCTGTTTGTAGCAACAAAAAAACAGGCAAAAGATATTGTTTCCGAAAAAGTAGGAGCAGTAAACATGCCATATGTGACCGAACGCTGGCCGGGTGGAATGCTCACCAACTTCCCCACCATCCGTAAGGCTGTCAAAAAGATGACATCCATTGATAAAATGGCTACTGACGGCACCTTTGACAACCTCTCCAAGAGAGAAAAACTGCAGATTACCCGTCAGAGGGCCAAGCTTGAGAAGAACCTCGGCTCCATTGCTGATATGACACGCCAGCCTTCAGCCCTTTTTGTGATTGACGTAGCCAAGGAAAAAATCGCAGTACATGAAGCCAAAAGACTCGGTATCCCGGTATTCGCAATGGTTGACACAAACTCTGATCCTTCAGACATCGACTTCGTGATACCTGCAAATGATGATGCAGCAAAATCAATATCACTGGTCATTAATGCCATGTGTGATGCTATCAACGAAGGGCTCAATGAACGCAAGGCTGAAAAGGACAAGGATACACCTGCAACTGAAAGGGAAGATGCTCCGCAACATGAAGGAGGACGCCGTGCAAGATTCCATGCCGCTGACTACGAAACAGCAGAACCGGTAGTAAAAGCCGAAGTCGAAACGGAAGTCGAAACGGAGAACAACACCCCTGCCGAAAAGGCTCCAGAAGAGGAAGTTTAATAAATCAATAATTTAACTTAAAGATATTTATGTCAAACATTAATGCAGCCGATGTCGCCAAACTGAGAAGGATGACCGGCGCCGGCATGATGGACTGTAAGAAAGCTCTCGAAGAAGCCGGCGGCGACTTCGAAAAAGCACAGGAAATAATACGTAAAAGAGGCCAGGCAATAGCAAACAAACGCGCTGACCGTGAGGCAAGCGAAGGTGTAGTTCTTGCAAAAGTTACTGCAGACGGCAAATCAGGGATGCTGATCGCACTTAACTGTGAGACTGACTTCGTTGCCAAAAATGCTGATTTCATTGCTCTCGGCAGCAGCATTCTGGATCACGCTCTCAGCTCAAAACCTGCTGACCTTGAAACACTCAGGAATTCAGTTATGGAGGGCAAAAAAGTTGCTGACATTGTGATTGAAAAGAGCGGTATCACCGGTGAGAAGTTTGAACTTACATATTTTGATAAGATCGAAGCACCAAAGGTACAGGCCTATATCCATGCAGGAAACAAGCTCGCCACACTGGTAGGATTCACCAAAGCCGGCCTGGATGCACAGGTTTATAAGGATGTAGCCATGCAGGTTGCAGCCATGAACCCTGTTTCAGTTGACAAAGAAGATGTGCCTGCCAAAATCCTGGACCAGGAGCTTGAGATAGCCCGCGAACAGGCCCGCAAAGAAGGTAAACCCGATGAGATGCTTGAAAAGATCGCACAGGGCAAACTGAATAAATTCTTTAAAGAGAGCACCCTGATGAATCAGGAGTTTGTCAAAAACAACAAAATGACTATCAGGCAGTACCTTGAAAGCAAAAACAAAGATCTCAAGGCAGTTTCATTTATACGTTATACACTGAACATCTAAATCCGCCTTTGCGGAAAAAAATAAAGAGGGGACATCAGTTCGGGTGTCTCTTCTTGTTCTAAATACAATTACAGCATAAAAAAAAATTATAACTTGCTATTAAAATAAAACTGACACTATGAAAAAGAACATGGGAAACGTTGACATGATTGTGAGACTGGTACTTGCAGCGCTGTTGCTGATAAGTTATTTCGTATTCAACCTGAAAGATCTGTTAGGCATTGTCGTTTTGCTTCTTACAGTTGTTCTGGCTATTACAGCTTTTACAAGGGTCTGCCCTCTTTATTACATATTAAGAACCGATACTCTTAAAAAAGAGACGAAAGAGTAAAGACTTTTCATCAAAAATCCTCACAAACCTCCTTCATGCTTTCAGGCAGAGGAGGTTTTTTATGTATTGACCCTTGGCGGGACATCTATTTTTGTTAATTTCGTTGTCATCACAAAAGTGGTCATTATGATGAAATACAGCAGAATATTGCTCAAACTCAGTGGCGAGGCCGTTGGAGGCTCAGACGGGGGCGGCTTGAATGTCATCACACTCACAGCATATGCAAAACAGATAAAAAAAGTGACGGAGGCAGGATGCCAGACAGGCATCGTCATCGGCGGTGGTAATATCTTCCGCGGCCTTGAAGGCACCGGAGAAGGCTATGACCGCCTCAAGGGTGACCAGATGGGAATGCTGGCCACCGTAATTAACAGCCTTGCCCTTGAGAGCTTCCTGGTCAGGGCAGGATGTAAAGCTAAAGTATTTACCTCAATACGAATGGAGCCGGTGGGAGAACTGTATCATCGCGACAAGGCATCTGAAGCCATGAGTAACGGATATGTCTGTATTCTTGCAGGCGGCACAGGCAACCCCTTCTTCACAACTGATACAGCCTCAGCCCTCCGGGCTGTTGAGCTTGGATGTGATGTTCTCCTCAAAGGGACACGCGTTGACGGAGTCTATACCGCTGACCCTGAGAAAGATCCGGCAGCGGTGAAATATGAATCCCTGACCTTTGCCGAGGCTCTTGATAAAAAGCTGAGGGTGATGGACCTGACTGCCTTCTCTATGTGCAGTGAGAACAAAATGCCTATCATAGTATTTGATATGAACCGCGAAGGCAATCTGGAGGCGGTTGTGGCGGGAAAGAAGTGCGGAACCCTTGTTACTCTCTGAAATATATTTTTTTTACATTTGTCTGTGATAGTAAAAAACTGAGTATATGACTGACGAACTAGAACTTATAACAGAAGAAGCCAAAGACAAGATGGAAAAAGCCATCAAACATCTTGAATATGAGCTGTCACACATGCGTGCCGGGCGTGCCAACCCTTTGCTTCTTGACGGTATTCACCTCGATTATTACGGCGCCAGCACTCCACTGTCGCAGATCTCCAACATCAATACCCCCGATGCCAAAAGCATTCTTATACAGCCATGGGAAAAAACCATGCTGGGGGCCATTGAAAAAGCTATCCTGGCGGCCAACATAGGGATAACACCTGTTAATAACGGCGAGGTAATTCGTATCAATATCCCCCCCCTGACGGAAGAGCGCAGGCACCAGCTGGTGAAACAGGTAAAGCAGGAGGGCGAAACTGCAAAGATCAGCATAAGAACAAGCCGTAAATGGTTCAATGACGAACTTAAGACATTATCCAGGGATGGGCTTCCGGAAGATGAAGAGAAGAGCGGAGAAAAGATAATCCAGGATCTCACGGAAAAACATATTGCCCGCGTGGATAAGATTGTTGATATAAAGGAAAAAGAGATACTGACAGTATAAAGAAAGGATCTCAGCTTCTGAACCGAAGGCGCGTACCCTGGGGGCACTCTTTACATATAACCACAGATGAACGCCGCTTAAGAACCGATTTTCTGAAAGCCCTGTATTTCTCCCCGTGCCATATATCTCTGAATGTATGATCTTTAATGTTCCCCATGGCATGTGATGCGTTTTTGTCAAAACAGCAGGGGACTACATCTCCTTCGATAGTTACAACAGCTGTGGCCCACATTCTCAGGCACCCTTTTTCCGGAGTATGTGCCGCTCTTACTTCGCCGCCCTGAATCTCATATCTCCCCCTATTGTCCTTAACAGGCATCCAGTTCTCTGCCCTGCCAGGATCAAGCACCTGCATGCTCTTTACCCTGAACCGTGCACCTATCGACCGGGCGAACCTGGCAGCCTCATTGACTTCATGTTCGTTATGTCTGCCTAAAAGAAACTGCAGCTCTACAACAAGTGGTGAGCGGAGGAGCTTTACTTTTGCGGCAAGCCTCTCAATTCCTTCCTTTACCGTGGCTTGATCACCCCCACGCCGGTATTTGCTGTAAGTCTCCGGCGTCACCCCGTCATAGGAGATGATTATTTTTTTCAGACCAGAGCCGATAAGCTTTTCACAGTTACGGTCGTCAAGGAAATGACCGTTTGTGGAAATGCCCGGATTCATATTCCGGTACAGACTGACTATTTCAAAGAACCGAGGATGCATCATCGGCTCACCCTGGAAATAGAGATATGCAGAGAGAACGTTGCCGGAAATCTCTGACGCCAGTTTATCCGCCAGCGCCGGATCCATAAACCCTTTTCTCCTTGTCAGGGTTCCTGATCCTGTCACACATTCCGGGCAGGAAAGGTTACAATGCGTTGATAGTTCAATGTTTACCGCAGGAGGAACAGGCGGCTCAATATACAGACCTGTACCCCGGACCAGTCCGTATGTGAAAATTGAATAAATTGCATTTATAAATGGCGCGATCATAATTAAAGCAAATGAACAATTTTTTTCCTTTCCTGTATAGGGAATAATGGCATCAGGCGGTCTTTAAGATGTAACACCAGTTAAAGTATTCAGAACCAAATAAATTATCACGTCATGAAAAAAAGAGTATTAATAACAGGAATGACAGCACTTCTCCTGTTCATTTTTACAGCAGGGGATGCATTTGCGCTTACAGCTCCGGCCAAACCGAAGAAAGATCCTCAGCAGGTAACAACCATAAGAGGTAAAGTAATTGATGCCGAAACTGATCTGCCGCTGGTTTTCGCCGGCGTGGCAGTTCAGGGAAGCAACGTGTCGACAGTGACAAACCTTGACGGCGAGTTCATCCTTAAATTGGCCGAAGGCGAAACCGCAATGATCGAGTTTTCATTTATAGGATTCAAAAACAGGGTCATGCCTGTCTCCGAAATGAGGACCAACGGACAGCGGAATATCATAGCCCTCGAGACAGCCCTCATACCTATTAAGGAAATTATCATCAAACCGCTGTCAGCCGAAGAGGTTCTCAATGAAGTGATTAACCGCTTCAGTGTCAACTATCCGTCAATCCCCAACGAGATGACAGGATTCTACCGTGAAACCATCAAGAAGAACCGCAGCTATGTCTCTATCGGCGAGGCCGTTGTAGAGGTATTCAAGGCTCCGTATCAGAATGACCTGAGGTTTGATGCCGTACGTATCTACAAAGGAAGAAAGAACAATGACGTCGAAAAAATGGACACCGTGTTGTTCAAACTGCAGGGTGGACCTTCAACATCGCTCTTTCTTGATATTGTCAAAAACCCCGAGACACTTCTTTCAAAAGAAGCCCTGGATCAGTATGACTTTCAGCTGGCCAACATAGTTGTAATTGACGACAGGACCAATTATGTGATCAATTTTGCCCAGAAAGCCAGTGTGACGACACTCCTCTATCTTGGCAAACTATATATAGATATTGAGACTTATGCTGTTGCACAGGCTGAATTTTCAATGAACCTTACCGACAAAGAAATGGCAGCATCAATGTTCATCAGAAAGAAACCTATTGGGATGCATGTCACTCCTGAAATCACTTCATATCTGGTCCGCTATCGCGAAATAAAGAATAAGTGGTACTTCAACTATTCAAGGGCTGAAGTAAAATTCAAAGTCGACTGGAAGAAAAAGCTCTTCAACACCAATTATACAACAATGTCAGAGCTGGCCGTCACAGACCGTACAGAGGAGGATGTTCTGAAGTTCCCAGCAAAGGAGAGAATGAGGCCTACAGATTTCTTCACCGAGGAAGTGGCAGCATTTGCTGATCCGGACTTCTGGGGAGATTACAACGTGATTGAACCTGACCAGAGCATTGAGGCAGCCATAAAAAGACTTAGCAGAAAACTCAGGTTCAGCGAAAGGACAGAACACTAAGGCATAACAGGTGAGATGAATGAACAGTGAAAGCGAAATAATAGGGAGGATCCGGCGTGGTGACAAGAGGGAATTTGAAACCCTGTTCCGGTCCTCCTATGCTTCACTGGTGCGTTACGCACAGACAATTTTAAAAGACTCAGACACGTCTGAAGAGATAGTTCAGGAACTCTTCTTCAGGCTTTGGCAGGATAAAGAAAGTCTCAACATTTCAAGTTCTTTGAATGGATATCTCTTCAAATCGGTTCATAACAGATGTCTCCATTATATTGAGCATCAAAAAGTGATAGAACGTCATGCTGGTGAGATGGCAGCAACAGCAGAAGAGACAGTAGAGCCGGTGACAGAGGCAATATATTACAACGAACTGCAGGCCAGGGTGGCATGGGTGCTCGAAAGACTTCCCGACAGATGCAGGGAGATATTCAGAATGAACAGGTTTGAAGGGATGAAATACCATGAGATAGCAGAAAGACTTTCAGTCTCTCTGAAGACTGTGGAAGCAAACATGGGAAGAGCCCTTAAGGAATTCAGAAAAGCACTGGCAGAGCAATGAGAAAGAATAACGAAATAAAAAAGATGACTGGTCAGGATTGGAATGACGCAGCTGCATGGCTCTCTGGAGAAGAGACCGGCAAAGAAAAAGCTGCACGTACTTTACTGGAGGAAGAAGAAGGTATAATGAAACAATGGAGTGATATAAATATGGCAAAGCCGAAGGAAAATATTGATGTTGATAAAGCATGGAACAGGGTTAACAGCAGGATTAAGGAGGCTGACAATAAGGAAACGGTGCGTAGCATCTCCTTCATGCCATCCCTGATAAGAATTGCCGCCATGGTGATCGTGGTGTTCGGGCTGGGATGGATGCTGTTCGAGTATGCAGAATCAGATAAAGTGACAGTTGCATCCGCCATCGACCAAAAGAATATAGAGGTAGTCCTGCCTGATGGAAGCAAAGCATTCCTGAACCGCGACAGCTATCTGACCTACCCGGAATCGTTTGGGCGTAATAACCGTAAGGTGAAACTTACTGGTGAAGCCTTTTTTGAAATCACTCCGAATCCTGACAGGCCCTTTACTATTGATGCAGGAAATGCAAGGGTCAGGGTCCTGGGTACGTCATTTAATGTAATAACGGATAACGGGAATCATGAGGTTGAAGTTTTTGTTTCAACCGGTACCGTTATGCTTACCAGCAATGACGGGTCGCGCAGCCTTACCCTCGAACCGGGCTATGTAGGTAAATTGTCAGGCAGCAGAGGTGACAGGTCTGTGAATACCAATGAGAATTATCTTTCATGGACCACCGAAACCCTGAACTACGACGGGGAGAGACTTGAAGTGGTCTTCAGCGACCTTAAACGGTCATACAATATTAATATTGTCACATCAGATCCCTCAATCAATGACTTCAGGCTCACTACCCTTTTTGAGAGTCAGCCTCATGACACAATAGTTCAGGTTATTTGCACTACCTTTAACCTTCATTCTGTGAAGGAAGGCGACACATATACACTTTCCCGCAGGTAGAATAAAATGAGCTGATGTGGCTGACAGGTTCTGAGACAAAGAGAGGAGCCCTGGTTGCCGGTTTTTTGTTACTGACCATGGCGCTTTACCCTCAGGAGAACATCCTGGAGAAAAAGCTCAGGCTGCCGGCCAACAGTTACAGGGCTGTCAGGGCTCTCAATGAGGTGAGCAAACTCACCGGTTATGTCTTTACTTATGATACTCAGATCCTGAATCCTGATCGCAGCTTCACCCTCCCATCTCCTGATTTACCTCTTTATCAGTTTCTAGACTCCGTAACAGGTGACAGCACTATTAAGTACTCTGTCATCGGAAAGCATATTATCCTTTACAGGGAACAAAATGCCGACATACAGGCGCCACCGGGAGTAACGGAAGATCCTCTACTCCAGTTAAGTGGCAGGGTGACTGACAGTGAAACAGGCGAACCCCTCCAGTATGCAACAATAGGAATAAGTCACAGGGGCAAAGGCACAGTTACCAATAATAACGGTGATTTCATTATGAAGGTGACGAATGAGTGTATGAATGACACTCTCTCAATTTCTTATGTCGGTTATATCAATCGCTTTATTCCGGTAAAGAGCCTTCCGGGCAATGTCATGATCATCACCATGGAGAGGGATTTCATCCCCATACCTGAAATAATTATCAGGGCACAGGATCCACAGTATATTATCAGGAAAGCAGTGGCTTCCATTGCATCCAACTATGGGACCACTCCAGCTCTGCTTACAGGGTTTTACCGTGAGGGTGTCTACCGTAAGAAGGAGCCCCAGGTCTATTCCGAAGCCGTGATCCGGATTTGGAAGAGCCCATATGCCAGGTCCCTGCTGAGTGATCAGATAAAGGTCCTCCGAAGTCGAAAAATAGAAACCATAGATATTAAGGACACCCTGGCTGTCAGGCTCAAGGCTGGACTGAGCTCCTCCATGGTCCTTGACGGCATGAGGCATATCTATGATTTTATCGACCCGGAATCGATGAACTTATATTATTATCATTTGACTGATATCGTTACCATTGATGGTGAGAACGCATATGTAATCGCCTTTGAACAGAAAGAATGGGTTAAAGAACCTCTCCTGAAGGGTGAGATATATATCAACGTTGAAGATAATGCTGTCGTCCAGGCCGAATTTGAAATAAACCCTGCCTATATTGGTACTACCGGTGAGACCTTTGTGTTAAGGCTCCCCAGGCAGTTTTCAATGAGACCTGAATATGTAAGATATCGTACCCGTTACCGAAATATTGACGGGAGATACTTTCTGTCGCACGTAAGAGGAGATCTGGGGTTTATTGCAAGAGGCAAAAACAGGCTCTTTAACAGCCGGTTCACTGTTTTCTTTGAACTGGCAGTGACAAACCATCAGACAGATTCTGTGGAACGCTTTGACCGTGATGAACTGGCACCTGTCTATTCGGTTTTCTCGCGCAGCATTACGGGGTATGACAGTGAATTCTGGAAGGATTTTGACTTCCTGAAACCCGAAGATGATCTTATTGAAGCCCTCTCACGTCTTAATTTAAGACTGGGAGAGTACGGCAACTGACACTATTTGTAGCTCTCAAGTATCTTGTAAAGCTCTGACAGGTCAGGAGTAAGGATGATCTCCGTTCTCCTGTTCTTCTGCCTTGCATCTGCTGTCTTCGATGCATCCACGGGGATATATTCGCCCCGGCCTGAGGCCACCAGGCGCTTCGGATTTATTTTTGTGTCCTGTGTCAGTACCCTCACCACGGTTGTGGCCCTCTTGACACTGAGATCCCAGTTATCAAGGAGCTGACCTGAAGCCGACCTGTAGGGGACATCATCGGTGTGTCCTTCAACGGTTATCGTTATGTCAGGGTTCTTTTCCAGCAAGGCGCCAAGCTTGCGCAGTGCAGCACGCCCGTTGGCATCGATCTCATAACTGCCTGTCTTGAAGAGCAGCTTTTCATCCATGGAGACATACACCATCCCGTTCTTTATGGCTACTGAAAGACCGTTATCCTCAAATCCGAACAGGGCCTCTGACACCTTTGCCTTTAGCTCCCTGACGGCCTTCTGCTGTGCATCAAGCATTTTCTCAAGCTCTGTCAGGCGGGCATTTCGTTTTTCAAGTTCATATGTAAGCTCATCGAGCGATGCTTTCTTGGTGTCAAGGTTCATTTCAAGGTCACGCATTATCCCTTCCTTCTGCTGAAGATCGGCCTGCGCTTTTCTCAGCTCTGCCAGAAGACGCTGCGTCTCCTGCGCCCTTCCGCTTACAAGCTCCTCCTGTGCTTTCTGCAGGTCAGCATATCGTGTGGTAAGACGGTTAAGCTCATCTGTTGCCTCAGTCAGCTCTGCCTGCGCCTTTGCCAGGTCTGCTGTAATACGGTCAGTCTCTTCTGTTAGCTGCTTCGACTTTGTTGTCAGCTCCCTGTTTGTCATTGTCAGCCAGATATTTTCTGCCTTCAGAGAATCACGCTCGGTCAGGAGCAGGTCGGTTCTGTCACTGAGTGTATTGTACTTCCTGCCTGTCACACATGAGCCTGCAAGAAGGGCTATCATTAATATCGGTACAATAGATTTACGGATGACCATGATACTGTTTTTTTCTTTTCCTGTTTTGCGAATTAAACAATAAAAGGTAAAACATGTTGCTAATTGTCAGATGAATAATTAACAATCCAAATAATTTACCACCATAACAGTACAAAGACTGCTGAAACCTAAATACAAAATATCAGTATCTTTGGGAGGTCATAAATGGCTTACATGTAATGTCAGACGCAAAGCGTTTATTAGATAAAATCAATTCTCCGGCTGATCTCAGGAAGCTTGACAGGATGGAGCTCGTCAGGTTAAGCGATGAGCTCAGACAGCATATAATTGACGAGGTAAGCACTAATCCCGGTCACTTCGGCGCCAGCCTTGGCGTTGTAGAACTCACCGTGGCACTGCATTATGTTTATAACACCCCTTATGATAAACTGGTGTGGGATGTCGGGCACCAGGCCTATGGGCACAAAATACTTACGGGACGCAAAGAGCTGTTTTCCACGAACCGGAAATACAAAGGGATCAGCGGTTTCCCAAGAATGGCGGAGAGCGAGTATGATGCTTTCGGCGTTGGCCATTCGTCAACCTCCATCTCTGCAGCCCTCGGCATGGCAGTGGCAGCAATGGCAAAAGGCGAACCGAGGAAAGTGGTAGCTGTTATAGGCGACGGCGCAATGACAGCCGGGCTTGCATTTGAAGGCCTTAACAATGCCGGACAGGAAAAAGCCGATATCCTGGTAATACTTAATGACAATAACATTTCAATTGATAAAAGCGTAGGCGCCCTTAAAGAGTATCTCCTTGACATCACCACCAGCAGAACATATAACAGGTTCAGGGACAGGTTATGGCATTTCCTCGGAAGATCGAAAAAGATGGGATTCAGAGCACAGTCGCTTGCATCGCAGATACAAGGCAGTATCAAGGGATCGGTCCTCAGACAGAGTAATCTCTTCGAGGCTCTGAAATTCAGGTATTTCGGTCCTATTGACGGACATGACGTGATGCACCTTACCAGGGTCCTCGAGGATCTCAAAACCATACCCGGGCCAAAGCTTCTGCACTGCATCACAGTCAAGGGCAAGGGATTTCCTAAGGCTGAGGAGAATCAGACTGTCTTTCATGCCCCCGGAAAATTTGATAAATGCACCGGCGAGATCATCAAGCCGGAAAACTGTTCCAAACATCCTCTGTACCAGGAAGTATTCGGGAACACTATCCTTGAACTGGCGCGCGCCAATGAAAAAATTGTTGGGATCACCCCGGCAATGCCGACCGGATGCTCGCTGAACATAATGATGAGTGAAATGCCCAAAAGAACTTTTGACGTGGGTATTGCAGAGCAACATGCTGTGACATTCTCGGCAGGACTGGCGGCAAACGGGCTCCTGCCCTTCTGCAATATATATTCATCATTCCTGCAGAGGGCCTATGACCAGGTAATTCATGATGTGGCCATTCAGGGACTCAAAGTCATTTTCTGTCTTGACCGCGGAGGCCTTGTAGGCGCTGACGGTGCCACCCATCACGGCTTCTTTGACCTGGCCTTTATGAGAAATATTCCGGGAATGACCATTGCAGCACCTATGGATGAGCTGGAGCTGCGCAACATGATGTACACCGCCCAGCTTGAAAAGATCACCGGACCTTTTGCCATACGGTATCCTCGGGGAAGAGGAGTCATATGCGACTGGCAGCAGCCATTTACGGAGATCACCGTGGGCAAGGCAAGACTTATCTGCGACGGAAAGGATATTGCCGTTCTGAGTATCGGACACCCGGGCAATTTCGTGGTCGAGGCTGCCGCGCAGCTTGCCGGCAAAGGAATTACCGTCAGGCATTATGACATGCGTTTTGCCAATCCGCTGGATGAGGAAGCCTTACATGATGTGATGAGGCATTTTAAGAAGGTCATCACCGTAGAAGACGGAGTTATCAAGGGAGGTTTTGGCAGTGCTGTCCTTGAATTTGCCGCTGATCACGGCTATACCCCTGAAGTGCACCGCATGGGCATCCCCGATTACTTTGTTGAGCACGGCACACAGGCTGAGTTGTATAAGGAATGCGGGTTTGATACAGAAGGGATAATGGCTGCAATAGAGAAAGCTATAGCAAAAACCCCGAAGGGATGACATTATTATAGATCATAAGACAAGTATATACCACAGAACCCCGAAGGGGTGACATTATTATAGTATATACCACAGAACCCCGAAGGGGTGACATTATTATAGAGGCCCTCAATTTGGCTGGTAATGAGAAAATCTATATTTTCGCAGTCCACCATGCCCGGATGAGGGCCGAGCGTGAAAAAATAGCCCGGATGGCGGAATTGGTAGACGCGCTGGTCTCAAACACCAGTGGCAGCGATGCCGTGCCGGTTCGATCCCGGCTCCGGGTACAATAAAAAGATATAATCATTATATCTTTTTATTTTTAAAACAAAGAAAGTCTTGGGTTAATCTACACCAGACCTTCTTTATTATAAAAACTTCAACATGCCGGAAAGTTGAAGAAAGTAATCATTAGACCAGATATCAAGCTCCTTCTCATCCTTGATGAAAGGAATAACATCTCGTTTGACCATCTCTATGTCAGTTGAAGAGAGACGGGTTTTCAGTTTATCAATAAAATCTTCCCTGGTCATATCAATGCCATTAAACTGTCTGGCACGCACCTGCAAATGATTAAAGCCAAGAGGCACCTGGTTTCTGACATACCATTCGAAGTCATACCAGTCACGACCCTTTACTCTTGTCTTCCAGTTTCGGAATAATAATGCACTCATCTTTCCAGCGAACATATCGGGTAAAACAAAACAGCGAGTCATGAACGAGAATGGCTGGAGCGATAGCTTTTGCTCTGTCTGGAATTCCAAAGGAGGGTTTGTATCAACCTCAATCTTCACTTTAATTGCCCTCTCTGTTTGAAATGCAAGGTCATATATTTCAGTATTATCTTTTAAAAAAGCAGATTCAACGTTACTCAAGATACTCTTTTCCTTCCTGGTAATTACCACATCACGTCCCAAAGCCTTAAATTCTGCCACTATTGCAGGGAAATAATCTTTCAGACTAAATGAATCGACTTTTGCCACCAGTGAGAAATCCATATCCTCAGAAAACCTTGGCATTGAGTGGAATATTCTCAGACAAGTACCTCCATAAAAAGCGGCCTTTTCAAAAAAGCCACCACGGTAAAGGCCTGCCAGGGTTATTTCCTGAATCACTTCGTGAATTGCATTTCGTCTGTCGTTTTCAGACTTGATATTATAATGCGACATCATTTGGTCAAAAACACTCATCATTGCGATAGTTTAATAAGATTATTCAAATCATTCTTTTTTTTACCAACCTCAGCACATTCCCTGAAGATATTTACATTCATCCTGTAAAAAGCCTCCATATCGAGTCTGATATCCTCTTCAAGATATAATAGCAGAGCATTGATAAATCTGGGTCTTACTGCCGGGGTATATGCTATAAGATCGCACAGAGCCTTCTCAGGAGATGCAATCAGGAATGAATAGTCATCGCTGATTTTCTGATTTATTCCAATCGGGTAATACTCCTTACTACAATTGATGTAGTCAAACCTTGAAATAGAGTTTTCAAAAACTCTCGACCTTTTTGTTGTCATTGATCGTACCACGTGGACGCTCTCTGGAATCAAGCCATAATATCTCAATGCACTCTCCATGGAAAAATAAGAGGGTCCATAGATGTGATTAGCAATTAGTTCAGTCGATAAAAGTTTCCCTGACTCATCAGGTGATACTACATACAAGCCTCGCTTTAACCTTATGAGCTTACCTGCAATTTCAAGATTGGCAATCTTATTTCTCGGAGACTTGTAGCCTCTGAAAAGCGAACTCAGCAATGCGTAATCCACAGGAATAACTCCAAGTTGATTCAAATTTTCCATTATAGGCATTAATCTAGGATGTGCAAATATAGTAAATATTTACATACTTATTCTTATTTTATTCAACTATCTGTGCATTTTTTAACCAATTCTATCAGAAAAGGCTCGAAAAAAAGTTCGGTTGGGGGTACCTTAAAACTCTTTAACTATATTTGATTGAACTAAAGGTTATTCCATTATGGATACCAGCAAACGGATTTCTTCTATCGACATCATGCGGGGACTGACTCTGGTCCTGATGCTATTCGTCAATGACCTCAACATGAAAGTCGCTCCCTCATGGCTTGGCCATATGCCGGCTGACTTCGACGGAATGGGCCTGGCAGACTGGGTCTTCCCCGGATTCCTCTTTATTGTCGGGATGGCTATCCCTTTTGCTCTTGCAAACCGTATTTTAAAAGATGAATCCAATTCAAAGATAAGCCTTCATATTCTTATCAGAACTTTAAGCCTGCTTTTCATAGGAGTGCTGATGCTTAACACCGGAAGGGTCAACCCTGAACTTACGGGCATGAGTAAAAACCTCTGGGCGTTGCTTATGTACGTTTCGGTATTCCTTATATGCAACGATTACCCGAAAAATGCTTCCATATATCTGAAGAACGGACTCAGACTGACGGGCATCATGGTCCTCCTGTTCCTTATAATCAGATTCAGGTCGGGACAGCCCGGGAACCACAGCTGGCTCATTGCGGGATGGTGGGGCATACTCGGACTGATAGGCTGGGGCTACCTTGTCGCTGCATTTACATGGCTGATCTTCCGCGACTCAATCTCTAAAACCATCCTGGTAACCATCTTCTTTTTCATAATAAATGTCCTTTCGGATCTTCACCTGCTGGGATTCCTTGATCCGATAAAACCAGTATTGGGAATTTTATTGGAAGGAAATGTGCCTTTTGTAGTCCTAACCGGGATGCTCGCCGGCCTGGTCATTAGAAAAAAATCTGCTGCAGAGACAAAAAATCTCATTCTGACTTTTATTCTCATAGGCATATTATGCATTGCTGCAGGATTCTTCCTGAGGAACTGGTTCATCATCTCCAAGATATATGCTACCCCAAGCTGGGGACTTATATGCTGTGGCATAAGCTTCCTGGTTTTCATCCTGATTTACTGGATTGCCGATGTCAAAAACCGGAAGGGCTGGGCTTCATTCGTGAAGCCTGCAGGGCAGCACTCTCTCACAACATATCTGGCCCCGGACATACTCTATCACCTCATCTGGATGACAGGAGTGCCAGTTCTTATTTATAAGCAATCAGCAGAGCCGCTTGTGGTAGTTTTAGGATCCATAGTCTGGGCACTGCTGATGGTTGGCCTTACAGCCTTGCTTGCAAAACTCAATATCAGGTTGAAATTGTGAGGTAAACCATCATATCCGTCCGCCGTATGGCGGACATCTACCCCTCCCGCCGGAAGGCGGGCAGGCTCTGACTCTCGCTGTATTTCATGCGGAGTTCTTCACTTGCACATTCACGGCAATATTGCCTTATTTCACTGATCAATCCGTCAGCTCTCATGATTGCGTGATATTTACCGATTGATATTCATCATTCATTCCTGGTCCTTTTCTTATATTCCTCTGCCAGTTCCTCACGTGTTACAGGCTTCCCGTGCCCTGGCAGAAAGGTCTGACACCCTGTATCTAGAAGTTTCAGCCAACTCCGCAAAAGTTCATCGCAGTCATCTGCAAACGGCGGGAATATTTTTCCCGGGTAGATCCCTATCAGGGAATCTCCTGCCATGGCGACCTCCTCATCAATGATCACTGCTGACTGACCTGCACAATGGCCCGGTGTATGCATTACATAACCGTCAATCCCGAACCGGTTGAGGTCAAAAGTATTTTCAAAAACATGGTCCGCCTGGCAAGGCTCATACTTGAAGACTGCGGAAACCTTATTCCCGATTTCGAAAAGTCCCTTTGTAATTGATACCGTTCCGGAAGGTATTGGACTATCGCCTGTTGCCAGGAATTCACTTTCAGCAGCCTGAACAACTATCTCAGCGCCGTATTCACACGACAGCCATGCTGCATTTCCGGCATGGTCAAAATGCGTGTGAGTAAGCACCACAGCCTCAGGTACAATGCCCTTCCTTGACAGGGCACTCTCAATCCTGCCCCGGTCAAAGGAAATACCCGTGTCAACAAGGATGCTCCTGCCGTACCTGCTGACAACAAAAATATTGCATCTTGCAGGTGTCAGCCTGTAAACCTCTGTGCCTCTTGCTGTTTTTAACTGCTCCATAATATTACTAATATACATTACTTTTATATGTTAAATATCACCAAATTTCATCTTACGGATTAATAATTTTAAATCAATAAGTTTCGTTTATTGAAAGTATCCGGAAATATTTAAATGAAATCTATACCTGTCTTTCAAGTCGATGCCTTTGCCGATGGCCCCTTCACCGGTAATCCTGCTGCCGTTTGCTTATCCGGCGACTGGCTTCCGGGTGATGTTATGCAGAAGATCGCTGCTGAGAATAACCTGGCTGAAACGGCTTTTATTGTACCCGACGGAACTGACTATAAGATAAGGTGGTTCACCCCGCTGGTGGAGGTGGACCTGTGCGGTCATGCCACGCTGGCATCCGGATTTGTTGTGCTTAACAATCTTAATCCCGGTGCAAAAGAAGTCATCTTCCATTCCCTTTACAGCGGCTCATTATCCGTCTCACATAAAGGTGATATGCTGGAACTCAATTTTCCAACTGATACACTGACCCGCTGCCAGCTTCCTGAACTGATTAAGAAAAGCCTTGATATTAATCCTGTTGAGTGTTTCACAGGCAGAAGTGACTACCTGGTAATGCTTAAAAATGAGGCTGAGGTATTAAATGTCCGGCCGGATTTCAGAAGACTCGCTTCTGCTGACAGCAGAGGAGTAATAGTCACAGCCAAAGGCAATGATGTCGATTTTGTGTCGCGGTTTTTTGCCCCCCAGGCCGGAATTGATGAAGACCCGGTAACAGGATCAGCTCATACTACCCTGACGCCCTTCTGGTCATCCCGCCTGGGGAAAACAACAATGACGGCAAGGCAGCTCTCAGCCCGCGGAGGCTACCTTGAATGCACACTGAAAGGTGACCGTACACTTATTGCAGGCCGGGCCGTACTTTATCTAAAAGGTGTGATTTACGTTTGATTTAGCGCAAAATCAATTAAGTTTGTCAATCCAAAAAGACGAGGATGACAAAGAAAGACGCTATTCACCCTTATGGCGAAAAACAGGCTCAGTTTGACAGGAGATATCTGAGGATGGCTGAAATATGGGCTGAGAACTCATACTGCAAACGCCGCCAGGTGGGAGCCCTGATTGTCAAGGACAAGATGATAATCTCTGACGGCTATAACGGCACTCCGGCAGGATTTGAAAATGTCTGCGAGGATGAGAACAATGATACCAAGCCATACGTTCTTCATGCTGAGGCAAATGCCATAACAAAGGTCGCAAGGTCAAACAACTCGAGTGAGAATGCTACTCTTTATATTACAGACTCCCCTTGCATGGAATGCGCCAAACTCATAATACAGTCGGGCATCAGGCGCGTGGTCTACAGCAAAAGATACCGTAACACTGAGGGTCTTGAACTGCTGCAAAGGGCGGAAATTGAACTTGTCTACATTGACGAAGAAAATAACAATCAGGAACCCACCGTGGAATAGCATACGCAAACACAATAGCATAACAATAAATTTCATGGAGGTTCCATCATACCATTGGAATAAAATTATTATATGATGAAATACAATAGAGCTTATCTTCCTCTCATAATTTCAGTCGGTATTGCTGCCGGGATACTTATTGGGTTCTATATGCCCCATCCGCAGGCCGGCCTGTATACCAACTTTCCCCCTTCCGGCGACAAGCTCAGTCGTATTCTTGATATTGTAGAATCTGATTATGTTGACTCTGTTGACCGCAATGCACTCATTGAGGAAGCCATTCCTGTTATGCTTCGGAGACTTGATCCCCATTCAATATATATCCCTGCCCGTGACCTTGCACAGGCTAACGAGCCCCTCCAGGGTAATTTTGAGGGGATAGGCGTTTCATTCAATACAATCACTGATACAGTGCTGATAATAAGCACTATACCTGGTGGTCCTTCAGAGAAGGTGGGCATTCTTGCAGGAGACAAGATCATCTATGTAAACGACTCACTGATAGCCGGTAAAAACATTGCTGATGAGAATGTGATGAAAATGCTCAAAGGACCGCGGGGAAGCAAAGTAAATGTTAAGGTCGAACGACCGGGAACGGAGGAGCTGCTCCCATTCACAATAGTGCGCGACAAGATCCCAATCTTCAGTATTGATGTTTCATATATGATGACCGGAGATGTAGGCTATATGAAGATCTCGACCTTTGCCATTACCACATATGATGAGTTTCTCAAAGGTCTGAAGGAATTGAAAAATGCAGGCATGAAGAAACTTATTCTCGACCTTAGGGGAAATTCAGGGGGAGTGATGGATGCCGCCACCATGATTGCAGACCAGTTCCTGTCTGAAGGTAAACTGATAGTCTTCACCTTGGGAAAAGCCAAACCCAGGGAAGAGGTACGTGCAACGTCAGAGGGAGAATTTGAAGAGGGTGAGCTGGTTATACTCGTCGATGAGTGGAGCGCCTCAGCCAGTGAGATCCTTGCCGGCGCGATTCAGGATAATGACCGTGGCACGATAATCGGACGCAGGTCATTCGGAAAAGGACTGGTCCAGGAACCTGTTATGTTCCGTGACGGCTCAGGGATGAGGCTCACTATCGCCCGTTATTATACTCCTACCGGAAGGTCTATTCAAAAGCCTTACAATGAAGGAGTTGATAAGTACTATGAAGATCTGGGCAACAGGTTCATGAACGGCGAATTTGAACAGGCCGACTCAATTCATCTCGCTGACTCACTTCGTTTTACAACACCGGGCGGAAAAACAGTGTATGGCGGTGGAGGCATTATGCCGGATATTTTTATCCCTATGGATACAACAGGTATCTCCAGGTACTTTATGCAGATAAGAAACACAGGGATGATCCTCAGGTTCGCGATGAAATACACTGAAGATAACCGTTCCGCCATGAAGAAATTCTCTGATCCAAAATCGCTCGATGCATGGCTGTCAGCCCAAAACCTGTCAGAGAAATTCATCAGGTATGCCGAGGAGAACGGTGTGCCGCGCGATCAGGAAGGCCTTAAAATCTCAGGTGAGATAATTTATATCCAGCTCAAAGCATATATTGCACGTAACATGCTTGACAACAAGGGCTTCTACCCTATCTGGGAAAATATTGACAGGACCCTGCTTGACGCCCGTGATTATATTGAAGCAAGATAAATTGTCAATTTTTGCCCGGATCATCTGACACATCAGGTTCTCCTTTAATTAAGAGGACAACTACTCTATCTGACGTATAAGTGGCATTCTGAGGGACCTTTATAACGACATTGCCTTCATCCCTGTAAAATTTTAGTTTTTCTCTGCCGTCAAGCAGATATGCCTTTCGTACATCATTGCCAATTCCGGGGATAACGAGAAGGCCATCTTCAGGCCAGTCAAATACATGGAGGTAGAGGAGGGTGTTCCGGCCATCCGGTTTCATGGTACTGCGGCCCCATGCCAGTGAACTGAAAGGCGAAGCAGATGTACCATAGATTGAAGCACTGTTTTTCAACATCCACTTCCCGATCTCATTAAGATTCTTAATGCTCTGATCAGGGAAAGTTCCGTCTGCCTTTGGCCCGATATTAAGAAGCAGGTTTCCTCCCTTTGATGCAATGTCAGCAAGAATTCTGATGACACTTTCCGGTGATTTCCAGTTATTATCTTCCTTGTTGTATCCCCAGTTATTATTCAGAGTGATGCAGCTCTCCCAGTAAACACCTGGGAAGCCCTTTGCCGGCACCTCCTGTTCAGGCGTTCCGAAGTCGCCCGAAAACTCTGATGATGTTGTCATACCCTGCATTCCGGAACGGCCTTTATCAACCCGGTTGTTGATTATTATGCCTGGCTGGAGGCTGTCAACATAGTTGTACAGATCCGCCCCTCTTTCATGTGTCCATGTATCCTCCCACTCACCGTCAAACCAGAGAACACCTATAGAACCGTATTTTGTTGTCAGCTCCCTGAGCAGGTTTTTCAGGTATACAATATACCGTTCCATATCAGCCCCTTCGGTTGAACGCGTTGTCTCCCAATCACGCCGGGGAAGATAGTCGGGATTATGCCAGTCCATAATGGAATGATAAAAGCAGAGAACAACTCCCTGTTTATGACATGCTTCTGCGAGCTCACCGAGGATATCCCTTTTGAATGGCGTTGACATCACATCAAAATCTGTGAATTCAGAATCAAAGAGGCAAAAACCGTCATGGTGTTTCGATGTGATAACGATATACTTCATCCCAGCTTCTTTTGCCATTCGCACCCACTCATCAGCATCAAATTTTATCGGGTTGAATTGATTGACCAGCGTGTCATACACTTCAAGGGGTATCTGAGCGGTGGTTCTTATCCATTCAGCATGACCTTTAGATCCGTTCCATTCTCCGGCAGGTATCGAATAAAGACCCCAGTGAATGAACATTCCGAACCTTGCCTCACTCCACCAGTCCATCTTTGAAGATTCTTTCTTTTGCTTCTCAGCAGGCTGACCACAACCTGCCAGTACAAGAAAAACAGCAGCTATGGCTGCCATATTTGACCAGCAACTCCTTTTCATGATATCAGTTTTTATAGGTTTTACAGATTCCATTTTAAACTCCGGGCAAATTCCTTTATAAGTCCGGCAGCAACATCTGTCTCTTCGATGAACCCAAGATGACCGGAGTTTTCCAGGATAACCACCCTGCCATTGTCGGGAATCCTGACTGTGCCGAGAGCTTTTTCAGGAGAAAAGTAAAGATCATATCGCCCCAATATCCACATTAATGGAGCTACACCACTTTCCAGGATGGAAATCCTTGAAGGCCTGACCATCATTCCATTTAACATTGCAATGATCCCTTCTGCAGAGTTTTGCGATGCGATCCTTTTTGACCTTGCCAGGGCTTCAGCCATTGATTTCAGGTTTCTTTCGGCAAACATCATCGATATGTTTGCCGGGTACATCATATCCTTTTTGCCGGCCCTGACCACAGCTATTTCTCTTTTTCTTTTCGCAATAGCCTCGGGCGAATCAGCAAAAGGATGTGAATGAAAAAGAACATAGCCAGACAGCATCTGCGGATATTTTTCCGCAAAGGCAAGGGTGACATATCCTCCCAGGGAATGACCAATCAGCAGCACTTTCTCCTCCCCTGAACTCATAATCACTTCCCTGACAGCATCAGCCATAAACCCCATTGTATGGGTCTCTCCTGCCACTTCTGATCCACCGTGGCCCGGAAGGTCTATAGTGAGGACCCGGCAGCTTTTCGTAAGTATAGTTTCAAGAGGCTGCCATACCTCCCCGGTCTCAAGATACCCGTGCAGAAGGACTACAGTATTCCCTTTGCCCAGGTCACTGTACTGCACCTTCACCTTTTCATATATTGTACAACATTTCATACATCTTTTGTATAAGCGGAAAAACTTCATAAATTTACCAAGAAGAAAAGAGATTCTTATCTGTTTCTTTTATCCCTTTCTGAAAACAAACGTATAAAACCGATGAACAAGTTATTATTTTCAGCCATCTCAAAGAAGTTTGTGATGGCACTTGCCGGATTATTTTTGCTTATATTTCTTCCGGTGCATCTCATCATCAACCTTTTGCTGCTTAAAGATGATCCGGCACAATTCAATAATGCTGCTCATTTTATGGCAACCTTCCCACCTGTAAAGGTTGTGGAAATCTTACTTTTTTTGACAATCGTGGTACATATTTGCTACGGAATCATCCTCCAGATCCAGAACTGGCTTTCGCGGCCGGTGAAGTATGCGGTAAGGAATAAATCAGAAACATCGGCATTTTCCAGGTTTGTGATCTGGACCGGCGGTTCAGTCCTTGTGTTCCTCGTGATCCACTTTTTTAATTTTTATTTTATGAAACTGGGGTGGGTTGAAGGCAATCCTGAAGACTTCTACTCCGTGGCTCATAACCTCTTCATTATTCCGGGCTACGTTGTTTTTTACTGGGTCTGCTTTGTCCTTCTGGGCTTCCATCTGTATCATGCCCTGCAGTCAGCCTTTCAGACTCTTGGGCTCAAAAACGAATTCTGGACTCCTGTAATCAGGATCCTTTCATTGATCTATTCAATTATTCTGCCTCTGGGATTTGCTTCAATCCCCCTGCTAATATTGCTCATAAAATAACCTGAAGAAAAGTTCCGTTATGATAAATCTCAATTCAAAGATCCCGGCTGGCCCGCTTGAAGAAAAGTGGACCAAGTACAAGGCCACTGCTAAACTTGTCAATCCGGCGAATAAGAAAAAGCTTGATATCATTATTGTGGGTACAGGCCTTTCCGGTGCAGGAGCAGCATCATCACTCGGCGAGCTTGGGTACAATGTAAAGGTTTTCTGTTACCAGGACTCTCCCCGCAGGGCACATTCTGTTGCTGCCCAGGGAGGTATCAACGCTGCAAAGAATTATAAGAACGACGGCGACAGTGTCTACCGTCTCTTTTATGATATGATCAAGGGAGGCGATTTCAGGGCACGGGAGGCAAATGTCTATCGTATTGCCGAAGTCAGCAACCAGATCATAGACCACTATACGGCACTGGGCGTGCCTTTTGCCCGGGAATACGGCGGCACACTGGAGACAAGATCATTCGGAGGGGTTCAGGTGTCACGCACCTTCTATGCAAAAGGGCAGACGGGACAGCAGTGTCTTCTTGGTGCATACTCATCACTCAACAGACAGATAAAGGCCGGCACGGTAACCATGTTCCCGCGCAGGGAGATGGTTGACCTGGTAGTTATAGACGGCAAAGCCCGCGGTATAATAGCCCGGAACCTTATAACAGGTGAGATAGAAAAACATTCAGCGCAT
>DATKUS010000063.1:0-17747 GCA_035530535.1 Bacteroidales bacterium
CCCTGGCAACTATTGCCATACAGGGATTTACACTACCCATGGTGAACCACTTCGGACAGGGAAGCAGCGCAAGGGGTTACCAGATAACCATGGGCATCTTCAGCGTTCTGGCTGTCATATTCTTCTTCACAACATTCTTTACTACTAAAGAGAGGGTGGTGCCTCCTCCACAACAGAAAACATCCCTCAAACAAGATCTCTCAGATCTTTTCCATAACAGACAGTGGGTAATCATGTTCGTGATCTTCCTCCTGATGTTTATATTTCTCGCCATGCGTAACAGCATCCTCCTTTATTACTTCAAATATTACCTTAGTGTTGCCAGTCAGAAAGAGTTCCTGATGGATATTGATAAGGTTCTCTTCGGGCTGCTCAGCGCCATAGGAATGACAGGGGCAAGTGCCGATATTGCCGGTAATGCTTTCAGTGTTATTAATATTATCAGCCAGCTGATGGCAATTGTGGGTATCGCTGTGGGCAATGCACTTGCCAAACGTTTCGGCAAAAGGGATGTTTTCCGCACATGGCTTGCAGTTGCAGCAGTAGTGGCAGTAATGTTCATGTTTGTACCTCCTACCTATATATGGCTGACGTTCGGACTCTCGGTTCTGTTCAACTTCTCATGGGGAGTGACAATGCCGCTGCCATGGGCCATGATGGCAGATGTGGCCGATTATTCCGAGTGGAAGAATAACCGTCGCGCTACGGGTATTGTCTTTGCAGGTATTGTCGTTGGTTTAAAAGTGGGACTGGCAATCGGAGGTTTCCTGGCCGGAATCCTTCTTTCACAGTACGGGTATGTATCAAATGTGGAACAGACAGCCAACGCGCTTAAGGGTATCAGGCTGACAGTCAGCATCTACCCGTCAATAGCTTTGATCTTCTGCGTAATTGCACTGTTTATTTACAGCATCAACAGGAAGACTGAAGACCAGATGCAGAATGAACTTGCAGAACGCAGAAAATCTTACTGATGAAATACTTTATTCAATTATTAAATAAGAAGATATGAATAAGAACAGCCTTACATTTCGGATAAAAATCATGGCCCTGGCCATACTGATCATCACGGCAGCTGCATGCAGCCGGAATGAACCCGGTTTAAAGGATGCATTTGCCGGATCTTTCCTTATTGGTACAGCAATGAATGCCCCGCAGATCCTCGGATCGGACGCAGACGCCAAACCATTCATTGTCAGACATTTTAATTCTATCACGGCTGAAGATGCAATGAAGTGGGAGAGAATTCACCCTGATCCGGACCGCTATGACTTTACCCTGGCTGACAGCATGGTCAGCTTCGGACAACAACATGACATGTTCATTGTTGGCCATACCCTGGTATGGCATTCCCAGACTCCCGACTGGGTTTTTCAGGATTCACTGGGCAACCCACTGACCAGGGATGCGCTTCTGGAGAGGATGAAAGACCATATATTCACTGTCGTGGGCCACTTTAAAGGCAAAGTTAAAGGGTGGGACGTAGTGAATGAAGCCATTGATGAGGACGGTAGCCTGCGCAAAACAAAATGGCTCGCAATTATCGGCGAAGATTATATTCAGAAGGCTTTTGAGTATGCTTATGAGGCAGACCCGGAAGCAGAGCTGTATTTCAATGACTATAATAACGAATTACCTGCTAAAAGAGCAGGGGTTGAGGCCCTGGTGAAGGAGCTGCAGCAGAAAGGAATTAAGATCGACGGGGTTGGCATACAGGGACACTGGCATCTTGATTCACCTGATCTGACGGTGATTGATGAAAGCATATCCGGATATGCCTCACTGGGCATGAAGGTGATGATAACGGAGATGGAAGTTAATGTCCTCCCTACGCCGCCCGAAGTATATGGCGCCGACATTGCACAGCAGGCACAGTATCTTGAAACACTGAATCCATATCCGGACGGACTTCCGGACTCTGTTCAGGACCAGCTTACAAAACGGTATGCAGATCTTTTCAGGGTGCTTCTGAAAAACAAAGACGTTGTCACCAGGGTTACATTCTGGGGAGTGCATGACGGCTATTCATGGAAGAACGACTGGCCCATCAGGGGACGCACAAATTACCCGCTTCTGTTTGACCGAAAGTATCATTATAAACCTGCCTATTTTGCAGTTATTAAGGAAGCCGGTAAGGCGAAGTGACTTTTATTTAAAACTTAAATCTAAAGAGATGAAGAGGCCCGAGGCAAAAAAACCCGAAAAGGGACTGTACAAAAACGCTGCACTTCCCCTTAAAATAAGGATTAAGGATCTGCTTAAACGGATGACCGTTGAAGAAAAGTGTGCTCAGCTGATGGGACTTTGGAACGGAGGGGTTGAGGATTTCAAGCCTGAGATCTTTGATGATCCGGAAAAAATGAAAGAGATATTTGGGAATGGATGTCATTCTGTTCACCCGGCTCCCTTTGGAATAAAAGATACAGTGACACTTCGAAACAAGATCCAGAAATACCTTGTTGAAGAGACGTGGCTTGGCATTCCTGCCATATTTGTTGATGAAGGTCAGCATGGCATGATGAGGCCGGAGTCAACTGTCTTTCCACAGGCCATCGGCCTGGCATGTTCATGGGATCCGGAGCTTTTTGAAAAAGTCTATGGGGTTGTTGCAAGGGAGATGCGTTCCAGGGGCACACATCACGCCCTCACTCCCGTCGTCGATGTATGCCGTGACCCGAGATGGGGACGCACAGAGGAGACCTATGGCGAAGACCCGTACCTCAACGGCATGCTCTCTTCTGCAGCGGTGAAAGGGCTGCAGGGAACCGATACCGGCAAAGTGGCTGACGGTCACGTGGCTGCCACTCTTAAACATCTTGCAGGTCACGGGGAGTCTGAAGGAGGTCAGAACCAGGCCCCGGGCAACTACTCTCTGCGGGTGCTGAGAGATTATCACATGCCACCATTCAAAATGTGCATCGACAGAGCAAGGCCTGTTTCGGTAATGCCCTCCTATAACGAGGTTGACGGAGTGCCCTCACATGCAAACAGGTGGCTCATAAAAGAGCTGCTAAGAAAAGAATGGGGCTTTGACGGTATGGTCGTCTCTGACTACTATGGCGTCGATCAGTTGTTCAACAAACATTTTGTTGCGGAAAATGCTAAAGAGGCTGCTGCCACAGGGTTTAACTCCGGCGTTCAGTACGAGTTTCCCCAGGGTAACCTGTATAAATTCCTGCCTGAATTACTTAAAGAAGGGAAGATCTCCCTGGCGGAAATAGACAGGGCCGTGGAACAGATATTGACGCTGAAATTTGAACTCGGTCTGTTTGACAATCCTTATATAGACGAAAATAAGGCAATTGCAGTAAGCAAATCACCTGAGCACAGGAAACTCGCCCTCAAAGCAGCCCGGGAATCTATAGTCCTTCTCAAAAATGACAATATCCTGCCTCTGCCCAGGGACAAATACAAAAAAATAGCAGTTATTGGTCCCTGTGCAAAGGATCTTTATTTCGGTGGATATGCCGGCGAGCCGTATACCAGGATCACCCTGTTTGACGGAATAAAGGCAAAGGCCGGCAAAGGAGCAGAAGTACTTTTTGCCCAGGGATGCAGGCTTACTACAAACACCTCTACAAGCTATTTCAACTGGAAATACGATGAGATAAAATTCGCCTCCAGTGAAGATAACCTGAAACTGATTGCCGACGCGGTAAAAGTGGCAGAGAAAGCTGAGATTGTTATTCTTGCCATAGGGGAGAATGAACATCTCTGCCGTGAAGCATGGGCCAAGACCCATATCGGTGATAACATGACCCTTGACCTCTTCGGCGAACAGAGTAAACTTGCTGAAGCTATCATAGCAACCGGGAAACCTGTTGTGGTTTACCTCATGAACGGCCGTCCGCTTGCAATAAGTGACCTGGCAAAAAAGGCACCTGCCATAATCGAGGGCTGGTACATGGGACAGGAGACTGGTGCTGCTGCCGCCGACATTATTTTCGGGGAGGTCAACCCTTCGGGCAAGCTTACCATCACCTTTCCGAAGTCAGCAGGGCAGCTCCCCATGTATTACAATCACAAACCCAGCGCCCAGTTTATGGATTACATCTCACAGGATATAAATCCTCTGTTTTATTTCGGTTACGGCCTGAGTTATACGGAATTCAAATACGGCAAACCCGTAATGAAACGAAAGACAATAAAAGTGGGTGACACGGCACAGGTGACTGTGGAAGTCACCAATGCCGGGAAGATGTCCGGAGACGAGATTGTTCAAATGTATATCAGGGATCGCGTAAGTTCTGTGACCAGACCTGTAATGGAGTTAAAAGGCTTTCAGCGTATCAGCCTGAAGCCAGGTGAAATGAAGAAGGTGATTTTTGAGGTCGGCTTTGAACAGCTTGCTTTTCATAATATTGATATGAAATATGTCGTCGAGCCCGGTATTTTTGACATTATGACCGGCTGTTCATCACGGGAAACAGATCTTCAGAAGACTGAACTGACTGTTAAGCCTTGAATGATGTACAGAGTCTTCCTGATTATTCTCCTCGGATTGACATTCTTTTCTAATGCAGGAGCACAGTGGATATCCCGCACAGTTGACAGCATCAGGAAAGTGACCGAGGCTGATCACCGGGAAATGATGGATCAGTTGAATATTACTTCTCTCAGACCGGGCGTGAACGGGATGGATCCGAAGGCCTCCAATGCTGCCAATTACAATGAGACCAAAGCCAATCCCTATCCCAAGCTTCCTGACCTGCTGGTAATGAATAACGGGAAGAAAGTAAGTACATCCAGGGCATGGTGGGAGAAGTGCCGCCCGGACCTAACTGGCCTTTCTTCCTGGAATTTGCAGCACGCTATTTTAAACACTGACTGAAGACCTGAACAAATGAAAAAATGCATATCCTTGTTACTGATAAGCCTATCGGTGATGTCAGCTTCATGCAAGAAGAAAGTTGATGACGGTGAGGAACTAAAACTTTACACCGTCACCATTGATCCGTCAGTCACTCACCAGAAAATGATAGGCTTTGGAGGATCACTGACATGGTATTCTGACAGAATAATCAACAGCCCCAATAAAAACCTTATCTGCCAGCTTCTTTTCGAAGACCTGGGTACAGACATGATCAGGTTCAAGAACAATTATTATCCGTATGGGTATCCTGGCATTAAAACGACTGAGGTAATGGAAAACCCATCAATCAAAACACTCTTCAATACTACTAATCAACTCTATGCTCTTGCCAGGCAGTACAATCCTGGTATCGAGATTATGATTAGCTCATGGACACCACCATCCGCCCTGAAGAGCAATAATAACCTCAGGCAGGGCACACTGAAAAAAGAGGGAGAAGTGTTTATGTACCAGGCTTTTGCGGAATACTGGAATGATCTGCTTGATCACTTGCCTTTTAATCCTGATTATATAAGTATCCAGAATGAACCAGGCTGGATAACGCCCGACTGGGAGACATCCGAATGGAGAGGCACCGAGACAACCGATTTCCCAGGTTATGCAAATGCCTTCGACGAGGTCTACAATAGGATCGGTTCCAGGGTGGATCCGCCTGAAATGATGGGGCCGGAAGCCGAAAACATAGGTGTTAGCAGCAAGCTGGGAGGCAATACATTTGTAGTTTACTCAGATCCGATCAAAGATAGGTCTTACCTTGCCGCATATGCCTATCACACATATAACTTCTCGGCCTCCACCCTGATCTCTGAGACTAAGACGCTTCTGAACATGATACGTGACAACTACGGGAATAAACCCTGCGTAATGACTGAATATTCCAACTACTCATGGTTCAATACCGCTCAGTTTATTCTGCAGAACTTAAATGAAGCCAACGCCTCCGGATACCTTTACTGGCTTATGGCGTGGGGCGACACAAATGAACAGGCAATGGTAAAAATAAGCTCTGACGGCAGTTTCAGCGTTACTCCTTTTTATTATGTCATAAAGCACTACTCAAAGAATATTGACAAGGGTTATGACAGGATCGACGCGACAATAAGCAGTCCATCGCTTAAGGTCTCAGCATTTCAGGATCCTGCAGGAGATAAAATCACACTGGTGATAATTAATCCGCTTAACAACGGAGCCAATGTGAATCTCACGGTAACGGACCAAACAATAAAGTCGATAATGGCGGTTCAGAGTGTCGAAGGAAGCTATTACAAAGACCTGGGCTCTGTTGTTCCAAGTGGTTACATTACCCTTAAGCCATTATCTGTCACAACTGTAGTTTTGGATATATAAAACAATTCTGTCATGTTGAATAGTACTTTAAAATTTAAACTCAGCCATTGTATACTGCTCATTACATGTTTTTTAAGTTGCTCTCTTGCCGGAGCAGCAGATGATGACTCAACCCTCATATCAACCTGCAAACCTGAAGGCTTCTTCACGCTGGCCGCCCCTGGCAGGTATGCTCCGCTTTGCATCAGCACAGATGACTGGCCGGGTGTCGTGAGAGCTCTCACGGATCTGCAGACTGATATAAGCCGCGTCACCGGTCATTTGCCTGAACTCATCACTTCAGGTAAGATACCTCGAAGAGAGGAGATCGTAATTGCCGGAACAATTGGCAAAAGTCCCTTGATTGACAGGCTTATCAGGAAAGGCCGGATCAACGTGACAGATGTAGCCGGACGATGGGAGTGTTACCTGATCGAGACAGTTGACAGACCTTTCCCCGGTGTAGAAAAAGCTCTCGTAATAGCGGGGAGTGATAAGCGAGGGACCATCTACGGCATTTATCAGATATCTGAGGAGATAGGTATCTCCCCCTGGTACTGGTGGGCTGACGTGCCGGTGAGAAAGAGCGACGATCTCTATATCTCCCCGGAGCGCAGGGTGTTGGGCGAACCGTCAGTGAAGTATCGCGGTATTTTTCTCAATGATGAAGCTCCTGCCCTCACTAACTGGATTGCTTTTAAATATGGCATAGTAAAACCATCTCAAAATCCACCTGTGCCAGGCGGTGTGGCAAACTATGGCAGTGAGTTTTATTCAAGGATATTTGAGCTTATCCTGAGGCTTAAGGGAAATTACCTCTGGCCGGCAATGTGGAATAACGCCTTCAATGAAGATGACCCTCTAAATGCGAAGCTTGCTGATGAATATGGTGTTGTGATGGGCACTTCACACCAGGAGCCTATGCTCAGGGCGCAGAAAGAGTGGGACCGCCGATACCAGAGAACACTGGGAAGCTGGAACTGGACCCTGCATTCTGATACTCTCATAAAATTCTGGAGAGAAGGTATTAGACGTAATAAGAATTTTGAAAGTATTATCACTATGGGTCTCAGAGGCGCAGACGATACTGAAATGGGGCCGGGAGGCCCTGCGGCGAATATGGCAAAGCTGGAAAAAATTGTCAGCGTCCAGCGTAAAATAATTTCTGAGGAAATAAACACTGATGTTACATTGGTGCCACAGATGTGGTGCCTGTACAAAGAAGTCCAGGATTACTACAATGCCGGACTGCGGGTGCCGGATGATGTAACGCTGCTATGGGCAGAAGACAACTGGGGTAATGTAAGGAGGCTGCCGACACCTGAGGAACGGTCTCGCAGCGGAGGCGCCGGGGTCTATTATCACTTCGACTATCATGGAGGGCCAAGGAGCTATCAGTGGATAAACACAAACCCGATACCGAAAATATGGGACCAGATGTCGCTGGCAAAACAGTATGGAGCAGATAGAATATGGATAGTCAATGTGGGGCATTTCAAAGGGTACGAATTTCCCCTGCAGTATTTCATGTCACTTGCATGGAATACAGAGGCGCCTGAAAACTCTGACCTTACAGGCTATACAAGGCAATGGGCAGAGGGTACCTTCGGAAAAGAGCATGGCAACGAAATTGCTGATCTGATAGCGAATTACACCAGGTTCAATGGCCGGCGTAAACCGGAACTTCTCAGTCCATTCACCTACAGCCTTGTCAATTACCGGGAGGCAGAAAAGGTGGTTGATGATTATAAGGCTCTTGCTGCCAGGTCCGAAGAGATCTATACCAAACTGCCTGAGGAGATGCGTGATGCTTACTACCAGTTAGTCCTGTTCCCAATCAAGGCCTGCGCCCTTGTAAATGAATTGTATGTTACGGCCGGCAAAAATGCTCTGTTCGCAAAACAGGGACGTGCCATGACAAATGAAATGGCCTTGAAGACTGAAAGACTATTCACGGCCGACACAAGCCTGATGGGTTATTATAACCGTTCTTTTGCAGGAGGTAAATGGAACCATTTTATGGATCAGTCACATCTGGGGTACACCAATTGGGCAGATCCTCCCTTCAATAGTCTGCGTGCAATAAAACTCAACACGATTGAGATACCTGACTCTGCCGCGTTAGGTGTGGCTGTTGAAGGTTCCGAAGAGGCCTGGCCAGGCCCTGAAAGTATTCCTGAATTGCCAGAATTTGATATATTTAACAAACAGGAACAATTTATTGAACTGTTTAATAAAGGAGATAAATCATTTTCATTTACTGCGGCTTCAGAAAGCCCCTGGATCTTATTAAGTGAGCTGACAGGAACTGTGAAGTCTGATAAGCGACTGCTGGTGACCATAGACTGGGACAAGGTTCCGGTTGGAAGAAAAGAGGGGTTTATTAAAATAAAAGGTGCCGGCAGTGAGGTTGCCATCAGGATAAAAACCTTCAATCCGGCAGAACCGAGGCAAGAAACACTCAGGGGGTTTGTTGAAGCCCAGGGGTATGTCTCTGTTGAAGCAGAACATTACACGCTAAACAGAGATGCCGGACAAGGCAGATGGGAACGTATTGAAGATTATGGCAAGACGCTCTCGGCCATGCGTGCCACAACTGCTGTTGACGCACCCCCGGCAGTGCCAGGCAAAGACTCTCCATGCCTCGAATACCAGATGTATTTGTTCTCAACCGGTGAAATTGAAACTGTATTAAATGTTGCTCCAACTCTTAATTTCATTCCGGGAAGGGATTTAAGGATCGGTGTCTCTTTTGATGATGAGACCCCGCAGATTATCACAGCTGTTCCCGGAAACTTCAATGCCCAGAACGGTAATGCCGTCTGGGAGAAGTCTGTAATGAATAATGCACTATATCTGTCTGTTAATCATACTATAACGGAAAAAGGATATCACACCCTAAGAATATGGATGATCGATCCCGGTCTGGTTCTTGAAAAAATTATTGTAAATACCGGGGGAGTTAAGCCAAGCTACCTAGGACCTCCTGAAAGTTTTAAAAAACTTTAATTTGTGAGGAATATGCAATTACCGATGAAAAGGGTCAGACCTTTATATGAAAAAGAAATTGTGTACTCAGACACTAATTATAATGAGTCCCATTCAATCAATGGCTAATTGTATCCGATCCTGCAAACAACTCCAGATCAATTACTTCACCCATCATTTTATAGCCTTCCACATTCGGATGCAGATAGTCAGATTGTGCTGAAGGCAGGAGGCAAGTCGTATCTTGCGGATCCCGCAATGCCTTATCGAAATCAATAACAGCATCAAATCGGCCGCTGTCTCGAATCCAGTCATTTACAGTATTTCTGGCTGTCTCTCGATAATCAGTAGCATAAAACGATTTACCGAATGGCAAAATGGTAGCGCCGTAAACCCGGATACCCTTTGCATGTGCATAATCGATCATCCTTCCGTAAGCAGCAATCAGATCTTCAGCAACCTGAGCGGCATTTGCACTATCTATTGTCTGCCCAAGATCATTAATTCCTTCCAGGATAATTAACCATCTTACACCATTCTGCTGCAGAATATCGCGATCAAACCGGTCAAGAGCTGAGGGTCCCAGGCAATCACGAAGCACACAGTTTCCACCTATCCCCAAATTGAGAACACTTACATGTTGAGTTCCGGGATTTTCAAGAAGACGCTCTGATAATACATCCGGCCATCTGTTTTGTTTGTTGGTATCCGAGCCCCGACCATCGGTAATGGAGTTGCCAATAATTGCAACAGCCGCCGCAGGCTCCGGCACTTTCACATCAATTCCGTTAATGATATACCAATGGTCAGTTGGAGTAGATCCATCGAAATCCACCGATGAAGTCATATTGCCAGGAAGCAGGTATGAAGTTGTACGTGATCCGGGATGGCCAGTCACTGTGGCAGATGTTTGCCCAAAGCAGATTGTTATTGATAGATCCATCCGTGAATGCAAATTAAAAGAAACCGGATCCGATGTAAGTTCAGCCCCCGAGGCCATAGTGCCTCTCGTCTTACCATCAAATTTCAATTTCTTTATTGTGGCCCTATCAATAGAACTGGCTCCTGTGGAGGCTGCAATTTTAACAGATTTCATCGTGACAGGGCTTGTGCTGAAGGCATTTGAAAATCTTACCCTCAGGCTATCACCTCCTAATGAAACCCGAACAACCTGCCTCAACGAATTGTTGGTCAAACCCGGTGAAGGAGTCATATTACGGGGTTCTACAAGCTGGGGTGCCGAACTCCAGGTTCCTGCCCACACTTTTGCCGGGGCAGACTTTGATTGACTAATGGCGCCTGATGAAATCAGCAATAAGCACGCCGTTAATACACCCGGAAATGAATGATGTAAAAAACAGGAAATTCTGGATAATATTTTTTTTATCATCATGTTGAATTTAAGCGTTTCACCATCCTATTTAATCCATTATAGTGCTTACCGGACACTTGATGCAGCAGTGGCTTAGCTCCTATCGGGCTTATTTGCTTCGAATCTCAATCGTTGATGCTTTCAGATCAGGTGATTCCGCTGTTACTGTAATCGTTCCCGGCTCACCTGCCCTCGAGCGGACAATAACCAAAGCCAGCCCATTGAAAGCATCTCTTTCATGGGAAGAAAAAGATACCATATTCATCGGGTCTCCATTGTCCGTGGCTTCAATCTCGCCGGGACCTTCCATGCTAAACCTGATTGGATTATTTGTTCGAGGCACAATAAGTCCATCTTTGTCAGTTATCTCTACAGTAATGAAGGACAAATCTTTTCCGTCAGCTGAGATTTCCACGCGATCAGATGTAGCATGTAATAGGGTGGCTTCACCGGTTGTTTTCACAACTTCTTCTGCCCAATTCCTGCCATCTTTATAGGCCACCACTTTCAATTCACCCGGTTCATAAACCACATCATCCCATCGCAGACGATATTCGTATTCGCCCTTTTTCTTTTTACCCAGTGATATGCCATTCACGAACAGCTCGGCTTCATCGCCCGAGGTAAATACATGTACCGGTGTTACTTCACCAACCCGCTCCGGCCAGTTCCAGTGAGGCAGAATATGGACCATGGGCAAATCGGGGCGCCAGTGCGACTGATACAGGTAATAGCGGTCTTTCTTAAATCCGGCCAAATCGATGATTCCAGTGTAGGAACTGCGCGCCTGATAGTATGGTGTTGGTTCTCCGAGGTAATCCCAGCCGTTCCAGACAAATTCGCCGGCTACAAACGGATGACGATCAATTGTCCCAAACACTTTGTCGGCACTTGAACCAAAATCAACCGCATAGAGTTCATACGAACTTATCTGGCAGGTCTTTGAGTCTCCTCCCACACCGTCGCGTACCGGTGAACTGACAGTTTCAGATACCGGGAATAGATAAATACCGCGGCTACTCAATGCCGATGCCGTCTCGGCGCTAAGAATAACCTTATCAGGGAATCTTGTATGAAATGCATCATATTGCGGAGTCGTACGAATACGGTCAGTACCTTCAAACATCGGATCCTGACGAATGCCTTCCCCCTGGTAATTCAGACCAATAATATCCGGTACTTCAGGCAGCGCCATAAAAGGTTTTGCAAAATTCATTGCAGTAATTGTATAGCGGCTTGGATCTTCTTTCTTTACAAAATCGTACAGCCGCTGAGCTACACCGGCACCTGCCAGGGCAGTATATTGTTCTCCAACTTCATTCCCAAAACACCAGATAACTACTGAAGGACAGTTCCTGTCTCTGCGGATAAAGGCCCGTGTATCAGGTTCAGCCCAATCGGGAAAAATGAGGTGAAAATCGTATGGCGTTTTTTTCTGTTCCCACGAATCAAATATTTCGTCTATCACCAGGAAACCCATCCGGTCAGTCAGTTCAAGCAACTCCGGCGCCGGCGGGTTATGCGCCATCCGAATGGCATTACAGCCCATTTCACACAGTATTTCCAGCTGGCGTTCAGCTGCACGTGTATTGAAGGCTGCGCCTAAAGCTCCCAGGTCGTGGTGATTGTTTACACCTTTAATAGAGATGTGCTCACCGTTGACAAGAATGCCTTTGTCAGGGTCAAACTCCAGTGAGCGGATACCAAATCGGGTTTCGTAAGTATCTATCGGCTTTTCATCTTTCAACACTGTTGTTACTGCAACATACCGGTTGGGCTTCTGTGTTGGCGGTGGCCCCCAAAGCTTCGGGTTTTTAATTTTAACCGAAGATTTCACTTTAGCGCTTTCACCAGCTGCCACATTTGTTTCCAAGGGTGAAAAACGGACAACGGCATCACTGTTCATTTTACCTTCATCATCCAAGGCATAAACCAGCGTATTGATTTTAACTGCTGCATCCGATTGGGAACTGTTGTCGATACTCACTTCCAGGTCTACAGTTGCCGATGTGTTAGTGATATCTCTTGTCGTTATATAAGTCCCGTATTGAGCAACATGCACCCGATCGGTTTTCGTAAGCCATACATTACGGTAAATACCACCACCGGGGTACCAGCGAGCCGAATAATTGGGATTATCCAGACGAATTGCCAATTGGTTGATCCCGCCGGGGACCAAATAAGGTGTCAGATCAAGCCGCCATGAGGCATAGCCGTAAGGCCAGCCACCAACCAGCTTACCGTTAAGCCAGACCATGGCATATGACATGGCTCCGTCAATATCAAGGAAAACTGCTTTACCGGCATCCGAGGCCGGAATATCAAGTTTCCTGCGGTACCATGCCACACCGTTGACGGGTAAGCGACCCATACCGCCTCCAACTTCCGGATTCCATCCTGTTTGAAAGGGCCCTTTGATTGCCCAGTCGTGCGGCAGATTGACCTTCTCCCATGCATTGTCATCAAAATCAGCCTGCACAAAGGGGAAATCGTTACCAGGATTGCCCGCCGGACGAATATGTTTTTGATCCGGATCTTTGATGAAGTTATTTGCAGAAGGCAAAATCCATGGTTTCAAAACCGCTTGTTCTGTCTCCGCTATAACAGCTTCTGTTGGTTTTGAGTCGGCCTCTTTCGTCTCATTGAGCTCCGTCACCTCAGGCCGAACATTATATACCAGATTGTCGGCAACTGATTCTGTTTCGTATTTATAGAAACTCCAACCATCGTTGATCGAAATTCGTTCTCGTGTTACCTCATGCATTTCTCCCTTTGAATTACATGAAAAACCCATGACCAAAGAGAAATAGACAATAAGTCTTATTCCATTTAACCGAAAAGTGTCTTTTGAAAGCATGTTATCCATATTTAATTTAACAAAACAACCACACACACAAAAAAGACCGGCTAAATCGGCCTGGGATCCATTCATGACTGATTAACCCTTCTGTTCCTGTAAATGCAGTTATGGTCATCGCAAACCTTGCATTGATATGGTGCAAATCTTATTTCTTTTCCAATGCCAATAATTCCGCTTACAGATTTCACTGGGTACATCAGGGCAGATTCGGTAAGAGTAATGCAGCAATAATTGTCAGGATAAAATCTGAAAAGAGTATGTTGCTCAGATACGTTCCACCCGCAATAACCGGGGCTGAAGCGATTGGATATATGTTTCCCTTCTTCAGCCATCCGCACTTTCAATTCTTCCTGCAACCGATCGGCAGCAGCCTCGACGATCTCAGATCCGACAACATCATAAATGTATCCTCTCAGCAGATCATCATTCTTCATGCTCTCATGACTTTTTTCACCTATCACCTCCCCGGCGGTGCAGATAAAAATAGCTATCTCGTCGGATTTTTTTATCTGATTGAATATGATCCCTTTAAGATTAAATTTCGCCTCACCGATAGTAAGCGATTTTTCGCCGTTATCAAGGGAGATATCATGAAAGATCTTATATTCTGCTTTTGCATCTTTCAGAGAAGATAATTCTTGAATTACTTCTCTTAGAATCGATGAAACCGGTTCCGGGGCTTCACCGGCTTTATAACCCATGGTTAATTCTATCAGTTGATCTGATGGCAGAAGTTCATTGAATGTGTAGCTGAACTTTGTGCTTTCCATTAGTGTGTGTCCCGGATTATACCGGCATTTGTTAACTGACATTCAGTTATTAAACTCTTTGCGAGGTTCTCTGGTAATGCTCAATGAATCTGATTGCGTAATCATCACGTGCCAATACCAGGTCTGTTGCACGGACAAGACCTGCAATTTTTTCCGGATTAGCGATGGGACATGTGAGTCCGCTCATAATAGATAATGCCATGAAAGCGTTGTTGATATTCTCGCGGTTGGGCAGACCGAATGAGATATTGCTTGCTCCCTGGGTGATATTCAGTCCCAGGTTTATATGAATGAGCCTGATTGTTTCAAGGGTTACATTGCAGGCATTGGGGTCAGCGCTGACAGCCATGGCCATGGGATCTATAATTACATCCTCAGCCTTCAGCCCTGCTTTTAGCGCCCTCTCAAGTATCTTCTCCGCTATTTTCAGCCTTTTCTCCGGGTCATTTGTAATTCCGTTATCGTCAAGCACCAGTCCTATAATAGCTGCTCCGTATTCCCTGGCAATAGGCAGGAGTATCTGAAGAGAGGCCTCTTCAGCGCTGACGGAATTGATGAGGCACCTGCCCTTTGCAACTTTCAGTGCAGCCTCTATAGCCTTTGGATTCGGGGAATCAAGACATAACGGAATATCAAAAGAATCCTGCAGGGCTATGACTGCTTCCGGAAGCAGCTCTTCATCAACTACGCCGGGAAACCCTACATTTACATCAAGAACATCGGCAAGTGCATCAATCTGCGCCTTCGCCAGTGTGAGCATGTATTCAAAATTCTTCTCCTGAAGGGTGAAAACCAGTTTCTTTCTTCTTGTTGGATTAATGGACTCACCAATAATTACCACCGGCCCTTCTGTATCTATAATAACTTCCTTCGTCCTCCCTCTAAGAAATGTCCTCATCTACTATAATTTAGAAACCTACCGCTAAGGTAAGCAGAGTTATGAATTTGCCAGTGATTTGAGATACTCTACGGCTCCCTGCGGGTCGGGGGAGTAAAAATCAGCTCCTATCTTTTGACAGAAGTCTCCTGTAACAGGAGCTCCTCCAATAAGTATCCTAAGATCAGGATGCTTCTCCTTCAGCGTAGCTACAGTCTTTCTCATATTTTCCATTGTTGTGGTAAGAAGGGCCGATAATCCCACAACAGCGCCCGGGTTCTTCTCAACAGCCTGGATAAACTTGTCAATACTTACATCCACGCCAAGGTCTTCTATCTCCCATCCGCCTCCCTCAATCATCATTGCAACAAGATTCTTCCCTATGTCATGAAGATCTCCGGTAACCGTGCCTATTATGAATTTTCCCTTTCTTTTTGTCTGGCCGTTAAGGTAATATGGCTTAATATGGATCATCGAGCTGCTCATGGCTTTGGCAGCCATCAGCATCTGGGGAACGAATATCTCATTCCTGCTGAACTTCTGCCCTACCCTGGACATTGCAGGTATTAGTGCATCCTCGAGTATTTCCCCCGGGCTTATGCCCTCCTCAAGAGCATTTCTGGTAAGTTCAAAAGCCCCCACCTGATTCTTCATATCAGGCGGATATGGTGAATTTATATCAACCTTACCGAACTCTACACACATCGACAGCTTTTCAAGAAGCTCAGTCATATTAAAAATTTATTACGGTGAAATATGCCTGCTTCGGTACAAGGTCAGTATTGAAGAGCAGGGGATAATTTTTTCTTCCGGAAACAGGAAAGTTGTCGAGCCAGGTGTGATTGTCTGCAAGACCCCAGAGAGTTACACCTGTGATAACGTCCTTATATGACCTGAAGAGTGTGAAAAATCTCCCGTAAGCCACAGCCTGCGCCAGTGAAAGAGCAGATGTGTAATCACTCTCAGGGTCGCTGGTTTGCGGATATACTGATACGTCCATTTCGCTTATTCTCAGTTCTATGCCCAGTGATTTATACCTGTCCAGGGCGTCTATGATAAGGTCATTTGAAGGTGCGTCAATATTCCAATGGCCCTGCAGCCCCATTCCGTCAAACAATCCTTCATATTTGAGGTCTTTAAGAAGGTTGTATATCTTTTCCCTCTTGGTGGCATTTGTGGCTGAGTAGTCATTATAGAACAGCTTTGCATCCGGGTCTGCTGCTCTGGCAGCCCTGAAGGCCTCAAAAATATAGTCGGTGCCACATATCTGATACCACAGCGTATTTTTGTATGTCACGGAACCGTCATCTATGGCTTCATTAACAACATCCCAGCCGTAAACCTTGCCTTTGTAGTGAGTCATGACCGTTGTGATATGTGTGCGCAACCTCTCAAGTACCAAAGCCTTTGTGGCCGTAGTACTCCCGTCCTTAAATATCCAGTCGGGGACCTGGTTATGCCAGCAGAGGGTGTGACCATATACCAGCATTCCGTTTGACTGTGCAAAATTAACTATCCTGTCAGCATTTTCAAAACGAAATGTGCCTTCAACTGGTTGCAGTGAAGACCATTTCATAACATTCTCAGCTGTGAGGCTGCTGATGTGTCTTTTCATAAAATTCACCTCTGCGGGATTGTCAAGAGAGGCAGGTTCAATTGCCGCTCCGATTGCAAAATATTCAGCCGTCGAATAATAGTCCTTCAGACCCTCACTCGCAGCATTGTACTCTGCCACTGTTTTAGGGCGCTCAACGACTTCCGGAGCGGGGTCCTTCCTTTCACAGGATGTCCCGGCCAGAAGCAGTGTGACAATTAATGTATATGATGCTCCTTGCAGTGAATGCCTGCATATTCCTGATTTATTCATGAAAAGCAAAGTATAAAAAGTGTCCGCGGAAGTATCCGCGGACACTTCAGATGAAAACCAATCAATTAATTATAAATCTGACATTATCATAATTTACTATCATTTGCTGACCAGCTCCGGGAGCCGGGACTTCAGCAGTGCCACCATATGCACCGGTGAACATGATAGTAATAATCCTGCAGTTGTTAGGAGCAAATTTCCGGGTTGAGGAAGGTGGAAAATCCTTATTATACATGTAGTCACTACCCCCGACACGTGTCTGATAGGTGTCAATGGAGACATGCTGCCAGAGACCCGGCCCGTCATATTTGACCTTAATAATATTTGTATAGTAACCATAACCACCACCGGCAGTCTGGTCTGCATTGAAGAACATCACCTTGAGATCAACGTAACCGTTGGGATCGACAAGAGCAGCGGGAATCGCATCCCATGAGATATCAAAATCAAACGTAACTCCCTGTGAATTCGGGGTGTACAGCAGGTACCTGTCATTGGCAGGATTGGCGGCAGGACCCTGATCACCTCTCACGTATAACCTTGGTGACCCTGTTGTTTTAAACGTAGCTGCAAATCGGCGGAAATTACCATAAGCATCACCGTTATTACCTATGGATTTTGCGATTGCATCAGCATCCTGGAAAGATTCACTGCCTCCTACGCCGGCATACATCGGCTCATTGAACAGACGCACCGGAGTATACATGTTGTCATAATCAGCCAACCACATACTGCCGGTAAAGAAGAAGGGAATTGATGTCCTCACCGTGCCGTTAAGACTTACAAGTGAAATAAATCCCGCGTTGTTACCAGG
>DATKUS010000064.1:0-2968 GCA_035530535.1 Bacteroidales bacterium
CCTGCGATTGATGAAATAGTTATCCCCTCAACAATCTCTGATAATATCACCCTGTCAACCATGCACGGTTGCCCGGCCGGAGAGATTGAAGACATTGCCCGCTATCTCCTGGAGCAACAGAAACTGCACACCCTGGTAAAGCTTAATCCCACCCTTCTGGGACATGATGAGCTCAGGGATATTCTCAACAGTAAACTGCACTTCAAAACTTCAGTACCAGATGAGGCATTTGAACATGACCTCAAATACCCTGATGCTGTCAGGATCATAAGGTCATTGCAAAAGGTTAGCAAAGAGAATGGTCTGCAGTTCGGACTGAAGCTGACAAATACCCTGGAGACTCTTAATGACAGGAGGGTTTTTGACAATGACGTTGATATGATGTACATGAGCGGGCGTGCCCTCCATCCTGTGGCTGTCAATGTTGCCGCCAAACTTCAGCGTGAGTTCGGAGGTGAGCTTCTGCTATCATTCTCTGCCGGCGCCAGTGCCTTTAACATCTCCGACCTTTTATCATGCGGATTTAAGACAGTTACGGTCTGTACCGATCTTCTGAAGCCCGGCGGATACATGAGGCTGAACCAGTACTTCGGGCAACTGGAGAAAAATAAAGACTATACAGCTGTTTCGGACAGGAGCGCTGCATTGTCAAACCTCAGTAAATATGCTGTTGAGGTCCTTCATTCGGATGCTTACCGGAGGGATTGTCTGAGAACGCCGGATATAAAGACAGAGCGCGGGCTTGGCAGCTTCGACTGTATCTCAGCACCATGCCGTGATACCTGTTCCGCAAACCAGGATGTCCCTGACTACCTCTGGTTCGCTTCAACAGGTCATTTTGACATGGCTTATGAGGTGATACTGAGAACCAATCCGTTCCCTTCTGTCACAGGCATGGTGTGTGATCATCTCTGCCAGGGCAAATGCACACGCGTTAATTATGATCATGCCTTGAAGATACGTGAGGTGAAGCGATTTATCTCGGAACAGGATGAGATGAAATTAAAACCGGCAGCGGCCAATGGTCTGAAGGCAGCCGTTATCGGCGCCGGGCCTTCGGGACTCTCATGCGCTTATTATCTGCGGCTGGCAGGATTCTCTGTTGATGTTTTTGAATCTAAACCCGCGGCGGGAGGAATGGTGAGGTTCGCAATCCCCGGGTTCAGACTGACTGATGATGCAGTGGAGAGAGATATAAAAAGAATCACCGATCTGGGCGTCGACATCCGCTATAACAGCAGGGTGGACAGGAAGGCTTTTGAGTCACTGAAGAAAGATTACCAGTATATTTTTGTCGGTGTCGGTGCCGGTGCCCAGCTGTCAACGCCCCTGCAGATTGAAGATGCTACCACCACCGGGGTAATAGAGCCACTGGAGTTTCTGTTTGACGTAAGGAAGTCAAAGGTTACCGCGATCGGCAAGGATGTTGTGATCATCGGGGGTGGCAATACGGCCATGGATGCCGCGCGAACTGCCTGGCGCCTCGTGGGGGATACCGGAAGGGTAACGGTGGTTTACCGCCGTACAATAAACGAGATGCCTGCTGACCAGGGTGAGATAAAAGCGGTGATGGACGAGGGAGTGGAGATAATTGAGCTGACAGCACCTGAAAAAGTGCTGGAAAATAATGGCAGGGTGCGCGCCTTGCTATGCAGCAGGATGGAATTGCAAGGTGCCGACGACAGGGGAAGACCAATGCCTGTAAAGATTAAGGATTCTGAGTTTGAGATACCCTGCGACACAATAATACCGGCAATAGGTCAGCGTACGGATATCGCCTTTGCCTCCGCGGAAGACCTTGCTGCTGACAGGGACACTTACAAAACCAGGCTGGAGAAGATATTCATAGGCGGTGATGCCATGCGGGGCGCCTCCACTGCCATCAACGCCATCGGTGACGGAAGGAAAGCTGCGGCTCAGATAATTGATGATGCCGGTATAAGGTTCAGCATTGAAATACCTGCCGGCAGGAAGAATATAACCAAAAGAGAGCTGATGATAAAGAGGGCCGTGCGCCTTCCTGCGCTTCAGAACGTTGAGCAGCAACGTGACAACCGGAGAAGCTTCATGCTGGTCAGCGAAACAATGGACAGGGAGACCGTAGTGCGTGAGGCAGACAGGTGTCTTTGGTGCGATGAGATATGCAATATCTGCACTACCGTGTGCCCTAACTTCGCAAACCATGGTTATGAGATAACACCCGTGAGATATAATCTTCAGAAGGCCGTCATGTCAGAGAAGGGAGTCATTGAGATAAGTGACGATAAAGTCTTCGAGATAAAACAGCGATACCAGATCCTCAACATCGCCAATTACTGTAACGAATGCGGTAACTGCAACACTTTCTGTCCTTCGGCAGGCGCCCCGTACAAGGAAAAACCAAGGTTCTACCTTACAATTTCGTCTTTTAACCAGGCCGAAGAGGGCTACTATCTTGCAAACCTTAAAAATCGTAAAAATCTGATCTTCAAACAGAAAGACCATATTACAACACTTACGGCACTGCCTGATGAATACATCTATGAAAATGACTACGTGGTGGGAAGATTTACCAGGGAAGAGTTCAGGCTTCTGGAGGCTGAATTCAAGACACCCTGTGTTAAAGAAGTCCATTTTACGCTGGCGGCAGAGATGAGTGTCCTGTTAAGAGGAGCGGAAGACCTGGTATTCGAATGAGGCGGCAGATCAGAAAAATACCCCATAATAGTTAACTTGCAGAATTGTTTTTCCGAAATACTAAATTTATATGATAGAGCCTATTGACAAGGTAACAAATGCAAAAGCATTGCAGAATGCTGTTAACCGTTTCAGGGATAGGGGTATTATCCTCCCTACCTTTGCCCAGCAGAGAAATCCGGATCTTATCCCGGAGAAAATCAAAGCACGGCTTAAGAAGATAGGCTTATGGGATGTCAACCCTCTGAACCTGTTCCGTATAACATGGAAAAACGAACCTGCTGAAACGGGT
>DATKUS010000065.1:0-12100 GCA_035530535.1 Bacteroidales bacterium
TTTTTCCGTTGCAACAGCGGGTGATTGCCGCCTATCGCGAACTGGCGGCCAAACATAATGTCAAGATCATCGCCACCAACGACGTCCATTTTGTCATGGCTGATGAGGCGGAAGCCCATGACAGGCTGATATGCATCAACACGGCCACTGACATTGATGATCCTAAACGACTGAGATACACCAAGCAGGAGTATCTCAAGAGCGAGGAAGAGATGCTGGCAATCTTTCCCGACCTTACGGAAGCAGTAGCCAATACTGCTGAGATAGCAGGAAAAGTTGAAGCTTATTCTCTTGGCAGCGAGCCCATCATGCCCGAGTTTACAATCCCGGAGGGCTTCAGTGACAAGGATGAATACCTGCGTCACCTGACAATGGAGGGAGCAGCCAGGCGCTGGGGAAAAATTGACGAAGAGCTGCAGGCACGCATCGACTTTGAACTCGATGTCATAAAGAATATGGGATTCCCGGGATACTTCCTCATCGTGCAGGATTTCCTCAGGGCAGCACGCGAGATGGGAGTATGGGTAGGCCCGGGAAGAGGCTCTGCTGCAGGAAGCGCAGTGGCATACTGTCTCCATATAACTGATATCGATCCCATTAAATATAATCTTCTGTTCGAGCGTTTCCTGAATCCTGACCGCATCTCCATGCCTGACATAGACATTGACTTTGATGAAGACGGCCGGGAAAAGGTTTTCAGGTATGTGGTTGATAAATATGGCCATGACAGGGTGGCTCATATTATTACATTTGGCACCATGGCCGCCAAAATGGCTATCAGGGATGTGGCAAGAGTACAGAAACTGCCCCTTCCCGAAGCAATAAGGCTTACCAAACTCGTGCCTGAAAAACCCGGGATGACACTGGCAACGGCATATGAAGAGGTGCCCGAACTGCTCAAAGAAAAGAATTCGAAGGACACGCTTGTATCTCAGACGCTTAAATATGCCGAGGTGCTGGAGGGAAGCGTCCGTCAGACAGGTGTTCATGCCTGCGGGATAATCATAAGCAAGGATCGTCTTGATGAGTATATCCCTATATGTACCGCAAAAGACACTGACCTGTACGTCACCCAGTATGAAGGCAACTATGTGGAGTCTGTGGGTCTGCTTAAAATGGACTTCCTGGGACTGAAGACACTGTCAATACTTAAGGATGCCATTGAGAATATCAGGAAGTCAAAGGGTATCACCATCGATCTAGAAACCCTGGCACTGGATGATAGTCGCACCTATGAGCTTTTCAGCAACGCGGAGACAACGGGTGTCTTTCAGTTTGAATCAATAGGGATGAAACGGTATCTCCGCGAGCTCAAGCCAAACCAGTTTGGTGATCTTGTGGCCATGAATGCCCTGTACCGGCCGGGGCCCATGGAATATATACCACAGTATATCAAGCGCAAGCATGGCAGAGAGAGTCTTAAATACGAGATCCCTGCTATGGAGAAATACCTGCAGGAGACATACGGCATAACCGTTTACCAGGAACAGGTGATGCTTCTTTCACAGGAGCTTGCGGGATTCACAAAAGGACAGGCCGACTCTCTCCGCAAGGCCATGGGGAAGAAAAAGATAGATATAATGGACAAACTGAAGGTTCAGTTTGAAGAGGGATGCCAGAAAAACGGTTATGACATTAATATCATAAACAAAATCTGGTCTGACTGGGAGTCTTTCGCAGAATATGCTTTCAACAAATCTCATTCAACCTGCTATGCTCTTATTGCATACCAGACAGGCTATCTCAAGGCTAACTACCCGGCTGAGTTCATGGCTGCAGTGCTGAGTCGCAACATCAATGACATCAAGAAGATAACAGTGATGATGGAGGAGACGCGACGCATGGGCTTAGAGGTCCTGGGCCCCGATGTGAATGAGAGTTTCCTGCAGTTCACCGTAAACAAGAGCGGACATATCAGGTTCGGCCTCGGTGCAATCAAGGGTGTGGGTGAGAACGCAGTCCTCCACCTTATTGAAGAGAGAGAAAAGGAGGGTCCTTTTACGGATATATACAACCTTGCCGAGAGATCAAACCTGAATACAGTCAACAAAAAGATGCTTGAAGCCATGGTGGTCTCAGGTGCTCTTGACGGCCTGCCGGGGACAACAAGGGCACAGTATTTCTCCGCTGACGGTAAGGGTTCAAGCTTCCTGGAGAGTCTCATCAGGTACGGTACAAACGTGAAGACCCTCCGCAACAGCAGTATGCAGTCGCTCTTTGGCGACAACGGCGGATTTGACGTGGTAAAGCCTGAACCGGCGCCATGCCCCGACTGGAGTAAACTGGAGAAGCTGAACAAGGAGAAACAGGTCATAGGTATTTATCTCTCCTCCCATCCCCTGGATGAATACAGGCTCGAGATAAACACCTTCTGTAATGCCACACTGGCTGACCTGCAAAGCCTGAATGAGTTTGCAGACAGGGAGGTATGTGTCGCAGGTATTGTCACCGAAACACGCAGCGGGATGACAAAAAATGGCAAGCCATTCGGTGGATTTACACTTCAGGACTATACTGACTCTTTCACTTTCCTTCTTTTTGATAAAGAATATGTTGCTCTCAGCAATTTCTTCGTGACAGACTACCACCTGCTTGTAAAGGGCAAGGTCCAGGGCAGACACTATAACCCTGAGGAGCTGGAGTTCAGAATCAAGGAGATCCATCTGCTTTCAAGTGTCAGAGATGACCTGATAAATTCTATAACAATCAGGATAAAAACCGAAATGATCAACACTGAGTTTATTGCCAATCTCAAAACTATAATTAAGGAGAACCCCGGTAATAAGATGCTGAAGATCCTTCTTATTGATCATGATGACAAGATCACCCTTCCTCTCTTCTCACGAAGCATCAAGGCGGGAATAACAAATGAACTTATCGGATGGATTGAGGAGAATCCTGAGCTTGATTTCAAAGTAAATTAGGTATCTTTGGCATCGGAAAATTTAAAACAAAAAATACTAATGCATTATGGGACAAGCAGTTAACGATGCGAATTTTGATGAGGTTGTACTTAAATCTGAGAAACCGGTAATAGTTGATTTCTGGGCTGAATGGTGCGGTCCCTGCAGGATGATCGCCCCGTTCATGGAGCAGATTGGCGAAGAGTACAAAGACAAAGCGCTTGTTGTCAAGTGCGACGTTGACTCGTCACCGGATGTGGCACGCAGGTTTATGATCAGAAATATACCCACTGTACTGTATTTCAAAGGCGGTGAGATTGTTGACAAGCAGGTTGGTGCTGCAACCAAATCAGCCTTTGAAGCCAAGCTCACTCCCCTGTTATAATCTATGAGAGTCTGCGTATTTGCTGCCTCAAGCAGCCGTATTGACCCGGCATATGGTGTTACGGCAGCCGGGCTGGGACATTCCTTTGCAGCGGAACATGTGCACGGTGTTTTCGGCGGCGGCGGGATAGGTCTTATGGGAATATTTGCTGATGCAATGCTGGCGGACAACGGGGAGATCACCGGGGTGATACCGGCTTTCATGGTAGAGGAAGGATGGAGTCACAGCGGAGTAAAAGATATGATAGTCACGAGTGATATGTCAGAGAGGAAGAAAACCATCTTTGCCATGTCTGAGGCGGCTGTTGCACTTCCCGGAGGGGTGGGAACCCTTGAGGAACTGGCGGAAGTGATCACCCTGAAGCAGCTGGGACAGTTCAACAAACCCATCATTATCGTTAATGTCAACGGATTTTATGATCATCTCATTGAATTCTTTGAGCATATGATGCGCGGTAATTTCATTAGGCTGGAGCACAAGGACATATGGCAGATTGTCACCACGGCAGAAGAGGTGGTGCCGGCAATACTGAACTACACCGGATGGCATGCTGATCCGAAGGTTATAGCCCGGATCTGATATTACGGCACCCGCGTGCCGATAAACAGGATGTCATCTACCTGCGGGATGTTCCCCATCCACTCCCTGATAGCCTTACCCAGCAGGCGTTTCTGCTCATCGCCGGGATAAGAGTATATTTCTGAAAGGAGACACCTGATATTTATAGTCTTGAATTTCTTTTCCTCATCACCACCAAACTGGTCAGCAAACCCGTCGGTGAACAGGTAGAGCATATCCCCCTTCTGAACATCTATCCGGTGATTGGTGAAGACCTTTTTCTCCTGCCCGTCTATCATTCCTATGGGGAAACGATCTGGCCTGTAAATGGTGACACGCCCGTTCCTGACATGATATAAGGGCTGATAAGCTCCGGAGTACTCAATAAATCTTGACCTGGTATCAAAAGAAAGTATTGATATGTCCATGCCATCACGCACAGCCTTTTCACTTCTCTGCAGCAGGGCATGAACAACCTCGATATTAAGATGATCAAGTATCTCAGACGGAGGCCTTATACCTCTCTCCTTGACAATCTTATTGAGTGAGTTATGCCCTATTATCGACATAAAGGCGCCAGGGACACCATGCCCGGTACAGTCAACAACAGCAATATACTGCTTGTCACCGGCATCGTGCATCCAGTAAAAATCCCCTGAGACAATATCCTTGGGCATGAAGAGCACAAAGGTGTCATTGAAATAATTCTCCGGCGGCAGCATTGCCCTCTGTATCCTTTCGGCGTATCTGATACTGGCAGTTATGTCCCTGTTCTTTTCCTCAAGTTCAATGCTCTTGGTAACAACCTCGGCAGTTCTCTCCTCAACCTTCTCCTCCAGTATCTCCTTCTCTCTCAGCAACTTCTGTTCACGAAGACGGATATATAGATATATTGCTCCGGCAAATATCAGGATACAGGAAAGGATGAACCACGAAGTCTTGTAAAACGGAGTGGTGATGGAAAAATTCAGTTCAACGGGATTTTCATTCCAGTAACCATAGTTATTTGAAGCTCTTACCCTGAAAGTGTATTTTCCCGGACTGAGTGACGAATATGATGCTGTTGTCTGGGACTGGTCTGCTGAGACCCAGTCTTTGTCAGACCCCATCAGCATGTACTGGTACCTTACCGTTTCAGGATTTACAAGGCAGATACTCAGAAAGTCAAAGTCGATCCTTCTCTGTGTATGAGTGAGATGCATGCCATCGTACATAGGGTACGGCTTCAGGTTGACCATTGTGCGCCAGATGTGCGTGGCAGGTTCTGTGATCACTGGTGGAAGCTTTGAGGGGCTCAGTTTTATCGCTCCGTTTGACGTTCCGAACCAGAGGTCTCCATTATTATCTATTGATGAAGCATTTGGCCGGGTCTCAATCCCCGTGAATCCGTTCCTCTCAGTAAAAGAGGATATTTTCTGCGTATGTATATCATATCTGTTCAGTCCCAGGTTAGTGCCCGCATAGAGGTTTCCTTCATTGTCGGGCTGAAGCAGGTTGATGGAATTCATCAGCAGCCCGTCAGCTTCTGACAGTCTCTTCCAGACCGTGTCAGCCCTGATACCGTAAAGACCGTCAATAGTCCCTATCCAAATCGTGCTGTCAGGAGTCTCAGCAATGGAGGTGGGCATGACATCAGTGCCGAACTTTACAGGAACAAAAGTCTGGCTGCCCGGCAGTAGTTTTGTCAGGCCATTGCGCACCTCGGTACCTACCCAGAGGACGCCATGACTGTCAGGATAAAGAGCAGTGATGCTGTTTCCTGTAAGACCGTTTATCTGGGTATACGTCCTGCCCTCCTTCTGCCTGTCACTCCACTGTATCAGTGCCTTGTCCGTACCAATCCAGAGATTATTATCCCTGTCGGTAGTGATAGCTGCTATCCGCATCGACTGCAGATTGGCATTAAGGCCCAGGTCATAACGGAATGATCCCTCACTTATATCGTACCTTATTACTTCGTCACTGGCTGTGACTATCCACACATGCCCCGCATTATCAGGTCTGATCATGTTTATCTGGCTGCCTTCGAGAGTCGGGGAGAACCCTGATACTTTAACTCTCTCCCCCTCTTTCTTCCCCGGGTCAAAGAGGGCCAGCCCGTTACGTGTTCCGAACCAGTAGAGGCCTGAAGCATCCTGGGCAATGGTTGTGACATCATTTGAAGGCAGAAAGGCTGGAGCTGAATAGGAGGTGAAATGATCCCCCTTGTATATAAAAAGGCCTGCATCGCGATCTGCAATGAGGATATTCTTTTCCTTGTCCTCAAGCATGCAGAGAATATGCTGTGCCTGCAATCCGTTCCCTGAATTATAAACTACCGTGCCCTGCGGAGAAATAACGGTGACGCCTCCCCTGCTCTCCCAGTCTTCCATTGATGATGCCCATATATTACCCCGGTAGTCCTCGGTAATATAAGTTACAAAGTTACCCCACAGACCGTTCCGTGTATCATAAATATCTATATCCCCGGTCTTGCTGTTTAGTTTGTACAGACCTCCGTTATGGGTTCCAAACCACATGTTGCCACCTGAATCCTCGAACATCATTATGGTGAGAAAGTATTTTGTAAGGCCCGGGGGACTGTATAAATCAAACCTGTCAGAACTGTAGTTGTATTTTCTTATGCCTACATCGGTTATACAGTACAGGTCTCCTGCCCTGCCGGTAAAAAATCCGAAAGCATCATTGCTGAGGCCATCACGTCCGAGATATTGTCTTCCGTTCAATATCTTTGTGCCCGGCAGGGGACTATCAATCCTCAGTGCGCCTCCCAGTGAAGTGGCAATCCAGATATATCCGCCAAATTCCTTAATACTTGTTATGTCACCGTTCACATTAAAGAACTCTGCCTCTGCTCCGTAGGAGGTCAGTGAGTCACTGCCTGAAAAAATATTGCCGGAGAAGGAGGCCCTCTGAAATTTATCTTCTTCAAAAATGGTAAGACCACCTCCCATATGGCCCAGCCATATCCGCCCCTGGCTGTCCTTAAGAATGCTCTTGACGCCACCGGGAGCCAGCCCGTTTGATGATGAGAAATTTTCAAACCTGGTGCCGTCAAACCGCGATGCCCCGCTGCCTGTCCCCAGCCATACAAAATCATTGGCATCCTGGATCATGGTATAGACCTTAGAGGCGCTGAGTCCTTCCTTGGAGCTATAGCGCTCAAAGAAATACTTCTGGGCATCAGCATGCTGTGCAGTGACTATAACCAGGAAAAGCAGCCCTGCAATAATTCGGGATATATATACTGAGTAATTGCTTCTGCCTAACCGCATCAGGCTATTTCTTTATGAAGAAGAAAGTGCCGTCTTCATCTTTAAGTCCGGTTATCTTTCCAAACTTTGGTTTTTGAACATTGTTCTGAGCCACAGCCTTGGTTACCTGGGTAACAATTTCTTCAATTGAGATGCATGTGTTAGGGTTACCGCGCAGGGTACTTACAAAAGTACGGGTGAACTGCGAGTCATCAACGGCGAGCTCATAACCTGCCGACGAAAATACCTGGCTCGATTTGAACTGTGTGGCAGTCCAGTCTGCACAGTTCCTGGGTTTTATCTCTGCCCTCATGGCCTGGTAGAAGCTGGGGCCCGACTCACAGGCATCAGTGATGACCAGAACATGTGTGAGATAATTCATATATGTCTCCATTGAAGCCCTGAGTGTATTCAGGCTGTAATAAGTAAATTCGTCATCACGGCGGGCATCAACAGGTATCCAGTAACCAATGTCATTTATGAACTTGCCGTGTCCGGCGAACCATATCACCAGTGACTTGATCTTCCTGGCCCTTACCTCATCACGGAGATCGATGGAGAAGAACTTTTCCATCTGCTGTTTGGTCTGGTTGCGCAGTCTGCGAATGGGAAGCACCTGGTAGTTCTCTTCCAGGACGCCCGTCACCAGGTTGGCATCTTTTGGCGGGCCCTGCAGACCGGCAAAATTCTGATAGTCGGAGTTTTCAATGAAGATGACCAGGGTGTTACCCATAGGATTTGATTCAGTAATGGTAGTACCCTGCCTGTTCAGTGAATATTCCTTTATCGTCCGGTTCCCGTACCTGTCCTCAACAAGTATGGTGATTTTGTCATCGTTCCTCACATCTATACCCTTGGCAATGAAACTGGGGTTAAGATTATCAAGGGAGTATTGGGCATTGACGTTTTCTATCGTAATAGATTTGATGAGGTTCTGGTCAAGGACCTTACCTTCAATGTCTATAAGTGAGGCTAAGCTGTCAATGGAAAGCACGTTATCAGCAATAAGATAGGGCGCAAGTATCTGTATTTCCGGAGGATCAACCTCAGTGCGCCTGACGCGATAGGTAAGGACACTTTCATTGTCATACACATCACGGGCAACTATTCTTATCTGCTCATCCTGGGTGATCTCCACTTCAGCAGAGAAAGGGGAAGAGCCGGGCTTGCCCTCATATAATACCGGTACACCGTTAATAGAGAACTCTGCCAGAAGACTTTTATCAGTAACTTTTCCTGACACCAGAACGCTGTTGCGGTCAAGGCCCACCTCAATCTCACGCCCTGACACAATGGTCGGAGTTTCAATATATATCTCCGGACTTGCCGTCTCACGGTTGATGATATACAGTCTCTCATTGGCCTCAGCCTGTAGCTTCTTTGCCTGCGAACCGTATTCGTTCATGGTAACTATCCTTCCATAATCTGCCGCCGCTTTCTCAAAGTCATTTATCTCTTCATAAGATTTTGCACGAAGCAGGTAAACCTCTGACAGCGAAGGATCCTGCGTCAGCGCTTTGGTGAAGTCATTGATGGCTCCAAGATGCTGATTGAACCTCTGGTAATAGATACCTCTGGTGATATAATGGGTTTTGCGCGCCGGCTCAAGGAGTATGGCCGTTGAGATATCATTAATTGCCGAAGGATAATCAAGTTTTGCCTCATAAACTGTTGCCCTGGTCAGGTAAGCGTCAACGTTCTTTTCATCCTGACGCATAACCATGTTGCACTGACCAAGTGCGCTGTTCACTTCTCCCAGGCGTGTGAGTAACCGGGCAAGCTCCAGACGGGCGACGGAGAGATATTTGTCTTTTGTGACTGCCTTTTCCAACTGCCGCCTGGCGGAAACATCATCATTTTTTTTCTGGTATATTATCCCCTGGTAATAATAGTTCACAGCATCATCTCTCATCTGCAGTGCAGTGTCTGAGGCTCCGAGAGCCTTATCCCACAGCTCCATGCCTATCAGTGATACGACCTTTTCAGTGTACAGTTTGCCATTGCGATACTCTGCCTTTATGGCCTTGTTGAGTACACTTACTGCTTCACCAAGAAACCTGCTTTTCTCTTCCGTAGTAGCATTCTCCGAAAGAGCCAGTGTATTACACATCCGGCCCAGGTAATAAAGAACACCTGCATCACCGGGCACAAAATTTACCGCTCTTTTGTAATCATCATAGGCAAGTCCGAAATTCCCCGTTGACTCATACGCCCTGGCCCGCATCAGATATGGGTCTTCCGAGGTCGGCGATTCGTCCACAGCCTTGGAGAACTGGTCGATGGCATCTTCATACATGCCGCTTCTCATAAACTCCTCCCCAGCCTTAATGTATTTGCGGGCACTCTGCCCGGAGACAGCAAGGCTTATTGAAAAAAGAACTGTCGAAATAATCAGTACACTTCGTCTCATGGTCTTAGTTCTTAATTTCACAGAATGCCAAAGTTATAAACATTTTCTTAACATTTGTCATCTACCCCACACGAGTATTGTTAAAACCCACTTCAAGAACGCTCGACTCAAAGCGGCTGGCCATCTGGGGTTTCATCTCAGGAAACGGGTCGGCAATACCGGCCCCGAAGCTCTCTTTACCGGTAAACCTGCGGGCTTCATCCCACTGTCCGGAAGCCACGAATGCTCTTATAACCGAAGAGCCTCCCTCTACGAATAAAGATTGTATCTCAATATCATAGAGAGTATTAAGCACAGTCTCAACGGTGTCCTGGTCATCCCCCATAACGATGACTTTTGTGCCTGGCAGTGTCACGCGGGGATTGCGTGTAAACAAAAGTATCTCTGCCGAGGGGGAAAATATTCTTGCCTGCGGGTCAAGGTTGCCGCTGCTGCTGACAATGATCCTTTTCGGGTTACTGCCCTTCCAGTAACGCACATCCAGTGATGGGTCATCGAGTCGTACGGTGGCACCGCCGGCCAGTATGGCATCTTCTTCTGCCCTCCATTTGTGTACCAGCACTCTCTCTGCCATACCTGTTATCCAGTGAATCTCAGCCCCATCACCCTTATCACGCAGGAAGTCAATGAATCCGTCGGCACTGCGTGCCCATTTAAGGATCACATAAGGTCTCTTCTTTTCATTCCATGTGAAAAAGCGTTTATTTATTTCACGGCATTTTGTCTCCTCAATGCCGGTTATGACTTCAATGCCTGCCTGTCTCATTTTCTCAATGCCTCTGCCTTCCACCTTTGCGCTCGTGTCTGTCGTGCCCACCGCCACCCTTGGTATGCCGCAGCTTATAATAAGGTCGGCGCACGGCGGAGTGCGTCCGTGATGTGAACAGGGTTCCAGGGTCACATAGAGCGTTGAATGTTTCAGCAGTTCCTTATCAGTGACCGAGTTAATGGCATTCACCTCTGCATGAGGCTCACCGGCCCTGAGATGAAATCCCTCGCCAATAATCATTTCGTCATGCACAACCACTGCCCCTACCATCGGGTTAGGGCTGGTGTATCCCTCCGCCCTTGCCGCCAGTTCCAGGCAACGGGTCATATATATTGAATCTTCGGGCTGAGCCATAAATCGCAATTTCCTATCTTTGGAAAATGGCTGAAAAGTTACAAACAATAAGCGAAATACGACGCCTCCTCGCAGGTATGTTTAAGGGTCAGTGGTCACCTGGTGAGGCGGGCGCCATGGCCACAGTCCTTATCAGGGAATACACGGCGATGGATGGTGCCCACCAGCTGGCTTACGGTACGCAGTCCGTCTCACCTGAAACTGTAGCCCTGATAATGTCTGCTGGCAGGAGGGCTGCCTCCGGAGAGCCTATACAGTATATCATCGGCTACACCCTCTTCTGCGGGCAGAGGATAGAAGTGGGCCCCGGAGTGCTGATACCCAGGCCTGAGACCGAAGAGATGACAGCCATGATAATAGCTGAAAACCAGGGGTTTGACGGCACGGTCATGGACCTCTGCACCGGTTCAGGATGTATTGCAATCTCTGTGGCTGCAGCTTTCCCCGGTGCAGAGGTTTATGGAACAGACAACTCGGAGACAGCGCTGACCAAAGCTGCACGTAATGCTGCATCCAATAATGCCGCCGTAAAACTTTTCCTCGCTGATATTCTTACCGCACCTGCAGCATCATTTCCCGTCAGTGATATTATAATCAGCAATCCTCCCTATGTTCGCAGGAGCGAGATGAAGCTGATGCGTCCGAACGTACTGGATCATGAACCGCATGAAGCGCTTTTCGTCAGCGATGATGATCCTCTGATCTATTACCGCAGCATAGCTTCAATTGCTTCCGAAAGGCTGCGTATGAACGGTATTATGTACCTGGAAATAAATGAAGCACTGGGTAGCGAGAGCGCAGGTCTTTTCTTAAAGAGCGGATTTGTCAGCGTAACCGTCACCGAGGATATAAACAGCAGGAAGAGATTTCTAAAAGCATCGAAAAATGGATGACTTAAAACATGAGGATGAACTACTGCAGCGCGCCCAACAGCTCTGCTCTTCCAGGGAGTACTGCGTGAGTGATATCACTGCCAAAATAGACCAGTGGGGAGAGAATGACCCGGAGGTCACGGAGAGGATCATCGGAAAGCTTGTTTCCGAAAAATTCATTGATGAAGAGCGCTACTGCAGGGCTTTTGCCAGAGACCACTTTAAATACCAGCACTGGGGAAAGGTAAAAATTAATGCAAGCCTCAGGATTAAGAAGATACCCGCTGTTACCGTGGCAGAAGGACTTGAAGCTATTGATAATGAGGAATACATGGCAACACTCAGGGAACTGTTGGAAACCCATCGCCGTTCGGTGAAAGCAAAAAACAGGTATGATCTGAAGGGTAAACTGGTGAGGTATGCACTCAGCAAAGGATTTGAAAGCCACCTGGTCTATGAGATGGTTAACTCTCTCGTCAACGGTTTGACGTCAGAATAGACTAAGCCATAATGCCTTCATGAACGGGAAGAAGGCTGCAATAATCATCAGTGATGATATTACGGCATCTGCTGAGGAGATCTGCCGCAGGTATTT
>DATKUS010000066.1:0-2322 GCA_035530535.1 Bacteroidales bacterium
GGTTCAAGCATTGCTGTTCCAATGAGTCGGAGCACATCACGTTTCCGCCGGTATTTGTGGAAGGTAATCTCCTCAAATAATATGGCCCATGTGGTAAGGCTTATGGCGAAAGTATAAACGAAAAGGAACAGCAGGAGAAAGAAAGGCAGGTTAAGCGATCCGGTAATAGCGAGGAAAATAGAGTAGATGATCCCGGTAAAGGCTATCAGCGGGGATGCCCATTCAAACAGGAGCCAGTAAGGGTAGCCCAGCATTCCCAGCCTGCCGTAATGTCTGTTAAAGAGCATTTTACGATGAGTCCAGAGTGACTCAACCAGTCCTCGTGTCCATCTTGTTCTCTGCTTGCGCATCGACTTAAGGTCGGACGGCACTTCAGTCCAGCAAAGAGGGTCAGGGATATATGTGACTTCGTATTTGGTATCATGCTCTGCCATATAGCGTCTCATACGCAGTACCAGTTCCATGTCTTCGCCTACTGTTTTAATACTGTATCCTCCTGCCTTGATTACGGTTTCGCGGTCAAACATGCCCATTGCGCCCGAAATGAGCATAAGTCCGTCGAGATGACTCCAGGCCATCCTGCCAAGCAGGAAGGCGCGGGTATAATCAAGTACCTGAAGCCGCGGCAGGAATTTCTCGGGCAGATTGATCTGACGTATATGTCCACGCTCAATGTCACACGAGTTGACAATACGGATGACACCCCCGGTTCCTATTACCTTTTTCTCCTTTTCCTCGAGGAAGGGCTTAACCAGCTTAAGGATTGAGTCAGCCTCTATTATTGAGTCGGCGTCTATGGTGACTACCAGGTTGCTTCGGCTTATGTTGATGCCGGCGTTGAGCGCGTCAGCCTTGCCTCCATTGTTCTTGTCAAGAACAGTAAGGCGGTTGTATGACGGGTCTTTGGATCTGTATACTCCCCTGATCCTTTCGCACGGTATACGGTAGTCAAAATAGTAGTTGACCCTGACAAGGTCATAAGCTTCCTTTATTTTTTCAAAAGTGTTGTCAGTTGAGCCGTCATTTACAATGATCACCTCAAAGTTGTTGTAGTAGAGGGAAAGCAGTGTACGCACATTATCTATAATAGACTTGCTTTCATTAAATGCCGGCGCAATAATTGTAATTTTCGGACTCAGCGGTGAAAGCACCAGGGAATTATAATTGACGTAGCTGTTCTTGCGGAGGTATTTACGCAATGCAAGCGCGGAGGCAATCCCCAGAAGGAGATAAGACCCAAAGATGAAGAGGGTAAGATAGAAGATCAGATGTGCAAATACGAATCCCATTTCGTTTAGTATATCCTTCGGTCAAGCACGTGCCTGACGATAATATTATAGTTTTTATATTCTGATTTCATGACTTTCACAAGCGCTGCCACGCCTTCTTCTCCCATATTCTCTATTGCCTTGGTAGCTTCAATCTGAAGCTGGACGTCATCCTCCTTGTCAAGCACCAGTTTCAGGAAACCCATCATTGATAGATCAGGCATTTTACCCATTGATTTCACTATCTCTAGGCAGTTATTATACTCCTGGTACTTGTACATCCGCTTCATTGTATCAAGTGTTGATCTCATTTCGAGGTCGCCTGCCACCTGAACCGCGAGAAGGCTCACCCGTGAATCACGGTGAAGGAGAGCTTTTCTGACTTCCTGCTCTGCTCCTTTCTGTTTAAACTCTTTTATCATCCGCAGGGCGAACATGACCACGGTAGGATTTGCTGAATTAAGCCATTTCTGGAATTCAGGCACCGGCAGATCATGCTGGATAATCAGGTCATGAAGGGTTATCTGTTCCCAGAGCGAGAAAGGCCTCTGCATATGAGAGAGGAAAGTAAAAGGATCATCATCGCTTAATCTCACCAGTGCTATCTGCGCTTCCATCCTCAGTATCTCGTTCTTCGAGTTCAGGGCTTTATAAATTGAGGCATTGGCATCTTTAATATTCATGAATGCCAGTTCCCTGAAGCCCTTTATCTTTATGTGCCAGCGCCGGCTGTGTGCCCGGCGGACAGAGTCTTTGTCAAGACTGAGCTCCCTGTACAGATTGTTAAGCTTCGCTCCTGCCTCACCCTTCAGGTTCACACTGACGTCAATTATCTGATCTATCAGCACCCCCCTTCTGTAAAGATCAGAGGCTATTGGTATGAACTGTTCAGCCGTGGTATCACCGAAAAGATAATCAACTATCAGGCCCTGATATTTTTCAAGAAGGTACTGCCTGAGGGTGGCCTCCTTCTCCATTCTCTTCCTGTTAAGCAGTATTACGATCAGTAATACTATCATTGTAATAATTGATAATATAATGGTGACTATAAGTG
>DATKUS010000067.1:0-7997 GCA_035530535.1 Bacteroidales bacterium
CAAGCTACACATCCAATATAGCCATTGAGTTCGGCCTTTTTGAGCAAAGGCTATCAGGATCACTTGAGTTCTTTAACAGAAATTCAAAAGACCTGTTGCAGGATGTTCCTATCTCAACAGTGACAGGTTTCAGTTCAACCCTGAAAAATGTGGGTGAGATAAATAACAAGGGATTAGAGTTTGAACTGTATGGTGAAATTTTAAGAAAGGCTGGTTTCACATGGAACGCCGGTCTGACAGCATCCCATGTTAAATCCACCGTTACTAAGCTCTATGGTGACCAGGATATTATTTGGTATGATCCGACCGGAGGTGATAACAGGGCGAGATTTATCTATCAGGAGGGCGAATCAACCCTGGCGCTGTACGGCCTTGAATGGGCCGGCGTTGAGGATGAAACCGGGAAGAATCTATGGTTCCTTAACAACGACGAGACACCTGATCTGACTGTTGATGGCCGCCCTACCACTTATGATTTTAAGAATGCCTCTGAAGTTATTATTGGAGATGTTCATCCCTGGCTGTTCGGCGGCTTTAATACCGACCTGAAATGGGAAGGCCTGACATTATCTCTTAATTTCGCCTACAAACTCGGTGGATATACTTATGATAATGTTAGTAAAGACGTAAACGAAGACGGCTACTACTGGGAAAGGTTGATGTCTCAGGATTGTTATGACAACAGATGGACCCCGGAAAACAAGGATGCATTATATCCGATGCGTATTGCTATAGATCTTACAGATGCTCTCCAGAAGAGCAGCAGGCATATGCATCCTGCAGACTATCTGCGGCTTAAGAGCGTAACGCTTGCATATAACCTTCCTGAGAATATAATCAGCAAGCTTCAGATTTCAGGAGCAAGAATTTATTTTAACGGTGCGAACTTACTGACTCTGGCAGCTTGGAAGGTGTACGACCCGGAGGTTAACGAATATGGTTCCAGAGGGTGGGAAATGCCTCTTGGGAAGACATATACTTTCGGAATTGAAGCCAGTTTCTGATCTAAAAAAGTACTACGATGAAAAAGATAAATATAATAATTACAGTACTGGGCATCTTAATGCTGGCATCTTGTGAGGATTTTCTGGATGTTAAGCCAAGTAACTACGCTGCAGCTGAAACCTCAATTACAAATGCGAATGATGCCAAAGTTGCAATGAACGGATTGATGAGAAAAATGACGGATGAGAACTACTATGGCAATGAGCTTGTTATTTATGGTGATGCCAAAGGTGGCGATTTTGCTGTTCGGTCTCAGGGGAGAGGTTCGGATTTTTATTATTCATTCAACCACTCAGCCACCTCCGGTTCAGCTTCCTGGTTCTGGTCTCAGATATACCATTGCATCCTGCAGGCCAACAACCTTATTTTGAATATCAACAAGATTGAGGAAGCAGAAAACGGAACAGCAGCTCTGAGTGAATATAAAGGGCAGGCTTTGACGGCCAGGGCACTGATGTATTTTGACCTTGTCCGTCTTTATGGCAAGCCCTACAATATGGACAAGACATCTTACGGTGTGCCGCTTATCCTTGAACCTCTTGACGCTTCTGCCCAACCTACAAGAGCGTCTGTTGAGGAGGTTTACACGCAGATCATGAAAGACCTGACTGATGCAGCTCCATTGCTTTCCAAATCAGTGTTGAAAGGTTTTCTCAACTACTATGCAAACCTGGCTCTGCAGGCAAAAGTCAACCTGTTTATGGATAAATATACAGAAGCACTAGCAGCGGCGGAAGAAGTAATTCTCAGCGGCGAATACTCACTGTATGAAAATGAGGACTGGGTAAGCTCCTGGTCAAGTGAATTCGGATCAGAATCCATTTTTGAGCTGGCCATTTATCCTGCCGAAGCAGATCTTGGCAGATACTCTCTTGGCTATTACCTCCTGCGTCTCAATAAAGTGACAGGTGCGGCAGGCTGGTTTATGGCAAGTGACTACTTCCTCTCCCGTCTCGGAGAGGACCCGACTGATGTGCGCTGGGGAATAATGGATTATGACGAGACTTCTGCTACCAGATTTGGCTCCTGTCAGAAATACGCCGGGGTGGATATGACAGGTGATAAGGGTTCGGCTTCTGCGGTTAATGTAAAGATCATTCGTCTCTCTGAGATCTATCTTATCGCCGCTGAGGCTGCACTGAAGCTTCCCACCCCTGACCAAGCCAAAGCTGCCGGTTATCTGAATGAGATACGCAAGAGGGCTCCGGCTCTGGATCCGGCAACTGATTTGACCGTCACAATAGATATGATAGTTGATGAAAGGAGCAAGGAACTCTTTGCCGAGGGTCACAGGTTCTTTGACCTGATACGTCTTAACAGGTCAATTGAGTTCAATGATGAATTTATTTCTCCGGCTGTTCAGATTCCTCACCGTGAAAAGATCATAGACAGAACTTTCTACAAGATCATTCTCCCGATATCAAAGGCAGAGATGAATGCAAATCCGGCAATTAGACTTCAGCAAAACGCTGACTATTAGGTTTATGCCGAATCTGATTTTGAGGGTGCCTTAATTAAGGCACCCTTTTTTTTGCCCAGGCTCCAGGCCCCATTCAGTCTGTATCACGCAAAAAAGCAGGCTTAAACCTGCTTTTATTTGTGGAGGTAAGGGGAATCGAACCCCTGACCTCTTGACTGCCAGTCAAACGCTCTAGCCAACTGAGCTATACCCCCAAAACGGTGCAAATATAAAAATATTTTTATAACATCAGTCACTTTAATTCTTCACCCTTGTAAGGAGATAAACTATTTTGTAACTTTGTTGTCAGGACTAACTAATAAGCAATGGAAGTCAAAAAAAGCGATAAGGCAAACCTTGAAAACAAAAAGTCAATGTTCCTGCAGATAGGAATCATCTTTGCCATCATAGTCTCACTCATTGCATTTGAGTGGACCAGCGGCCAGAAAAGAGACTCGGCGTTTGACGGAATGTCAGAAGAGGCCATAGAAGAGGAACAGATACCTGTCACTGAGGAAATACCACCTGAACAGGCTCCCCCGCCAGAGGTGACTGTAACCGACCTCTTTGAGATAGTTGAAGACAATGTTGTAATCACATCAGATGTTTCGTTTGATGATGATGAGACATCAGAAGACAAGGTGGTGGAAATTTATGCTCCTGTCCTTAATATGGACGAGGAAGAGACTGAAGACGAGGTCTTTGTCATTGTAGAAGATATGCCAACCTTCAAAGGTGGAGACATCAATAAATTCCGCGATTGGGTCCAGAAGCGGGTACGCTACCCTGAGCTTGCAGCAGAGAACGGAATACAGGGAAGGGTCTTTATCTCCTTCGTTGTTGAGACAAACGGCACAGTGAGCAGTGTTACTGTCACCCGCAGTGTTGACCAGCTCCTTGACGATGCGGCCAAAGAAGCGGTTACAGCATCACCTAAATGGGAGCCGGGAATGCAGCGTGGACGTCCCGTGCGTGTCCGGTATTCAATACCAATCATATTCCAGCTTCAGTAACATTGGAAAGAATCTTAAATATCACACCGCCATTAAACAAATCCGCAGGGTTTAACTATTATTATATATGAAGAAGATTTTACTCCTACTGACAGTATCAGTTCTGCTTCTTGCAGGCTGTGGCTCATCAAAGAAACAAGTTCAATCAGGCAATTATGACGCAGCCATTGACAAGGCCGTCAAAGCCCTTCGCAAGAACCCTGAAAGCTCAAAGGATATAGAAAGCCTTGAGCGCGCCATGAACGTCGTTACAGAACAGGATAACGAACGCATCAGGTATCTTAAAATAGAAGGAAGGCCAAATGCCTATGATGAGATTTACCTTATCTATAAGCGGATGAGCGACAGACAGTCGCTGGTACGTACGGTTACTCCGCTTGAATATAACGGCAGAACAGTCCAGTTTCCTTATGTCGATTATATGCAGGAGATGGTGATGGCAAAGAAAAAGGCTGCCGACTTCTACTATGCTCACGGACAAGAACTTATGAAAAACGGCACCAAGGACTCTTACCGTCAGGCCTATGCAGAGTTTGTCAGGGCACAGGAATATGTAGGTGACTATGACGGTATTGACCAGATGTTACAGGAATCAAGATACCTTGGGATAAGTCGCGTCTATGTGACTGTAAAGAACTACTCCATTATTAAATTCCCGGAGGAATTTGAAAAGGATCTCCTGGCCCTTGACCTCCCAAGGCTTAACAGCGACTGGGTGGAATATCATACAACCTTGCCAGGCCAGGACACACAGTTTGATTACGTGGTCAATGTGAATTTACGTTCGGTGGGTGTCAGTCCTGACAGGCAGTTCCAGCGTGACAGCCTTATTAAGAAGACAGTGGAGGACGGGTTTGATTATGTCAAAGATGCCAGGGGTAACGTGCTTAAAGATTCCGTGGGAAATGATGTCAAGACCGTAAAGTATAAGAATCTTCAGTGCGCGCTAATACAGACAGTTCAGGAAAAAGAGTGTATCATTCAGGGTGACGTAGAGGTGCTGACTTTAAGCCCAGAGAAGATGGTTAAGAAAGATCCCATAGGTGCAACTTCAAACTTTGAACATATTTCTGCACGGGCCATTGGAGATGTAAATGCACTCTCAACGGCGCAGAAAGCAATGCTGCAGTCGCAGGCAGTGCCATATCCGGCTGATATTGAAATGGTTGTTATGTGCTCTGAAAACCTGAAAAATGCAATCCGGGGCCTGATTCAACAGAACCGAAGATATATAAACTGATAAAGAGGGGCAGTATCAAAAGTTAACCACCTCCCCCCTGATCCGCCATTTGGCGGTCAGGGGTACTCCTCCTTATTAAGGAGGAGAAAGTTAATGGATTAATTATCAAATACTTTCCCCTCCTTGAAAAGGAGGGGTGTCATGCCCGTAGGGTCATGACAGGGTGGTAAAAAACCTTTTGATACTGCCCCTTTTTTTTATACTTTTGCGCCTTAAATCCTGAAATGGAACATAAGAAAGGTATTAGCGAGAAAGCGGTTTTAGTTGGAGTCATCACTCCCGAAGTAGATGAGCTGGTAGTGGCGGAGTATCTTGATGAGCTTGCCTTTCTTACCGAAACGGCAGGCGCAGAACCGGTAAAACGGTTCACCCAAAAGGTAGACTATCCCAATCCCCGTACATATGTTAACAAGGGTAAGATCGGGGAGATAGCTGCCTATATAGCCGCGAATGAGATTACCCTTACGATCTTTGATGATGAGCTTTCTCCGAGCCAGATACGTAATATCGAAAAAGAGCTTAACTGCCGCATACTGGACCGCACAAATCTCATCCTCGATATATTTGCTTCGCGGGCGCGAACCTCACATGCACGTACCCAGGTGGAACTTGCTCAGTATCAGTATCTGCTTCCCAGACTGGCCGGAATGTGGACTCACCTGGAGCGTCAGCGGGGAGGGATTGGTCTCAGAGGACCAGGTGAGACTGAGATAGAAACTGACCGTCGTATTATCCGTGACAAGATCTCAAAGTTGAAGGAGCAGCTCCTGAAGATAGACACCCAAATGACCACACAGCGTAAAAGCCGTGGTAAAATGATCAGGGTGGCGCTGGTGGGTTATACCAATGTGGGCAAGTCAACCCTGATGAACCTCATCAGCAAATCGGACCTGTTTGCTGAAAACAAACTGTTTGCAACCCTTGATACCACGGTCAGGAAAGTGGTGATTGAGAACCTCCCTTTTCTGCTTTCTGACACGGTAGGCTTTATCCGGAAGCTTCCCCATGATCTCGTTGAGTCATTCAAATCAACCCTTGATGAGGTGAGAGAGGCTGACCTGCTGCTGCATGTCATTGATATCTCCCATTCCGGGTTTGAGGAACAGATAGAAGTGGTCAATGCAACCCTCAGGGATCTGAATGTCACGGATAAACCCGTGATATGGGTATTTAACAAGATCGATGCTTTCTCATTTGTCTCAAAGGAGGCAGATGACCTGACACCCTCTACCCGGGCAAACCTCTCTCTCGAAGAGCTGCGCCGCACATGGATGGCAGCCGACAGGGACCATATCAGTGTCTTCATATCGGCAAAGACAAAAGAGAATATCGAGGAGTTCAGGAAAGTGCTGTATGACGAAGTTAAGCAGATGCATGTCCTCCGCTATCCCTATAACGATTTCCTTTTTGAAATTTCCTGACTATCAGGTCAGCAGCCCTGCCGAGATCATGTACTCAGCAATCTGAACGGCATTTGTTGCAGCTCCCTTGCGAATATTATCAGCGACTACCCACATATTAAGTGTCCGTTCCTGCGAGAAGTCGCGACGCAATCGTCCCACGAACACTTCGTCACGGTCATGGGCGATGATTGGCATGGGATATTTTTTTTCAGCAGGATTATCATATAAAATGACTCCCGGAGCATTTGACAGAAGCTCTTTCACCCTGTCAAGATCAAATTCCCGGGCAAATTCAACATTGACAGATTCCGAATGTCCCCCTGTAACGGGCACTCTCACCGCTGTAGCAGTGACACGTATCTCCTCATTTCCGAATATCTTTCTGGTCTCGTTAACCAGTTTCATCTCTTCTTTGGTATAGCCATTGTCAGTGAAGACATCGCACTGGGGCAGGCAGTTAAGGTCTATAGGGTAAGGGTATGCCATCTCGCCGCTCAGTCCGCGTCTTTCATTTTCCAGCTGCGTCACTGCTTTCACGCCGGTACCCGTAACTGACTGGTAAGTTGATATCACCAGCCTTTTAATTTCATACTCCATGTGAAGCGGAGCCAGGGCCATCAGCATCTGTATGGTTGAACAGTTGGGATTGGCAATGATCCTGTCCATTGCTGTGATCGCACCAGGATTTATCTCAGGGACTATCAGAGGAATGTTTTTCTCCATGCGCCATGCTGACGAGTTATCAATTACCACGGTACCGTTTTCGGCAAATACCGGCGCCCACTCTCTGGATACAACTGCTCCTGCAGAGAAAAGAGCCACCTTGGGATGCGCTTCCACAGCCTCCATAATACTAATCACCTTCAACTGTTTACCCCTGAATGTTATCTCCCGGCCTGCTGATCTCTCTGATGCCGCCGGGTAGAGCCGGTCAACCGGGAAGTTTCGTTCTTCAAGCACTTTCAGCATCATCCTGCCCACCATTCCTGTGGCACCAACAACTGCAACATTCATCATAATATATTTTTTTAAATAGGTATGATGGAACCCACATGTTAATGAAATAAAAAATATTTCCAGACTTGCTTGCTTAACATATGGGGTTCATTTTTTTTATAATTAAAATATTTGTCCGAACTTTATAACGGAATAAATCCGACAAATGTAGTTTTTTTTTTGATCTCGCTGCATGAAAAAGATCATTGCCTTATTGTCGGTACTGTTGCCGCTGTGCATCTCCGCGCAGGTCTCCTTTAGTTTTGAGGACGGGTCTGCCGGTGGATGGATATTCAACGCGGCAGACCGATGGAATACTGATAACGTTAATCCTCTGAACGGATTATACTCGCTGCATCATGTTTTTGACAACAGTGAAGCTGCTACTGATGTCGCTGTTTTCAGCATCGCAGGGCTCTGCCCTGATTGCTCAGAGACAACCTGGGAGTTCACCGTGCGCCATGGAGCAGATCCGTCATCCTCTAATAAATGGTCATTCATACTGGCTTCAGACACCGGCACTGACGGGATAATAACCGGGGCAGGATTCTCCGGTTTTGCTGCAGGCGTTAACTTTTCGGGGTATGATGACACTCTGCGCCTATGGCATATATTGGAGGGAAAGGTCAATGTTTTGATAAGCACTGAGGTTAACTGGCAAAACGATATTGGAACTGATGGGGTGGCGACAATCAAGGTGACAAGATTGCCTGGAGGAGAGTGGACGATGTTGGTTGAATCATGGGGCACGGAGCCTGGAGCATGGGGCATGGAGCACGGGGCAGGGAGTGTGAAGAAAGGAGCATGGAGCAAGGAGCATGAGGAAAAGGGTAAAGAGGGAAATGAGAATAGTTTATGGAAATATGCCGGGATAAGTTATA
>DATKUS010000068.1:0-25688 GCA_035530535.1 Bacteroidales bacterium
TCGACCTGATGCCAGAACAACACATGGATGGACTTAGTCTCCTTCCGCTTTTAAAAAATTCCGGTCCATTGGATAGAAAGGATCTTTATTGGCACTTTCCTAACTATACAGGTACAGGACATCCCGATCCGTCAGGTCCTCTGAGTGTTATAAGGCACGATGACTGGAAGCTGATTGAAAATTTTGAGGATGAAAAGCTTGAGCTTTATGATCTGAAAAATGACCCTGGTGAGACAACCAACCTTGCAGACCAGAAACCAGAGCTTGCCAAAGAATTAAGGGATATGCTGGTTAAGTGGCGTAAAGAGGCCAAAGTCCAGATGCCGGAGGTAAATCCTGATTATGTTAAAAACTAAATAATTCTAATACCATGAATATTGCACAATTTACTACAAATCTTCTGCCTTTTTCTTTGGGTGCGGCATTACTTGCACCTTCATCTTGCGCTGATGCCAGCCCTAAGGAAACAAGTAAAGGAGAAGGCAATAAACCATTGAACGTTCTGTTTATTGTCTCTGATGACATGCGTCCTAACCTGGGATGTTATGGTGACAAATATGCGGTTACACCTAACATTGACAGAATGGCAGCTGCAGGGGTTGTTTTCAATAATGCTTACTGCCAGCAGGCGGTAAGCAACCCTTCCCGTACCTCATTCCTTACAGGATTGAGACCTGATGAGACCGGGGTTATAAATCTTGAGACTCATTTCAGGACCAAACTGCCTGATCTGGTTACCTTGCCCCAGCTCTTTAAAAATAACGGGTACCTTACTCTTGGAACAGGTAAAGTGTTTCATGCCCTGAAAGAGACAATCGATCCTGTTTCCTGGTCTGCGCCTGTACCCGATTATGAGGTTGGAGGTTACCTTCTTCCGGAAAACCAGGGCGGTGGCGGAAAAAAGAACGCCACTGAAGAGGCTGATGTGAATGATACTGCATATGTCGATGGAAAGATGACACTTGATGCCATAAAATTCATGGCCAGGGCAAAGAATGAAAGCAAGCCCTTCTTTGTAGCTGTCGGGTACAAAAAGCCTCATGCACCATATGTGGCACCAAAGAAGTACTGGGACATTTACAAGGATAAGCCTTACGTGATAACCGACAGGGAGAGGCCCGTCGGGGCCCCGGCCCTTGCATTCCATAATAATGAAGAGATCAGGGGATACCGGGACGTGCCGGATGAAGGCCCTATCCCCCCGGAAAAGGAGCAACAGATTGTTCATGGTTATTATGCATGTATCAGTTACGTTGACGCCCAGGTAGGCAAGGTTCTAGCTGCTCTCGATAGTCTTGGCCTGAGGGATAATACTATTATCGTATTCTGGGGAGATCACGGTTATCACCTGGGCGAGCAGGATCTGTGGTGTAAATCAACAAATTTTGAGCTTGCGGCAAGAGCTCCTCTTATCATATCGGCACCGGGGATGGCTGGAAATGGACACAGTTCATCCGCAATTGTGGAGTTTGTAGATGTTTATCCGACACTTGCCGATCTGGCAGGACTGACTCCACAGGGAAAACTATCCGGAACAAGTCTCACTCCTCTGCTGAGGGACCCTGGCGCAAAATGGAAGAATATTGCATTCAATCAGTTTACCAGGCCGTACCGGGCTATCCGGAAGTTCCCTCCCACACATATGGGTTATTCAGTGCGGACTGATGAATGGAGATGCACCTACTGGTGGGATCTTAAAACGGGTGAAGTGGTAGAGAAGGAGCTATATAATCTCAAGGATAATAAAATTGAGAAGGAAAATCTTGCAGGTAATCCCCGGTATGCAAAAATTGAGAAGAAACTGGCTCAAATGGTTACAGATTACCGTAATGGTAATTATTATACAACCGAAAAGAATTAGTTGGCAATGGCTGCTTTGGAAAGAAGCTCATTATTGATATCGGCCACCATCGGGTCCATGCTTCTTCAGGTTGTACCCGGCTCTCGACTCATGGCCGCTGATGGAAGCCTAAAAGAGAACAATCGGCCAATGAACGTGCTGTTCTTCTTTGTGGATGACCTGCGCCCTAACCTTGGCTGTTACGGTGATAAAACGGCAGTGACCCCTAATATTGACAAACTGGCCATGTCTGGGGTGACCTTTACCCATGCTTATTGCCAGCAGGCGGTGAGCAATCCATCCAGAACCTCGCTGCTGACCGGATTGAGACCTGATGAAGCAGGCGTGACCGACCTGGAGACTCATTTCAGAGATAACGTTCCTGATGTTGTAACACTGCCCCAATTATTCCGAATCAATGGGTATCTTACACTTGGTGCGGGTAAAGTATACCATTCAACGCCCTTTATCGTAGACGATCTTTCATGGACCAGACCGGTACCTGATTATCTGCCAAGGGCCTACGTGCTCCCTGAAAACCTGATTGAGAACGCCAAGATGAGCTCTTTTGAATCCGCTGATGTTGCTGACAACGCCTACCCGGATGGAAAGACAGCTGATTATGCAATCGAATACCTTCAGGAGGCAGGCGCTGAGAAAAAGCCGTTCTTCATTGCTGTCGGATTTACCAAGCCTCACCTTCCCTTTTGTGCACCTTCAAAATACTGGGATTTATATGACACAAACAGGTTTTTAATCAATGACAGAAATCGTCCCGCAGGAAGCCCGGACCTGGCTTTTCACCACTGGGAGGAGCTCAGGGGTTATCGTGATATTCCCAGGTCAGGGCCTATTTCTAAAGAGAAAGAAGAAATACTTTGGAAGGGTTACTATGCCTGCATAAGTTACATAGATGCCCAGGTAGGAAAGGTTCTTGAAACGCTTGATAGACTTGGTCTTCGGGAGAATACCATAATTGTGCTATGGGGAGATCACGGTTATCATCTTGGCGAACAGGACCTTTGGTGTAAATCCACCAATTTTGAACTTGATGCCAGGGTGCCGCTCATTATTTCTTCTCCGGGGGCAAAAGGGTCAGGACATGAATGTAAGGCAATTGTCGAAACATTGGATATATATCCTACCCTGGCCGAAATCTGCGGACTAATTCCTCAGAGCAAACTGTCAGGAGTAAGCCTGAACCCTTTGCTTATCAATCCGGAAAAAAAATGGAAGAATATAGCATTTAATCAGTTTATCAGACCATACAGTGCTTTACGTGGAAATGATCCTACTCATATGGGATATTCAGTGCGGACAGAAGACTGGAGATGCACATGCTGGTGGAACCTTGAAACAGGGGAGATAGTTGAAAAGGAACTTTACTATTTGAAAGATTACAGCATAGAAAAGGAAAACCTGGCAGGGATTAAGAGGTATTCCAAAGTTGAAGCTGAGCTTACTGCCAAATTGATATCCTATAAAAACCAATCATTTCGTAAATAGAAATTGGCAATTATGAAAAGCAATAAACTTCGGTTAACAGTCATAGTCCTTGTATTAATGACATTCGTGAATGGCATTCATTCACAACCTGTTGTGATCTTGCAGAAACATGTCCCTGTATTGACGCTCAAGGATGGGAATCCGGTAATGCTTATTAAACTGGAGACCGGAAAAGAGAATTCAAGGGTTAGCTCTATTAATCTTGACCTTACTGGCACAACTGACCTGAATGATCTGGAGAATATTAAAGTATTCTACAGGGGAGATAATCTTCAGGATAGTATCCAGTTTGGAAAGACTCATTCACCTTCAGAGCGTTTAACGTTTAAAGGCAATACAAACCTCATGTCAGGCTCAGGTTATTTCAGTATAATCGTCAAGTTGAAAGATGAGGCTAACTTACTCAACAGTCTGGTAGTAAGATGTACAGGTATAAAAGCAGGAAATAAAACGCTTATCCCTGGGAGCAATTTCATGCCTTTGAAACTTCGGTTCGGGACTGCCCTGTGTCAGCACCTGGAAGATGGAGTTCATACCTACAGGATTCCTGGTATTATAAGGACAAATAACGGCACCCTGTTGGCTATTATTGACAGGAGGATGGAGGCCCACCGTGATCCTCAGGGTGTTGTAAACATTGGTTTGAAGAGAAGTACAGATGGAGGAAAGACGTGGGAGTCACAGCAAGTTATTATTGACCGGGGCAACTGGGGCGGTTTACCACCAAGATATAACGCAGTATCCGATGCATGCATCCTTGTGAATACAAGAAACAATGAGGTTTTTGTTGGTGCCCTTTGGATGCACGGACAATGGATTGACGGCAAATGGGTAGGTATTCCTGATGATCCTGGGGCAGAACTGGGAAGGAAAAAAGCCTCGATGCCAGGTATGACTGAAAAAGAGACATGTCAGCTATTGATGGTAAAAAGCACTGACGATGGTCAAACATGGTCTGAGCCTGTAAACATGACCAGAATTAAGAAACCGGAATGGCCTCTTTATGCTCTTTCTCCAACCAACGGAATTACCCTTGAAGATGGTACCCTCGTATTCCCAAGTAAAGTCCCGGGGAATGTTGCCCTTACTTACAGCAAAGATGGAGGACAAACATGGGAGGTGAGTAATCTGGGACCCAAAACGAACGGGGCCGAAAATGCAATAGTGCAGCTTGATGACGGATCAATAATGCTGAATGCAAGGTCTATGGGGAAGTCAAACTACAGAACAGTTTACACAACTCCAGACATGGGTAAAACATGGATTGAACATCCAACCAATAACAAAGTTCTTGTTGAACCGGGTTGCCACGGAAGTTTGTATAAACATGTATATACACAGAATGGTGAAAGAAAGAGCATACTCTTTTTTTCTAATCCCAATTCGGCTGATAAGCGTGAATGCATGACTATTAAGGCAAGCTTTGATGAAGGAATGACATGGCCGGAGAAATACTGGATACTTCTTGATGAAGAAAGAAGTGCATATTCCTCAATAACTTCCGTTGATGACAACACAATAGGTATCCTGTACGAAGGCAGTCAGGCCCATATGACTTTTCAGAAAATTGCAATAGCTGAATTCATAAGTAAATAACACATAAATTTCATAAACTCAGATAAAAACTTAAAAAACCATTGTCACGAGTATTCTCTTACAAATGGCCGGCGCTTATGGATGTCTTAAATGAAAAAGAAAAAATGAAGTTGGAAAAAAAACAGGCATTTTGGTTATTTGGGATGAATACACTTTTAGTTTTCTCCCTGAATGGTGGATGCTCAGATAAATCTGCTGATGAAAACCCGGAAGAAGGATCGATGAAAATACCTCTGGTCTTCGAATCCGGGCTAGAGGGATATGCCTGTTATCGTTGCGTAGCAATGGTAGTTACTCCTCAAAAAACCATACTTGCTTTTTGCGAGGGACGCCTGAATGATTGTGCCGATGAAGGTGATATCGACCTTGTCTTGAAGCGTTCCACTGACGGGGGAAAGACCTGGGGCTCCCTGGTCACACTTGAAGATGACGGGGCAAACCCTTGTAAAAATCCGGTTCCGGTAGTATTGCCTTCAGGTCGCATCCTGCTTATGTGGCTCTGGAACTATTCACTACCCTCTGAGAAAGACAGGACCACCAGGGATGTTTATCTTACATACTCTGATGATGATGGAGTTACATGGTCTGAATCGCGAAATATCACCTCAGAGGTCTATCTTGATGAATGGGGCTGGTATGGTCTTGGGCCTTGTCATGGCATTGTAAAAGAGAGAGAACCTCATGCCGGACGCATTATCATGCCTTCCCGTCACGAAGAAAACCGCTCACATTCACATATTCTCTACTCAGATGATAACGGAGAAACCTGGGATATTGGCGCCATTTCACCTATTGAAGGAACTACTGAGAGCACGGTTGTCGAGCTCTCAGACGGACAGCTGATGCTCAATTGCCGTAACGATACAGATTACCGGATAGTATTACTCAGTGATGATGGAGGGGAGACGTTTTACAGGAATTACATTTATACCTATTTGATACAGCCAGTTTGCCAGGCCAGCCTGTTGAACCACAGCATGAACCAGGTTACTGGTAAAAGCAATATACTCTTTTCAAATCCGGCTGACCGTGAAGAAAGAGTCAACGGAACAATAAAGCTCAGCGAGGATGATGGTAAGACATGGACGAAAAGCTACCGCTATTCAAACCCTTATCCGGCATTCTCAGGTTACTCAGACATCGCCTTGCTTGATAATGGTGATATTGCCGTGTTGTTTGAAACAGGTCCTCATTATACGAAACCCCTGAGGTGGGAAGGGATAGGATTCCTGACAGTCAGGTTCAATGACATAAATCAAATCATCAGTGGCAAATAAAATATCAAATATCCGCGCTACTCTGTGGCTGTTTGCCAGATTTGTTTCCGGCCGGGAGCAAAAAACAAACAGAATAATATCACTTCTGGTATCTCTGATGGTTATCCCGCTTTCTCAGTTATTTGCACAGAATAAGTACAACCAACAATTGGAGAACTTTCTTGGTGATCAGTATTTCATAACCAGGCAACTCTGGGAAGGCCGTGGCGGTACGAGTGTACTTGTTGCACATGACGGAAGCGTAATCGCATTCCATGGAAGGAATGATATGGTCAGGATAAGTTATGATGGAGGTACTTCGTGGCACGAAGATAAATCGATGGGAGGGGACGTGAAAAACGGTAATGCCATTCTCGACGAGGTCACCGGCGATATTTTGTTTCTCAATCCTGGGGAAAACGGGCATGGCAGATTGATGATAAGCAGGGATAATGGTAAAAGCTGGGTTAGGGAGGATATAACTATATTCCCTGATGGCTTTGGCCTTTATCCTCACAGTGTTGGTTCCATGCAATGCGGTGTTACCCTGACATACGGGGAAAATAAAGGCAGGCTGATTTTGCCCGGCAGGATTTACGGCCCTCAAAACTCTAATGATGTTAGTTGGAGATCATATCACTACAGTACAGCTCTTTACAGTGATGACAGGGGCAGAACCTGGAAGACCAGCAAACCATTTCCGGTACTGGGTACAGGTGAAGCTGCCCTGGCCGAGTTGTCTGATGGCAGCATACTATACAACTCGAGAGAGCATATGAGTGTTGGGAACCGTTATCTCGCCCGGAGCTTTGACGGAGGGGAAACCTGGATAAATCCTGTGCAGAGTGCTGATCTCCCGGATGGCCCAAGGGGCTCTTCCTATGGCTGTATGGGAGGGATGATCCGTTTGCCGGTTGCCGGGTATGATATTCTTGTATACAGCAATCTTGATACCGGAGCAGGGAAAATGCCCGAAAAGTTAGGGGGCTCAGTAACCCTGGAACGGGAAAAGATAACACTGTGGGTCAGCTTTGACGGCGGGGAAACGTGGCCTCTGAAAAAACTTGTATTTGAAGGACCTGCAGGTTATTCAAATCTTGCAGCCGGCAGAGCCGGAACGGCTTCCGAGGGGAAAATATATCTGCTGTACGAAGGAGGCCCTGAAGGCAGGAACTCTGCTGTTCAGTTTGTTGTATGTAACCTGAGATGGATACTCAATGGGAAGGATATTTCATATTTTATGAGTGATAGTAATCTGGATAATCAGAACGAATAGTAATGAATCGATTTAATTATAGTGCAGAAGAGCTGATCGAGAAAGCGGCTGAAATGAGGGCCTTTAACATGATTGCTCTCACTGCTGCAGGATCAGGGCATACGGGAGGAACTTTGTCGATAATGGACATTGCCGCCGTTCTCTACCTTAAAGTGATAAACCATGATCCCTCCAACCCCGACTGGGATGACCGCGACCGAGTATTCTGGTCTGCAGGCCATAAAGCCCCGGCCCTTTATGTTACACTTGGTATGGCCGGTTATTTTCCCATTGAAGAAACGGTTAAGCTAAGAAAACTGGGATCAGGGTTCGAGGGTCATCCCAACAGGTTCGATCTGCCTGGTATTGAGATATCATCCGGATCTATGGGGCAGGGACTGGGAGTGGCTGTTGGATCAGCCCTTAGAGCCAGACTTGACGGGAAGAAATACAGGGTCTATTGTATAATGGGTGATGGTGAGCACCAGGAAGGGTCAGTGTGGGAGGCTGTGATGAGTGCTGCCCATTACAGGCTCGATAATCTTATTGGGATCGTCGATCTGAACGGACTACAGATTGACGGCACAACTGATGAAGTAATGGGTGTCGCTCCGCTGGAGGACAAATACCGGTCGTTCGGTTGGGAAGTATTTCATGCAGACGGGCATGATATAGAGGCTTTGATCTCAGTCTTTGAAAAGGCTGAGAAAATATCAGGCAGGCCTTCTGTAATTATTGCAAAGACTATCAAGGGCAAAGGCGTTTCCTTTGCGGAAAATGTGGTCGGATACCATGGTATACCCCCCAAGGACGGTCGCTTTGGAAACGAATCACTGGAGAAAGCACTGGCTGACATCCTTGGCGAAAAAGTCAGTGAAAAATTCCCGCCTGAAAGAGTAAATTATCTGCTGGAGATTGCGGAGAAATTCCAGGCTGGCATTGACAGGGATCTCAATGATCAGATGCCTGTTTTTAGAAATGATTACTGGTGGAACCGGTCTGGAACAATGAGAGTAGAGATGGATCCTACACGCATGGGTTTTGGCAGGGCACTGAAAGAAATTGGCGATAACCCAGATATTGTTGCATTCGGAGCGGATATTACCTCCTCTATTAAGATGGATGAGTTCTTCAGGACGAACCCTGAAAGAAGGAATCGTTTTTTCAACATGGGAATAGCAGAACAGAACATGACGACAGTCGCTGCAGGATTTGCAAAGGAAGGAAAGACAGCTTTCATCGGGTCATATGGGATATTTGTATCAGGGAGAAACTGGGATCAGATCAGGACAACCCTCTGCTATAATAACCTGAATGTCAAGATCGCAGGTGCTCATGGTGGAATATCGGTCGGGCCTGACGGTGCAACACACCAGGCCCTGGAAGAGATACCTCTAATGTATTACCTGCCTAATATGAGGCTCGTAGTTCCATGTGATTCCCTTGAGACAGAAAAGGCAACCAGGTTCATTTCTTCACTGGAGGGTCCGGCTTACATCAGGTTTGGCCGTGAGGCCACTCCCGTTGTTACCGGAGAAAAATCACCATATGAATTCGGGGTGGCCAACATCATACGCTTCAGGGATGTGAAGGATAATTTTACGGAGGCTTATGAGATTATACTCTCTTCTGAATACATGAACGAGGGTGAGGACCTGAGTATCATTTCATGCGGACCAATGGTTGCGGAAGCTATGCGTGCTGCATGGATTCTAAAGCAGGAATCAGGGATCGAGGCCAGGATCATTAACGTTCATACAGTCAAGCCTCTTGACGTGCAATGTCTTGTCAGGGCGGCCGACGAGACAGGTGTTATTCTTACCGTTGAGGAACAACAGACGGGAGGGTTCGGGAATATTATCGCAGGTTCAATTGTCCGTGGAAGAGCCTTTTCAAAACCATTTGCACTTGATATGATGGGAGTAGATGATATGTTTGGTGCTTCCGGCTCACCATGGGACCTTATGAAGAAATTCGGATTATCAGCAGAACATATTGCGGATAAGGCAATGAAATTATTATCTGAATATAAATCGTTAATTAATAAATAATTAAAAAATCATGAGGAAAACAATCACATTATTCAGCCTGCTGGTCATGCTTGTTCTGGCGGCATCAGCCCAAAAGGAAAGCAAAGGATATACAGGTGATGTCACAGATGTCGTTACCATTGATAAATTACCGGAGAGCGGCTTCTACAATAAAATCTGGCAACCCTATATTGCACGGTGGCAGAAAAACTACTATGTTGTAACTTATAGCCTCCAGTTAACGGGTAAGGGCGATATGGGAGATATGTTATGTTCCATATCAAAGGACGGTGGCAAAACATGGTCTCCTCCAAAAATGATCTATGATCACAAAATCCCAAACGGCAGCCGCCAGTATGCATATGCAAACAGTGTCTTATTTATACCTGAGGGGCAGAAGTTCCTTTGGTTATTCGGGATGAGGTGTCCGATCTATTACCGTGACAGTGAAGACAGTGAACTTATAGCTTCGTATTCATGTGACGGAGGTATTACATGGCAACCGGTGGAGGTGCTGAACGAGTTTTCATCGCCCCTGATCACCAATGCCGGCATTGTCACAGTAAATGAAAATGGCATAACCAGGTATCTCCTTCCGGTGCATCGTAACACAAAGGATAAGGATCCTCTGGGCGATAGGGAGCAGTTCGTACTCCAAAGTACAAATCTTTTAAATTGGGAATTAGCAGCTTATATTCCCAGACCTGCAGATGTCTGGATCCATGAAGGTAACATCGCTGAGGGGGATAACCCTGGAGAGCTAAAGATTGTGATGCGCACTGCCCAGTATGAGAATTCTGACCTAGCACTACCGGTGCCCAGAGCATGGTCATCTGTCAGTAAGGACAACGGCAAGACATGGTCGATGTCTGTCGAGGAGCCTGCCCTTTACAATACAGCAGCAAAGGGATTTTATGGCAAAGATTCAAAAGGAAGGCATATTTATGTTTATAATGATGGCCCTAAAAGAGAAAGAAGGGGTCTTTATTACGTGGTAAAGGAACCCGGAAAGGAATGGTCTGAACCCAGACTGTTCTATTGGGACAACAACAGGAACAGTTACCCTACTCTTATCGAGAGAGAACCGGGCGTTTTCCTGTGCGTTTGGGATAGTTCGGATGATCCCGGGGTAAAGAGAACAAATATCAGATTCGGTATACTTGATCTGAACAAGCAATTTAAGTAAATTCCTATTTGATATCTAAAAATATAACTAATATCATGACTGGAAAAGAATTACGTGAAGCGTTGAGAGCCGGAAGAAGGGTCTACGGAACAATGATTGTCAGCCCTTCCCCAAGGTGGCTGGAAGTCATTGAACAGTTGAACATCGATTTTGTATTCATTGATACAGAGCATATTGCGATTGACAGGCACCAGCTTTCGTGGATGTGCCACGGTTATTCAGGAAAAGGGATCGCCCCTGTCGTAAGGATACCAGCACCGGATCCTTACCAGGCATGCATGGCCATGGATGCCGGAGCGAAAGGTATTGTTGCTCCCTATATTGAGACTGTTGAAGAGGTTCAGCAATTGAGAGGCGCAGTTAAGACGAGACCCATAAAGGGCAAAAAACTCTTTGATTTCCTTAACGGATCAAAACCATTTGAACCTGATCTGGAGCGCTATATTGAAAAAAATAATCAAAACCATGTACTGATCATAAACATTGAGAGTCAGGCGTCACTTGACAATCTTGATGAATTAGTAAGGGTTCCCGGACTGGATGCAGTGCTGATTGGTCCTCACGACCTGTCATGTAACCTTGGGGTGCCTGAACAGTATGATCACCCGGTTTTTAAGAAAGCTGTTGAAAAAATTCTTATGACAGCTCGTAAGGCAGGTGTCGGCGCAGGTATCCATGTGTTTTATAATGAAAGTGTTAAGTGGGAGATCGAATGGGCTGCAAAAGGAGCAAACCTTATACTCCACAGTGGCGATATTAATCGTTTTGCACAGGTAGTACACGATGACATCAGTACTCTCAGGAAAGCTCTCGACGGTCAAAGTGGTTCTGAAGCTAAGGAGGTTAATATTTGATAAGTTATCTCATTAAATCAACTTCAACCTATGATATTGAAAAACAAGACATCACAGTCGCTTCTCTTTCTGGCAACGGCAACAATTGGATTATGCAGCGCCCAGCCCCAGAAACAATCCAGACCTAATGTTTTATTCATAGTTATTGACGATTTAAATGACTGGACAACCTTATTCAGCCATGATAATCCTATTAAGACTCCTAATATGGAAGGACTTGCAAGGAGAGGGGCTTTTTTTACAAATGCATATTGTCCCTCCCCTGCTTCAAACCCATCACGTGCATGCATCCTGACAGGTATAAGGCCTCATAAAACAGGCGTCTACGGAAATAGTTCCGACTGGAGAGCAGCTCTGCCTGAAAGAACGACTTTGCAGAGGTATTTCAAGGATAACGGATATTACGTAGCAGGTTCTGGAAAAATATTTCATCACCACAATGACTGGGCTTTTCATGATAATGCTTCATTCAATGAATACCTGATGATGTCAATTAATGAGCCATATCCTGACAGGAAGCTGAATCAGCTAGACTCGTATGGTTCAAGAAATACAGATTGGGGAGTATGGCCGGACGATATAAGCAGAACTGCGGACTACAAGACGGCAGAATTTGCAGTAAGGTTCCTTGAAGAGAGGCATGATCAGCCATTTATGTTGAATATTGGTATTTATAAACCTCATTCTCCCTTCTTTGCCCCGCAGAAGTACTTTGATCTTTATCCGCTTTCAAGGCTGAAAATGCCGGAAAAACCAGAATCTGATACAGAGGATCTCCCACCGGGAGCCATGTCTCTGATGCAACCAACAAGATGGTTCTGGGAGGGCATGGTAAAAGCCATGGAAGAGAACCCGGAAGTCTACCATGAGTTCGTAAGGGCATACCAGGCTTGCGCAGGGTTTGCTGACGCAATGGTTGGCAAGGTTCTGGAAGCCCTTGATAATAGCCCATACAGTGATAATACAATTATAATCCTTTGGTCTGATAATGGCTTCCACCTTGGTGAAAAGGATCATATTGAAAAATTTGCACTATGGGAGAAAACTACTCATGTACCATATATCATTGTTGCTCCGGGAGTTACAAGATCCGGACAGATATTGAACAATCCTGTTGATCTGACTACAATCTTCCCGACTCTGGCTGAATTATGCGGATTAAAGGTCCCTGATGGTCTTGATGGTTTCAGCCTTGTGCCATTGCTCAGAGGTGAAAATATGGAAATTCCGCCCGCATTGATGACATATATGAAGGGTAACCATGCCGTCAGGTCAGACAGGTGGAGGTATATAATTTATGCTGACGGTACAGAGGAATTGTATGATCATGAAAGTGACCCTAATGAATGGTTTAATTTGGCAGGGGATAAAGCATATAAAAATATTATTGACGAGCTTAAAAAGTACATTCCAACAGAAAACGCAGACCAAGTAAGCGATCTTAAAAAATAGTACTATGGACTTTATTTTTTAATGTTTGGTAGTGATTTGGACTAACAGCATCTTGAAAAGGTTGAAAACTATGAAGGACCTGGGTTACATTATCAGATGGCCGTAACAAACAGATATCTTATTATTATACGATCGATAGCCAGGTTCCGGAGAGTATGTCCTGTCAGAATAGTATTCTGAATATGAAACGAAAAACTTCTGTATCAAAATAAGAGATTTGACAATTTAATAGAAATAGATGGAAAGCACGCTAAAGAACATTGCCTTAGGGGTAGACATTGGCGGCAGTCATATTACTGCTGTAGCCGTCAATATGGATAATCATACCATTATCAATGGATCAGGGTCAGAAAGTCCTGTTGATAATAAGGCTGAGTCTGACGAAATACTAGGAATATGGTCTGATACACTTCAGAAGGTACTTCATAAAGTTCCGGCTTTAATGCTGCATGGTATAGGTTTCGCTATGCCGGGACCTTTCGATTATGTAAATGGGATATGCCTGATTAAAGGAGTGTCAAAGTATGAAAAACTGTATGGCGTCAATGTAGGCAAAGCTATTGCCAACCGACTGGGATTGCCGGCTAATTGTAAAGTGAGGTTCATGAATGATGCGAGCTCCTTTGCCGTTGGTGAAGCCTGGGCAGGTAAAGGGAGGGATCATAAAAGGATGATGGCAATAACACTTGGTACAGGTTTTGGATCAGCATTTGTTGAAGATAAGATCCCTGTTGTTGAAGGTGACAGAGTGCCGAAAATGGGTTGCGTTTATCACCTTCCGTTTGGAAAGGGTATTGCTGATGATTATTTTTCAACGCGCTGGTTTATAGCCAGGTATTCAGAGCTAACCGGGAGCGTTGCCCATGGTGTGAAAGAAATAGCTAATGCTGCCTTGAAATCCGCAGAGGTAAAAGCAATTTTTGATGAATTCGGCCATAATCTAGGAAGATTTTTATCACCATGGCTCAATAAATTCAGTGCAGAGATACTTGTCATAGGAGGGAATATTTCATACGCGTATGATCTGTTCGGCCCTATCTTTGAAAAAGAGCTTAGGACGGCCGGATGTGAGATTCAGGTTTCTATTTCTGTACTTAAGGAAGACGCGGCTCTTTTAGGGAGCGCATATCTTCTTAATGAAGAATTCTGGAAGGCAGTAAAGCCTGCCCTTGCACTAATGTAAAACGATAATTATTTACATAGTAGCTATTTAAAAAATTTGATCCTAACATGATTGAAAGAAACTTTAAAACTTTTCACGATGCTCTTAAAAGCAAGGCTCCTTTGGCTTTTGCATCAATGGTAAAGCATTACAGTTCAACTTGTAACCTGGATTGTACATACTGCTATTACCTTGATAAAGCCCCAACCCTTTATAAAAACCGACAGTCGTAAATGTCATATGAAATACTCGAAGAATATATACGGCAGTATATTATAGCAAATACTGAAGGGTTCATGTATGAAGACACCACCAGCATTGATGACATACATGAAAAGCAATCATGCTATAAGAACTGAGAAATGGCTTTATATTTCTTATGCTGATGGAACAGAGAAGTTGTATGATCATGAAAGTGACCCTAATGAATGGTTTAATTTGGCGCAAGATCCTGAATATATGGAAGTGAAGGCTTCTTTAAAGAAATATGTGCCCCAAACTGATGCTGAACAGGTAAAAGACCTGAAAAAATAAATGAGCCTGACATCGGTTGACCGTATGCAGGAAAAAATGAACTTATAAAAGATGAGAAAAACAATCCTCATAGTGTTCGCCTGCCTGATGACAGGGTTAAGATTGACATCCCAGGGAAGTCAGGTTTTGGAGGGTTTAACCTTCCATAGCTCAATTCTTAACATGGACAGAACATTTTCAATATATCTTCCAGCAGGATACAATGAAAATAACCGCAGCTATCCTGTACTATATCTTTTGCATGGAGGTGGGGGCGATCACTCAACCTGGTTACAGTCAGGTGAGGTTCAGGCAATAGCTGATAAAACCATATCAGAGGGCAGAGCTACTCCTATGATAATAGTAATGCCCAATGCAAAGGAAAAAGTAAAGGGTTACTATAACTTTATCAAGGGAGGATTTAATTATGAAGATTTCTTCTTTCGGGAATTGATACCGCATATTGAAAGAAATTACAGGGTAAGGACAAAAAGCCGGTTCAGGGCTGTGGCGGGCCAGTCCATGGGTGGAGGCGGGACCATCTTTTATGCCCTTCACCATCCTGAAATGTTCTCGGCAGCCGCACCTCTCAGTGCAGTGACGGAAAGCTGGGATAAGGATGATTTGGCTGCAAAGCTGCAAAGGAACAGTATTGATGGCTATTCTGAAGAACAGTTTGAATCATATTACCGAACTTACAGTATTCCGGAGATCCTGTCGGCTGCCGATAGTACAGCCATGAATGCAATACGCAAAATAAGATGGTATATAAGCTGCGGTGATGATGATTATCTATTTGAAGGTAACAGCCTGATGCACATTGCCTTCAGAAAGGCGGAGATACCTCATGAATTCAGAGTAAAGGAGGGGGCTCATAACTGGAGTTACTGGAGACAGGAACTGCCGGAAGTTCTCTCTTTTGTTTCTGGTTCATTTACTGAATTATGAGTCAGTGTTAATCCGGGAACTGAGTTATGAGAACTTTGACAATTTTGCTTATCTGTATTTTATCATCTTGTATATCAAAAGATAAAGCCTATGTTAGAAACGGCGAACTCTCACCTTTGCTATATAATAATCCTGATCTTGTAACTGATCTTGGCGTTGGATTGTGGGCATGGCCTCTGCCAATGGACTATGATAGTGACGGCGACAATGACCTGGTTGTCTCATGCCCTGACGTTCCATATAATGGTATATACTTCTTTGAGAACATAACAGGGCACTCGGAGAAACCACCTCTTTTCGCTCCTCCTGTAAGGATTGCGGATGGTGCAAGACACCTTCAGGTATGCTTTGTAAACGGGGAGCCCAGGGTTTTGGGAAGGGGAGTGGAGTATCAGAATTTCAGGAAAGCGGGTCTTTCTGAGCCCAAAGCCCTGTTCCCGTTTGACAGCCTTGAAAAGCCGTTTACACGGGTACGGTTCAGCCAGTGGAAATATGTTGATTATGAAAATGACGGAGATTTTGACATTATCGTTGGGATTGACCATTGGGGCGATTACGGATGGGACAACGCCTTTGACAGTCTGGGTAACTGGGTTAACGGACCGTTGCACGGGTATATCTTCCTGCTTGAGAACACGGGTGAAAGGTTTGAAAACAGAGGGATGATCACCGCCGGAGGAAGGCCCATTGATGTCTACGGGGCTCCTACACCCTGTATGGAAGATTTTGACGGGGACGGCGACCTCGATATTATCTGTGGAGAGTTCATTGACAGACTCACATGGTTTGAGAACATTGGTACCAGAGAGAATCCGCAGTTTGCTGAAGGCCGGTTCATTTCAAATGAGGAGGGTGTCATTAAAATGGATCTGCAGATGATCATACCTGCATCAATTGACTGGGACGGGGACGGTGACATTGACCTTATTGTGGGCGATGAAGACGGGCGCGTGGCTTTGATTGAGAACAGGGGTGTGGTGAAGGATAGTATGCCTTTGTTCATCTCCCCGGTTTACTTCAGGCAACAAGCCGGACTACTTAAGTTTGGCGCACTTTCTACACCCTTCAGCGTTGACTGGGATGATGACGGTGACGAGGACCTCATTTGCGGCAACACAGCAGGTCAGATAGCATTTATCGAGAACCTCGACGGTGGCGATCCTCCTCAATGGGCTGCTCCGGTTTTACTGGAGGCTGAAGGTGAACCTGTCAGGATAATGGCCGGAATGAACGGGTCGATACAGGGCCCTGCTGAAAGGAAATGGGGCTATACTGTATTGACCGTTGCAGACTGGGATAATGATGGCCTGAATGACATTATTGTAAATTCAATATGGGGTAAAGTGTTATGGTTCAGGAATAACGGCGTTAAAGGATCTTCCTCGCTTGAAGATGCCCGGCCCGTGGCTGTGGCATGGGAGGGCGATCCTCCGTATCCCGCTTGGTTCTGGTGGAAGCCGGCAGATGGGCAGCTTGTGACTCAATGGCGCACAACGCCATATGCTACAGATTGGAACGGTGACGGACTGACAGACCTGATTATGCTTGATGATGAGGGTTACCTTTCATTCTTCGAGCGGTTCATCAAGGACGGGGAGTTGATGCTCAGACCAGGCAGGCGTATCTTCTATGGCACTAACGGCTCCTCGTTTGATCAAAAAAACGTTGTTGCTGATACTACAGCTGATCCGCTGAGACTTAATTATCGGGAGGCGGGCGCTAGTGGCAGGCGCAAGTTCTGTTTTGCCGACTGGGATGGTGATGGTGATGCTGATCTCCTGGTTAACAGCGAGAATATTGCATGGTTCGAAAATACAGGATCTGATGGCTTAAAAGTCTTCTTTACACTCAGGGGTAATCTGTCAGGGACAAAACTTGCAGGTCACACGACCTCACCCACAATAGTTGACTGGGACAATGATGGCGTGCCTGATCTCCTCGTTGGTGCCGAAGACGGCCATTTTTACTTAATCAGAAACAGCAGGAAATAAAAGGAGAATGCATACAGCTGATTATATCGTTTTCATTGTTTACCTGGCGGGAGTTACACTTTTCGGTATGACCTTCTTCAGGAAGTCAAAGACAGCCTCACAGTTCACCCTGGGGAACCAGTCAATTCCAGGCTGGGTGGTGATGATGTCAATCTTTGCTACATATGTCAGCAGCATTTCTTATCTCGCACTGCCCGGCAGTGCATTCATGTCAGACTGGAACGCATTTGTCTTCAGCCTTTCTATTCCTTTCGCTGCCCTGGTAGCCGTGAAGTTCTTCGTTCCCCTATACCGTAGGATCAACAGTCCGTCAGCCTATACCTACCTCGAACAGCGCTTCGGGCCGTGGGCAAGGATTTATGCCTCCGCGAGCTACTTCCTTACGCAACTGATGCGTATCGGAACAATACTTTATCTGCTATCCCTGACTGTTCACACAATTTTCGGCTGGGACATAAGGCTGGTGATAATGGTAACAGGACTCATCGTAATGGTTTACTCTACTCTCGGAGGAATTCAGGCTGTGGTATGGACTGATGCTATACAGGGCCTTGTGTTAATCGGAGGAGCAGTGGTCTCGGTGATCGTAATACTTACTGGTATGCCTGAAGGACCGGGGCAGGTATTCCGGATAGCCGCGGAAAATGGTAAGTTCAGTCTTGGCAGCTTTGGTGCCGGGTTGTCTGAACAGACCTTTTGGGTGGTACTGGTCTACGGCCTCTTCATCAACCTGCAAAACTTCGGTATAGACCAGAACTATGTTCAGAGATACATCGCTGCGAGGACCGACAAAGAAGCCAGGCAGGCAGCATTCAGAGGGGGAATGCTTTATATTCCTGTCTCTTTGCTCTTTCTCTTTATCGGTACTGCCCTGTTTGCCTTTTACAGTTCAGGTGCTGCTGAGCTTCCTGCCCAACTTTTCGAAGAGGGCAGTAGTGATAGAGTCTTTCCATATTTCATTGTTCATCAGCTCCCTGCCGGTATAACGGGATTACTTATTTCTTCAATCTTTGCGGCCGGAATGAGTACAATTTCAACCAGCTATAACAGCTCGGCAACAGTCTTTCTGACAGATTATTACCGGCGCTTCTTCAGGAAGATCCCTTCAGACAGGGAAGAGATGAAGGTCCTCTATCTGTCATCTCTCGTGATAAGCATCTGCGGGATTATGATTGCCCTCGCAATGATCAATGTAAAGAGCGTGCTCGATACCTGGTGGAAGCTGGCGTCAGTCTTTAGCGGCGGTATGCTGGGGTTGTTCCTTCTCGGGATAACCACAAGAAGAAAAAATGTTGCCGGTGCCATAATAGGAGTAATAGTTGGCCTGGCGATAATACTGTGGATGAGCCTGTCAGGAATAGCCACTGCAGCTAAGGGAGAAGTACCTCGCTTCCATACCTATCTCAGTATCGTCTTTGGTACCTCGGCAATTTTCCTTGTAGGGTTTCTGGTCTCCATGTTGAAAAAGGGAAACAGCAAATGATGCACCAGAAATTATCGCGGAAATCTCATTATTATTAGTTCTGCTGTTTCCGTTCAAAAGATGAATAAATGCAGGAGGTATGATAACTTCAGATAGTACAAATAAGTTATAAATTCAGGGTAATAATCAGGAATAATTAAATTTGAAAGGTAATATGAGTAACAGATTGATCGGCAGATTGCCGAAAGTCGGCATCAGACCTGTTATTGACGGCAGGGAGAGAGGCATTCGCGAGTCGCTTGAAGAGCAGACTATAAACATGGCCAGAGCTGCAGCAAGACTTATTGAGACAACATTAAGGTTCCCTTCAGGGGAGAAGGTTGAATGTGTAATTTCTGAAACAACAATCGGAGGAGTGGCTGATGCGGCTCTCTGTGCAGACCAGTTTAAAAGGGAAGGTGTTGGTGTTTCACTTACTGTCACGCCATGCTGGTGCTATGGCACTGAGGTGATGGACAGCGACCCATTGCTTCCCAAGGCCATCTGGGGCTTTAACGGTACGGAACGTCCGGGGGCAGTGTACCTGGCAGCAGCCCTGGCAGGTTACACCCAGAAAGGCCTGCCTGCATTCGGTATATATGGCCGTCATGTGCAGGACGCAGGCGATACGGAAATCCCTGATGATGTAAAGGACAAAATACTGCGCTTTGTCAGGACGGCCCTCGCAGCAGCTATGATGAACGGAAAGACATACCTCTCTATAGGTTATACATCAATGGGGATAGCCGGCTCTACCGTCAATACTGATTTCTTTCATGACTATCTGGGGATGAGGACGGAGTTTGTTGATATGTCTGAGATAATCCGTCGTATGGAAGAGGGTATATATGACAGGGAGGAATATGAAAGAGCCCTGCAGTGGGTAAGAAAGAATTGTGCTGAGGGACCTGACCTCAACAGACGCCCGTCTGACCGCACCAGAAAGGACCGGGAATGGGAAATGGTTGTTAAGATGACATTAATCTGCCGTGACCTTATGATCGGCAATAAGAAGCTCGCAACGATGGGCTGGGGAGAAGAGGCACGGGGCCGCAATGCCATAGCAGGAGGTTTCCAGGGCCAGAGGCAATGGACAGACCACTTCCCCAATGCCGACTTTACTGAAGCCATCCTGACCTCATCTTTCGACTGGAACGGCATCAGGGAAGCATTTGTCTTCGCCACTGAGAATGACAGCCTGAACGGCGTCTCAATGCTCTTTGGTCATCTTCTGACTAATACCGCACAGATATTCTCTGACGTACGCACATACTGGAGCCCTGAGTCTGTAAAGAGAGTTACGGGTCATGAGGTAAAAGGACTCGCATCTGGAGGCTTCATACATCTTATCAACAGCGGCTCAACAACCCTCGATGCTACAGCCATGGAGCGTGATGATGAAGGTAACCCGGTGATGAAACCATACTGGGATATAACAGATGATGAGGTGAACAAGTGCCTGGGGCAGACACACTGGTGCCCGGCGAATCTTGAATATTTCCGTGGAGGAGGTTTCTCATCGCAGTTTAAGACATCAGGACAAATGCCGGTTACCATGTCAAGGGTCAACCTTGTAAAGGGATTGGGCCCTGTACTCCAGATCGCTGAAGGATGGACGATTGAGCTTGATGACGCGGTCCACGGAACGCTTGACAGGCGCACTGATCCAACCTGGCCTACCACCTGGTTCGTTCCTCGAACAAACGGGATTGGTCACTTCAGGGATGTTTATTCTGTCATGTCAGCCTGGGGGGCCAACCATGGTGCAATATCCTTCGGACATATCGGGGCTGATCTTATTACCCTAGCCTCTATGCTCAGGATACCAGTATGCATGCATAACGTGCCTGAGGATAAGGTCTTCAGACCAAGTGCCTGGAATGCATTTGGAGGTGAACAATACAGCGCTGATATAATGGCCTGCCGTAATTACGGTCCGCTTTATGAATAATTGATCAGTATGGGAAAAAAGAGCTACATAACATTTCATGATGCACTTAAAGGACAGGCACCGAAGGCTTTTGCTACAATGGTTAAGCCAATGGGATCAGCCTGTAACCTTAATTGTACTTATTGCTATTATCTTGACAAGGCACCTACAATATATCATGATCACCAGCCTCTGATGCCCCCCGATGTGCTTGAAGAGTATATAAAACAATACATTGAGGCCAATGAAGTTCCGGAGGTGACATTTGTTTGGCACGGGGGTGAACCGCTGATGGCAGGAATTGAATACTACCGGAAAGCTATGGAGTTGCAGCGTAAATATGCCGGGGGCAAGGCGATCCTTAACTCATTGCAGACCAATGGCATCATGATGAATGCCGACTGGTGCAGGTTTTTTCACAGTAACAGGTTCCTGATAGGCCTGTCTATCGACGGGCCACGTGATATACATGATGCTTACAGGGTCAACAAGGCGGGGAGACCATCGTTTGACAAAGCTATGGCAGCTGTCAGCCTCATGAGGCAGTATGGCGTTGAATACAATACTCTCAGCGTTGTCACTAATATGAGTGAAGGCAGGGGGACTGAAGTGTACAGGTTCCTGAAGTCGATCGGCAGCAGGTTCATGCAGTTCCTGCCCGTAGTGGAGCATGTAATGCCACATTCAGCCAACGGCAGGCCCGTCATAGCCAGGCCGGGTACTGAAGGTTCTGTGATGGCTCCCTGGAGCGTTTCAGCGCTGGGGTATGGGAAATTTATGACTGATATTTTTGATGAGTGGGTCATCAGTGACGTGGGTGAATACTTTGTGCAGGCCTTTGATATGACACTTGCCCAGTGGGCAGGGGTGAAGCCGGGCCTCTGTATTTACTCCGAAACATGCGGCGATGCTCTGGTAGTTGAACATAACGGCGACGTCTTCTCGTGTGATCATTTTGTATACCCCGAATTCAGACTTGGCAATATCATGAGTGATAACCTTGCCGATCTGTACCGTAGCCCTGAGCAGTTCAGGTTCGGTGTAAACAAGAGAAACACCCTCCCTCGCTATTGCATGAGGTGCAAGTATTACTTCGCCTGCAGGGGCGAATGCCCGAAACACCGCTTCCTGACAACAGAGACAGGTGAATATGGATTGAATGCCCTTTGTGAAGGATTTAAACATTATTTCAGCCATGTCGAACCCTACATGGAATATATGACAAAGCTGCTGTCACAGAAGAAAGCACCGTCGCTGGTGATGGAGTGGGCAAGGTCGAAAATAAAAAAGAATGGCAATAATGGGGGAAAATGATTTGCTGTAAACATCAGGATTAATGATTTGATAATCAAATAAATGAAGAGAGTAAGTGATTTTTGCATGCTTGTTTTATTACTTATGGTATTTCAGGTGTTCGAAGTGAAGGCTGAAATAATCCTTCCTTCGATATTCGGCAATAACATGGTTTTGCAGCAAAACAGTAATGTGGCTGTTTGGGGTAAGGCTGCGCCTAATACTGCAGTAAGGATAAAGACATCGTGGAATAATAAAACATATTCTGCCCGGTCTGGCAGCGATGGCAGTTGGATGATTAAAGTATCTACACCACAGGCTGGTGGACCCTTTAACCTGACTATAAGCGATGGCAAGCCTTTGGTTTTAAGAAATGTCTTAATTGGTGAGGTCTGGGTATGTTCAGGGCAGTCAAACATGTTTATGCCATTGAGCGGCTTTAAGAACCAGCCGGTACTAGGGTCTCTTGAATTTATAGTTACGTCAGCAAATCCACAGATAAGGCTTATAACTGTGCCTCTTAAAGCCAGCCTTACTCCTGAAAATGATTTTGAGGGTAAATGGGAAGAGTGCAATCCTGAGACTGTTAACTCCTTCAGCGCTACAGCATACTTCTTTGGCAGAATGCTGAACCAGGTACTTGGCGTTCCAATTGGACTGATTCAGACAAGCTGGGGCGGAACAAGAATAGAACCATGGTTGAGTGAAGATGGAGCATGTAAATTTAATTGGATCAAGGTCCCCGGAGAACTACCTCCAGGCAGTAAGATATCTAAAGACCTGCCGACAGTGATTTTTAATGCAATGATAAATCCATTGGTAGATTATGGAATAAAAGGTGTAATATGGTATCAGGGGGAGGCCAACAGGAATGAGCCCGGAAGATACAGAGATTTGTTACCAGCATTGGTAAATGACTGGAGAACAAAATGGAATATTGGTGAATTCCCATTTTATTATGCACAGATTGCACCGTTTAACTATGGCTCAAATGTTAACTCAGCATACCTTAGAGAAGCACAATTGCTGGCATCCGAAGTGATACCGAATAGTGGGATTGTTTCGCTCATAGATGCTGGAGAAGAGAACTGTATTCATCCATCCAATAAAAAAGTTGCCGGTGACCGTCTTGCATATCTGGCTCTTTCAAAAACTTACGGTATCATCGGCTTTCCGTGCGAGGGCCCGGTATTGAAGGAAATGACAATAGATGATAATATAGTTTCGCTTACTTTTAGTAATGCTACCAATGGACTTACCTCTTATGGAAAGGAGTTATCATGTTTTGAAGTAGCCGGAGAAAACAGGCGGTTCTACCCTGCTATTGCTTACATTACGGGAACAGGAGTGTCTCTTTTCTCACCTTCTGTAAACAAACCTGTGGCTGTGAGATATGCCTTCAAAGATTATGTCAGGGGTGACCTATATAATACAGAAGGGCTTCCGGCTTCGTCATTCAGAACGGATGATTGGGAGCAGAGTAAGTGATTAACAATTAATAATAACATTTAACTCACCAAATTATATAATCAATGATTGACAGATTAAAGAAATTATCACTGGCCTTGCTGGCAATTGTTTTAATTACTTCCGGGTGTCTGAGAAATAGTAGTAATGCTAATAATGAAAGCGTTACTCAAACATCTACTATTGACACCACCTCCGAGCTTTCCGGAAAAGTTCAGCCTGACATAACTGCTGCTGATGAACTGATACAAACCAGGTTAAAGGGAAAGTGGCAAAGGACTGACGGAAATTATTACCTGCAGATATTTTCAGTCCTGAGCGACAGCACATTAAAAGCCGGCTATTATAATCCAAATACCATCAATGTGGAAAAGGGTGAATGGACAATACAGGAAGGGAGATTCTATTTAAGGGTAATCCTCAGGGATGTAAATTATCCGGGTTCAACATATAGCCTGGGGTATGATCCGGAAAATGATTTACTGGCAGGTAAATATTACCAGGCTGTGGAAGGAGTATACTATGATGTGATTTTTTCAAGGGTGAGGTGAAATATTACGGTCTGTTTCTGACCACGCTCCCAAATCCTAAACCATCACAGATGCCAGCAATACTCGTCGAGCAGGCTTTCATGACGAATGCCGGGGACGAGGAGAAGCTGGCCGACCCTGCCTTCCGCCAGCTGATGGCAGAGAAAATTTACGAGGGGATAGTTGACTACCTGAAGTTCATGAAGAAATAAAGTCATCACCTGACATCCGAAGTTGGGTTTTGCAGTAAAAGGAGTGGGGTGTTCTGTTTTTTCAGACTAAACACCCCATCCAATTATTCAACGGTTTACCTGTTACGGTTATGGAAGGATCTCTACCTTGATGTCATCAAGGAAGATACGGTTCTTCCCTACTCCCACACCTACAAGATAATACTCTCCGCCAAGGAATTTGATCTGGGTCTCTGAAGTTGCCCCGGTTATTGTAAATGTACGTGATGCTGCAGGTTCATTCCACATCCCTATGCAGTAATCCAGAACATTTTCAGCCGGATAAACAGGCCAGTTGTCAATGATGAACTGACCCTGGCTTACTGTTCCCGGACCTATAACACTTACATTCAGAATGTTGTCATCCTTTGTTCCGCCTGCGGTCTGATAGGGAACAGCCTTAAAGGTAACGGTAAGGTTTTGAGTCCCGGAAATGCCGGACAGTACAGGTGAGATAAGGTCGCCGCCGTAGCCCGTTTTTCCAAGTTTCACGAATCCCTGGCGTGCATAAACAAGCGGTGTGTTGCCGCTAAGGGGAGTTGTGTTGATGGTACTGGTCCAACCCTTATCTTTCTGTTCCTGTGTCCAGTTGTCAATACGCGTTTCACCTGTGGTTGTATAAAAGACTGCATTGCCGTATGCCAGCCAGCTGAAGTTTTCCTCAAGGACCACTGACCCCGGTGACTGATTCAGGGTCACCGTTGCCGTTACAGTAGGATAGTTTGTTGCTGTAATTGTCATGGTGGTTGATCTCAGGGGATTGTTATTAATAGCAGCCGACAAATTTATCTTTGTTGAGGTTACTGACTGTTCCGTCAGCCAGCTTTCGTCAGCAAGAGTATATGTCCAGGTGACATTGGATGTTACATCTACCGTGAAATCACCCCCTACCGCCGGAATTGAGATTGCCGCCGGTGCAGTTATATAAGGTACATTGGCTTCCTGGTCCACCCTGAAAAGTACCGGTTCCTCATTCCCGTCGACGACGAAAGCGAAGTTCATTGTGCGGGTATCGAATCCCTGATTTTCACTGACAATTATTTTAAAGATACCATCATCCTCCCCTTCATCAGGGAATGTTTTTACCCAGTCGGCCTCACTCTTTTTAACGATCTGCCAGGGGCGGTTTGAGCGCACAACAAAGCTTTGTGTTGCTCCGGCTCTTACGACCGTAAGTCCTGTAGGGT
>DATKUS010000069.1:0-3790 GCA_035530535.1 Bacteroidales bacterium
CTCATGATTATGAATCATGCGCTCTAACCAACTGAGCTATCTCGCCAAATCATGCGCTCTAATCCCCCCCGATCTATCGGGGCGCCAATTAATATCTTAATGAACTCCCAACCTTCCCGATCTATGATCGGGACGCTCTAACCAACTGCCCCGATCTATCGGGGCGCCAAACGCGGGTGCAAATATAAATATTTTTTCATTTTACTCATCCTTCTTTTTCTTTTCAGCTATTATTTTTATATTGCATCACAAGTACTAAATAGCTGAAATGAAATCCAGATTCGAAATAGAATATACCCTGAATTCTCCCACACGCGTTCTTTTTGACCGCTTAAGCACCCCTGAAGGACTTGCAGAATGGTTTGCAGACGACGTAAATGTACAGGGAAATATCTTTACCTTCTTATGGGACAAAGTGGAAGCGCACGCTAAACTCTCCCACCTGAAGGAAAATAAGTCGGTGAGATTCGAGTGGCTCGACTTTGCTGATACAGATACAAACTTCTTTGAATTCCGACTGGTGACTCAAGAACTCACGGGTGATACCGCCCTCCTTATTACCGACCACGCGGAGGAAGATGAAATAGAAGATTCAAAAGAACTCTGGAATTTGCAGATATCGAATCTGAGGAAGGTCCTGGGCCTGACTGAATAGCCCGTCTCCTTTGCTTCTTTCTCAAAAATAACGTACGTTTGCGTCACAGTAAAAAGAATGAAGAAAATCGATCTTTTTATGCTCAGATCGTTTATTGGGCCATTGGTCCTGACATTCTTTATTGTCCTTATTATCTTCATCCTCCAGTTCCTCTGGATGTATGTCGATGAACTGGCAGGCAAAGGCCTCGAGATTAAAGTCCTTGCAGAACTCCTCTTCCAGTTTTCCCTTACCTTCGTCCCTCTCTCCCTGCCCCTGGCAATCCTGCTTGCCTCGCTCATGACCTTCGGCAACCTGGGAGAATTCATGGAGCTGACAGCCCTCAAATCTTCCGGCATACCACTACAGCGCATCATGCTTCCGCTGTTTGTTCTCGTAGGTTTCCTCTCTGTAGCATCATTTCTCTTTGCCGATTATATACTGCCCATGGCAAACCGCAGGGCCAGAACCCTCCTTTACGATATAAGACGAAAACGTCCTGAACTGGATCTCCAGGCCGGAACATTCTATAACGGCATTGACGGATTCAGCATCAAGATAACTGACAAAGATGCCGAGACCAACAGGCTTGACAGGGTATATATCTATGACCATCGCAAAGGATTAGGAAATACTGCGGTGATCTATGCCGACTCTGGATATATGGTCATCACACCTGATGAAAGTGGCATGATCCTTAAACTCTTTAACGGTTATTCATATAATGACCTGGAAGAGAAAAATGTTCCGGCGGATAAGAAAAAGTATCCCTTCCGGCGCGACAGGTTCAGTGAACAGACAATGGTGGTGCAACTTACCGGTTTCGGCCTTAGCAGGTCAGGCATCGACCTCTTCAGATCAAACTATGCGATGCTGAACACACGCGAGCTGGGGTTCTTTGTCGACTCACTCAGTGAGAGATTCGGGCATCGCAGCTCAAACTATTATGAGGATTTCAGCAAGACAAAACTTTATACAAACTTCTCTTACTCAGGGATGCCACGTCCGCCGACGGTACAAGATACCGGGACTGTCATCACCAGCGAAAAGTTTAACTGCCGGGCCATCTTTGACACCCTTCCCCAAATGGAAAAGATGACCTCAGTAAACAGGGCGCTTAACAGTGCCCGCGATGGGATCGCCTTTCTGTCAGAAAAGAGCGAGTCTCTTACTAATGAAGCCAAGAACCTGAAAAGATACGAAGCGGAGCTGTACAAGAAATTCACCCTCCCTATTGCATGCCTGGTATTCTTCTTTATCGGTGCACCGCTGGGGGCTATTATCAGAAAGGGAGGACTGGGAACCCCTGCAGTGATCTCTGTGCTCTTCTTCATTGTCTATTATGTGATATCCCTCTCCGGGGAGAAATTCGCAAAAGAACTCATTATCAGCGTTCCACTGGGCATGTTCGCATCAACCATTGTGCTGCTGCCCATCGGTATCTTCCTTACCTATAAGGCAACAACGGATGCGGCAATAATGAATGCCGAGACATATATCCTCTTCTTCAGGAAAATAGGCGCATTCTTTACGGGTATCAAAACGGCAAGGGATAATGAAGATACTGGTCCTGTCATCTAAGCCACCGTGGCCTCCGCATGACGGCGGGGCCGTCGCCACTCTCAGATGCATTGAAGGCCTGGCCCGGAACGGTGCTTCCGTTTCACTGCTGGCCATGAGGACACAGAAACACAACTCTGCCGGCGAGATACCCCCAAAATCAGACTTTGCCCCTGAATACTATCAGACCGTAGGCGTCAATACATCAATAAACCCACTGTCTCTCCTTGCCAACTATCTTTTCTCGGATGCCCCCTTTGACCTGTCCAGATTCCGCTCCCGAAAATTTTCCCGGACCATGCAGACCCTGCTTAAAAAAGAAAACTTTGACATAATTCAATGCGAAGGTCTTGTATTCTCCGAATACCTGGAAGAGATACGCAATGTTACCAAGACTCCTGTCATAATGCGTGCACATAATGTAGAACATCGCATAAGGGAAATGTCGTCACTGCAATCTGACAGGATATTTGAAAAAGTCTATCTGAAGAACCTTGCCTCCAGGCTAAAGAAAAGGGAAATATATGCTGCAAACCATTTTGATGCCATTGTCCCTATCAGCAGTACAGATATGGAGTGGTTCACCGCCGCAGCCCCTGGTAAACCCATGATACAGATTGAGACAGGGATAAATGATATGCCTGTTCCAAACCCGGTAGTTATAGACAGTCCGCGGGTGGGCTTTATCGGAGCACTCGACTGGCGGCCAAATGCAGATGGGCTGATATGGTTCCTGCAAAAAGTGTGGCCTTATGTCTCAAAACGAATGCCCGCCGCTTCATTGCATATCGCGGGCAGAAACGCCCCTGAAAAGGTACGCATGCAAATGACAGGAAAAAATGTATTCTTTGAAGGTGAGGTTCCTGATTCCAACGCTTTTATATCTTCAATGTGTGTAATGATCGCCCCGCTCTTCGCCGGCAGCGGGATACGCATAAAAATCGTGGAGGCGATGAGCCTGGGTAAGGTGGTGGTAGCAACACCCCTTGCTGCAGAAGGATTGCCCGTGGCAGACCGCAGGGAAATAATGACAGCATCTGATCAGTTTATGTTCATCTCGGCACTTATTGAGATACTGGGCAGACATGACATGAGGGAACAGATATCCGCCGCCGCATTCGACCTTGTAAGGCAGAAATTCAATAACCGGAAGCTGACAGCCAGACTCAATGCTTTCTATAAAGATATCTCCAGTGGCCGCTGAGATAATTCTTTGGATATCGGTATGCCTTCTGGCTTATACCTACCTGGTTTACCCGGCCGTTGCGCTGATCACAGCCTCAAATGTCAGACATAAAAGCCGCAAGTCCTCATCCTCAACCTCATCCTCAACCTCATCCTTGACCTCAACCTCATCCCTGCCCCCGGTCAGCATCCTTATGCCGGTGCATAATGAAGAAATGGTCATCAGGCAAAAGATACAGTGCCTCCTTACATCGGACTATCCCCGAGGACTGGTTGAAATATTAATCGGATCTGATGCATCTGATGACACTACTGATTCCATAATTAAAGAGTTTGCCATAATTGATGACCGTATAATTTTCTACCGGTCCGGGACAAGAGCAGGCAAGTCAGCCATGCTCAATGACCTGG
>DATKUS010000070.1:0-14270 GCA_035530535.1 Bacteroidales bacterium
TCCAAAACAAGATACGAATAGCGGGCTTCAGCCCTTATATCGGAGATCATATGTTTGTTATTGATCCAGCTGACAGTAGCAAGTGAATCATAAGAATAGTTCCCTTTGTTTATGGTATACGATCTCTGCAGTATCTCGTCAGAACTCAGGGATTTCAGAGACCCTTTGAGTGAGATCAGGTGGAATGCTTCTCCCCTGTTTATTCTTAACAGGCCTGAGAGAGCAATTTGATTGGTCTCGGTGATGCCGTCGATCAGTCTGAACGAGCTACCTGTACGGGCCTCTTCCGCGAAATGATCATAGCTCAATTCAGCAAGTACAAGGATATCATCTGAATTGTGTGAAGCCTGGAGAGCTCCGGAGTACCCTTTTCCCGTATACCACTGTGAATAGTATGATATGTTAGGTTCAGGCCTGTAATAACCCAGCCCCAGGAAGACAAAAAGATTCTGGTTCCAGTTACCTTCGACGGAATATGAGATCTCATCACTTGTGGTGTAGACTGAACCAGAAAGGCCGACTATGGTTTTTCCGAGATTATAAATTATACCCGGCGTAACCCTCAGTGATGATATGGTGTTTTTGTTACGTGGATCCGTCTGTTTTGCTCCGACTACTGACAGATATTCAACACCTGCAGCAACCGTTATCCTATCGTTAACACTGTAGCTCACCTTTCCCTCCATCTCAAATTGCTCTTTGAACTGTCTTGCTGATACGGTATCTCCGAGCAAATAAGGGTTTAAAGTATTGAACATCATGGTTCCGTTATACTTCAGTCCGTTAAAGCAGGTGTTGGAATACCCGAAGGAACCAAAGAGTGACAGCTTCCCAATCTTCATAAACCCTTTTGTGGCTGCATCGTAAGAGGTAGTCAGCTCCGGCTGCTGCATGAGCCTGATCTCGTCATTCTTATACATGAACCCTGCCTGTGCAAGGCTCAGGTTACCAACATTGCAGGCTGACAGTGCCGCCGGGTTTGATGTTCCCATCCACGGGCTGATAAGTGGCAGCATCTCAAAAGTCCGGATGCCGGCCGGCACCGGGATAGTGTCTGCAGCAGCGGTATTGCAGCTCAGCCCTGCTGCGATAACAGCCATCAGTAAACGTACAGAGGTAATCTTATTCATCGGCCCGGGTTATTCAATGATTTAAAGTGGTGTGCCGGATCTTCAGGTTGTCAGACATCCGGCACACATTCACTTTTACCTATACTCTACAGATCAACAGTAGACGGATGCACAAAAGGTGTCGGGACCTGGTCGTTGATAAAGTCGTTTGTTGAGTTGTTACTGTCTTTGTAATACACTTTACCATCGAGGATCTTCTCAACCTTGCGTCTTACGCTCTTGCTGTTATATGTGGCTAAGCTCCATACCATACCTGCATCAACAGAGGTAGGCAGTCTCTTGAATCTCTTGTCTTCTTCCGGACGGTTGCATTCGACACCGTCAACTACCCAGTCTTTGTGCACCATCAGGTATTTGGTTGCTGAGGTGGTTCCCGGCTTGGTCATGAAGTTATCGGGATTGGCAACAAAGGTAGCATGATCCAGTCCGGTCGGCAGCCTGAACAAAACTACCGCAGCGCCATTGACCGAATGCAGCCAGTCAACCATGGTTGCTGATGTGGTATACATCACTATCAGGTTTTTTGCCTCAGGAGCATCAGTGTCTTTCCCGGGAGCCTCAATGTATGTTTCGTACTGGGCAGTTGCAAGGTTTACCGGTGAGAGAGGATTGCCAAGAGGATCTGTCTGATGGTTAATGGCATCCATGGCCAGAACGATGCTTGTCCTGGGTTGAATCGGATACTGTTGTCCTGTACCCGGAAACATCAATGAATGGAATGCGATCGGGAGCCTGTCCATGAGGGAGCCGTCCTGATTTACCCATACTGAAGCCGTACTACCTATTGGCTCCAGCAGACCTATACAGAGTCCGTCGAGATAGATGACCTCATCACTGTTATTGTAAATCTCATGGAACTGGTCCGAGTAATAATTACTGCCTGATTCGGTCTTTGAACCGGTATAATATATTTCCTTGAATACCAGACCACCCTTTTTTGTGGTAGCTACCAGGTGAACCTCCCAGTTGTTTGCTGCTGCGGTCTGAACAGTAAGATTCTCGGTGATGCCATTGAAGTAAAAATCAGCTGTTTCCTGAGCAGCGGATACTGTATACATACCTTCCTCAAGAGAAGTGATTGCCAGACCCAGCGAGTTGGTAACCAGAGGGGTTTCCTGACCCGTTAGTGTGTTCCTGACCAGCACATTCACGTTTGTTGCGTTGCTCACATCATATCCGTCAGGGTAGAACACATTGATAGAGACTTCATAGAGCTGCGCTCCCTTCTCGCAGGAGGTGAATGCCACTACTCCCGCCAGAAGCATTACTAATAAAATTTGAAACTTTTTCATGATCTATAATTATTGGTTAGAATTTGATTTTAATCTCAGCGCCGAAGTAGAGCGGAGGGTTCCTGCGCGCATACACTTCAGGTGCGCCGCCGCGCTGTCTCAGCAGCGGATTACGGTTGGTAATATTATTGGCGTAGAAAGAGAAATTAGCCTTGTCAGTTATCTCCTTGGTAAGCTTGAAATTTATGACGAAGTATGGCGGATAACCCGTTTCAGCAAAATACCATGGAGTGTTGTATCTCTTTATCAGGTCTGAATAAGGTTTAGAGACAGCCAGTTCCCTGTCAAATTCATGATAGACCATCTGTCTGTCATAATACCCTACAGGATCGAGGAACTTTGGATAAAGCTTGTCAGAGTTGACGTCATCAACAGGCGGGGTGGTATAAAACAGCGGATTGCCTTCTGGATCATCCCAGATATTCTGATCACGATCCATCCATATTATCTGTGTTGTCACTGAAGCCACCATGCGCAGTTCCCTGATATGGGTAATGGTTCTGATGTTCGTATTGAACCGTTTATCTATACTGCCATAACCTGCCGGGTACACGGCAACCATGGGGAATTCCTTTCCTCCTATGGAACCTGAAGAGGGCTTCATCAGATCCTCGACAGTCGTTTGTCTCTTTACCATCATCCATGCTCCGTCTACGATAAAGGATGTCCGGAGCACCTTTATCGTCCCCAGGTCAATAGTAAACTCAACCCCTTTTTTCGTTGTCATCGTACCGTTGTGCGGGTATGTAAAACTGACAAAGACCGTATCCTGTGACACTGGCAGCTGCACTTCAGTTCCGCTGACAGGGTCGATATAGAATACACCCGAACCGGGAACAAAATAAAGATCAAGCCCGTTCTGTAAAGGCTGCGTATAGCGGTTGAAAATGAAATTTTCATAATATTGCTCGAAGCTGAAGCCATTTTCCATCTTCTCAGAATAGAGTGTGATTGCCACATCTATGTCACTAATGGTCATATCAATCCCCGCCTCCAGTTTTTTATTGACTGCGGGTTCAAGGTTAACATTCCTTGGATTTTCAAATACCTTTGTTGTTACCACAAAAAGTCCGCTCTGTGCAATTGGATCATAATAGCTCAGCCCGGTCTTATCCCAGTACGCCTTGTCAGGGTACAGGTACAACAACGAGGGGGCCTTTGAGAACAAGCCGTATCCCCCTCTCAGTGCAAGATGCGAAATGGAATTCTTACCATTCTCAATAATACTATATCTCATGTTGAACCTCGGATCGAACATGGTGGTCTGCTCCTCTGATTTAAAGATACCTGAGGGCTGCACATTGGTAAACCTGATCCCTGCCTGGAGGTCTATCCTCGTTTTACCAACAGGTATTCCCAGGTTCTCTTCAGCGTAATAGGCCAGCTGGTCAAGTGAGGGGATGTCCTTGTATGATCTTGGCCTGGCATCGCTGCCTGAAGTAGGCACCGGTGGCCGTGACAGATCATAGACCCTTCCGAGACCGTTGTTGCCGTACAGTCTCCACTCAACCCCTCCCACCAGGTTACTGAGCATGCTCCCGATGTTGAAAGAGCGGTTGCCTGAGAGCCTGGCATTATAATAATAAGGTCTTCCGTCAATAGTAAGATCACTTAAATAGGAAGACGGAAGGATGGGCACCTGGTTCTCACCCGGCTCAAGAGCCACTGGCTGTGGCTGTGCACCGGAGGGTATCTCCTCAAGTGTGACCTCATGTCCCACCTGGTGCTGGATATCGCCTGAGACCATCAGGTTAAGATTTGTCAGCAACATTGAATTCAGAGCCCATTTGGCATTGAGATTTACAGTAATACCCTGATCCTTAGCCTCATAGTCCTCAATATCCAGCATGTCGGGATCGTTTTTGTTTACATCGAGTGTCTGTGATACTCTTGCTGAAAGACTGAAGGCCAGCGGCCTCATATCGCTGAAAAGGGTATTATTGTATACCACGCCGCCGTTAAGCCTGTTAAACGTCTTGTACTTAACCCTTATATCATCAAACGACTGAGTATAATCAAAATCCAGGTTCAGGGTGCCAACCTTGTCTCCCAGGGAGAGTCCCTTCCCGGCATAGAACTGCTTGATGCCCGGGTCTGTTTTTATTTTGGCCGTGAATGGGGTCATTCCCTTCTTCATGGTTACCTTGACAACTCCGCTGAGCATATCACCATTCTCAACGCCAGCTATTCCCCTGACCACTTCGATTGTCTCAATGTTATCGACAGCTATCTGCCTGACATCGGTTCCTCCCGATGCTGATGTACTAAAGCCAGCCGTCACACCTGTTAATACACTGTTTGTCTTGAGAAACTGCATGTTGGCGTCATTTGAGACGGGGGATCCATCCACAACAAGGAGTGTTCCAAGGCTGGCCATGTTGTCACCGATATAGCCGTCCTTTCTTATTATCACCCTTACCGTCAGCTGTTTGGGTCTTGACAGATCGGGGTTCAGAGCAGTTTGTCCGGGCAGCAACTGAAGTACATCCGAGAGGTCAGTGGGCTGGACGTGCTGTATGGCAGACTGCTCTATCACTGACCCTGATGCTATTCGTCTCCCCTCCTTGGCTGTCACTACGACATCTTCAATTGCCAACGTAGCTTCATCAATCAGGATAGTCACCTTGTCCTCCTTAACCGGAAAGGTCACGCTATGCTCATGCTGCACAAATCCCAGGCATGATACGACAAGAGCATAGGTACCTGGCGGAACATTACGCAGCACAAATTCTCCCGCATCGGTTGTGGTGGCCCATATATTAAGCTCCCTGACAACCACGGTAGCCATCATTACCGGCTCTCCAGTGGTCCGGCAGATGATCTTTCCCTTCATCGACGTCCTTGACTGGCCTGAGAGCGACAGGACGACAAAAAGCAATACCAATATAAAAAGTGACTTTTTCAAGGCATCATTTTTTTGCTGGTGGTTTCACTTTGCTGAATTTGTTCGGAAAAAACTGGGTGGCTAAGAGTCCGTAAATCCCCGTCACTCCTATGATCATCAGATCGGGGATGTTCAACCTCAGGGGCCATCCGCGTCTTAATATCAGGATCACGCCGGCTATCAGGGTTAGCAGGTTGATGATCAACCACCTGAATCCCGGTGAAGGTTTGAAGAAGAACCTGATGAAGGCAGAACTATCATCTTTCATTCTTATCTCAAAGGGGAAGATCGATGCAAATGTCTTTCCGTCGGGCCTCTCATAAAGACTCTCCCATCTTTCGCCTTGTGTTCCTACTACGTTATACATGTCATCCAAAGCTATAGCCTCATACCAATTCTCGCCCAGGACAGTGATGCACTTATTGAACAGGTCGGCGCTGAGCCTGAAGGTATGTATTTCAGGATTAAAACCATCTATCGGTAGTCTTTGAAGGTCATACACCTCATTCATTACTACAAAGATACCCTTATTTCTTGTAAAAAGGTAACAATAAAACTCCCTGCTCCTGATGTCAACTGCTTCAATATAAACTATATCGAGCTTCTCGGGCATCTCAATATTTACTACATAAGGTTGACCCTGCACCATTTTGACATGAAAGAGAGAACCCTCTGCATCTGTAACGAAATACCCTTCATCTATCGATTTCCTGGTTGTAGGGATACCTGCTATGATCCTTGCGGGCAAGACAAAGCTTTCTTTAATAAGAGCCTCTGTGAAAAGCGCACTTTTTTCAACATCGATTTTATTTGTTTTTGCCACAATGAATTCCATTGTCTGCTCAATACGGAAGTAATCATCAGGCATAGCCAGGTTTACCTTGCCGCTCTGTGACTCAAACATTGGCCAGAGGGTAGGTACCGGTGAGTTCAGTTTCCTGGGAGTAAAACGGTAAAAGGACGAAGCCCTGCTGATGGCCGGTGTCTCCATTTTTACACCTTTGATAGTATCAGGCATTTCCCCGTCTGCCATGAGCTGACGGAAGAACATGAACGGGAGCGCTTCCTCATATTCAGATGATGTAAAAATTCTGCCCTCCGGGTTCTTCCGTTTACTACCGTCAGCAATAACAAAGTCATCGGTGACACAACTGTAGAAGATCTGAGGCGATCTCGGAACCTTTTCAAAAATAGTCCAATACAATGAAGGCAGTGCAACTGACGCAACCAATATGCCGGTGAGAACTAGAATATATCTGCTAATCTTTATCATCTTACATTTCTCCTTTCCTGAATCTGTAACCTGAAAATAATACAACACAACTTAATGACAGTGTTATTAATACCAGTGGCCAGAGAACCTGCTTATAGGCTCCGATAGAAGAGCTGGCAAAGAAGATGGTGATGAAGCCAGCTGCCACAATGGTATAAAGTCCCCTGTAGATCCAGATAGGTTCAAGAAGGATGAGGGCAACAAGGAAATAGGTTGCCAGACCGCCAAGGAACCATGGGGTAAGAGTAAGCAGGGAGGCTTCAATGATATTATGAGGGAAGAACATTGCACTCCCGGAAATAAAAACCACATAGATAACGGCAAAAAGAGCCAGCAGGATACCTGCACCAAAACCATGCATCTTGATCAGTACTCCGTTCTCAGATACGGGAAGATGAAAAGTAAGCTTAATTCTTTTATTAACCGTCTCAGGAAAATACTGAGCTACGGCAACGCTCAGCCCTATAGCAAAGGGCAGGAATTTAAGTATCCCGAAGAAGGTATAACCTCTGAACAGGAATGAGTACCAGTAGTTGGCGGCATCAACAAATAAAATATCATGCCTCACCTTAAGGAATATATTGATCAGGGCCAACAGACTGAGTCCAAGGGCAATCATAACAATGAGTCTGATCTTGATCCACTCTTTATATAAAATTGATTTAAACATATACGTGATTTTTTGTATTAATACTTACGTGTAAGTCCTATGAATGCATCCTCGAGTGACATTTTCTTTTCTTCAAATGAGTCATAACTTATGCCTTTCTTTTGAAGATAACCTTTGACTTCCTCTCCTGTGGCGTAGGTATAAAACTCAATTTTATCCTTTACCTTTTCAATGTTGACTGCTATGCCGTCAAGGTCAACCTCTGCCTCAGGGAAGGTAAGAGTGATATTGAACTGTCTGAAAGTGTTCATAAATTGCTCAATGGGCTGTTGTGCAAGTATTTTGTTAAAATCCATTATCATGACATCATCTATCAGCCTCTCCATATCCTGTATGATGTGAGATGTCACAAAAACAGTTTTATGTTCTGCCTTGGCATATTCACGCATATAGTCAATGAACAACCTGCGGTAGCCCGGGTCAAGACCCATTGAGAAATCATCAAGGATCAGCAGATCAGGGTCCTGCGCCAGTATGAGCCCGAGAGCCACCTGTGAACGCTGACCGCATGACATGGTTGATATCTTCTGCCTGGGAGTGACTTTCAGCTTAGACATCAGTTCCCAGTAGGGAGCATTGTTCCATCCGGGGTAAAAACCGGAATAAAACTTCTCAATCTGATTAATATTCATGAAGGAATACTGTACATGGCCTTCAATTAAAAACCCAATTCTTCTTTTAATTGCCGGAGTGAGCATCTGCGTATTCTCACCGTATATAAGACATTCACCCGAAAAAGGTTGCAGAAATCCGTTCAATATATTTATGGTAGTCGACTTACCTGTTCCGTTTTTGCCAAGGAGACCCAGTATTTTCCCCTCTTCTACATTGAAGCTGAGGTTTTCATAAACCATCTTCTTGCCGTAATAATGGGTCAGATTCTTACATTCAATTGCATACATAGTTGTCATTTATCGGTTTTATTTTATAATTCCCGTATCAGGGAAAGAGAACGGGTTTGCCAGTTTACCTGTACGTCCGTCAGAATAATGGAACACAAGCGTATCAGCATTGACGGCTTCGTAAATATTATCCGGTCCGGTCAATGTGTCAACGAAATGGATTATGCCCAGCTCCGCTCCCACAGTATCAAGCATTGATTCAAAGCCAACCACTCCCTTATCATTGGAGAGATGGCTTATAAGGTATGTATATCTGGCCTTGAGTGCTGAGTTGGATCCCATTGTAAGAACATAATCTGAAATAACATCAGGTGTATATCCTGAGAACCCGTTAAATCGTGAGGATGTGGGTGTATACATCTGGGTTGCATAATCAAGTTTTGAGATCTTACTTGCCGGTTCCTCAAAGGTGATAACCTTATAGGGGAGTTTGACATTAAATTCGACATCGTTTGCCGTGAAGCTCAGATTCTTCGACTCAATTACCTCTGTAAGAGCCTCCCTGCCAGGTTCTTTGCCGGCAGGGAAATAAATACGGATAATTACAGGGCATGCAAATTCGCTCTGATAGCCGCAGGCTTCTGTCTTCTGATCAAGAAGGTGCTGAAGGTAGGTAGCATCAAGCGGATCAAAGAATTTGTCAATGGTAAGGGTATAATAGGAAACAGAGTCAACATCTTTGGCAACCGTCTCAATTATTCTCTTTCCGGGAACAAATAAAAGCTTCTGGAGTCTCACATCATCAAACATTGTGGTGTCATAGAGAATATGGACAGTATGGCTTGCCACATACGTTGATACCCCATAGATACCTTTTACTTTTCTCATCTGGTTGGCAAAAGCCGTTGAGCTACCGAAGCATTTGATGTTCTTCAGTCCTGCCATCTCAAATACCTTTGCGTTCTCAATCTGCTCAGGCGTGCCCCATTTCTGATTAATAGTAGGAAGCTCAAACAGTTTGCCTGCAAGTATCCCAAGAATAATGAGCGCCCCCAGGACCAATGCCGGCAGCCATTTCATGTTTTTCTTATTGATCATCAGCGTATCCTTTTCAGGGCATGCATAGAGACAGTCACCGCACAGAGTACAGTCGGCATGAGTGACCTTCTTCATATTCGCAACATCAATACCCTGCGGGCACTTCTCAGAGCACAGCCCGCAGTCGATACAGCTGTCGGTATTGCGTGTGATATGCACTATATCAGGCCGTACGCGGCTCATCCTCGTTATCTCAAGAATGTAACCGCCGGCGGTGATGATAAGCAGCGGATAGAGGTATGAAAGGTTCAGGCCCAAAAGCAGGAGGATGATATAGAGCGCCATCACCCCGGCAAACCACCAGGTAAATTTGAATATTACCGACAGGGCTCCCAGCGGGCAAAGATAGCGGCACCAGAATAGACGCAGGAAGAGTGATCCCACTACAAGTGCCCCGATGGCTAATGCCGCCCAGAGAAGAACCACATCGGTATTAAACCCGGAGGCAACAGCATAATAGGGATCAAATTTCTTGCAGAACAGCTCACTGAATTTGAGTGTGAAATAGAAGGTTATGAATAGAAGCACGTACTTCAGAAAACGGAGGGCATAATCGGCAAACCCGGTTAGGGTGGTCCTGACTTTAAGCCTGTCTCCCAGTTTGCCGATCCACTCGCTTATTGTTCCGAGCGGACAGATATAACCGCAAAAAAGTCTCGAAAAAAGAACAATCCCGATGAAAAGGGCTAACCCCATCATTATCTGGGTGCTTGTCATTGCGCATGAGAGCGAATCCATAGTGAGATAGCTTCCGAGGGCCTGTATTCCTCCTAACGGGCAATATGCCTCAAAATCAGGCGCATATGCTTTATCAAGGAAAATGCGAAAGCCCATAAAAGTCAGTATCCCGACAATCGCAAATTGATATATCAGTTTGTACCAGTTTTGCTTCTTCATGGTTAAAATACTATTATAGTTTTTTAAAATTTAGTTTCCGAAGTAAAGGGTTTGAAGATCCGGTCATGTAGCTCAACAGGATTAAGATGGTATGTATCCCTGAATTCAATGAGTGCACGGTCGGATTCGACTGATTTATCGGGTGAAAAATTCCGGTAGTTCTGAATGCCCAGAAACACTCCCAATGAGGAGTATACTATTACGAGGACAGCAAAGATCAGAATGCGCGATCCTGCATGCATAGCCTTCAGCCCTCCCGCTTTCTCAACTGCAATTCTCTCCATAACGCTGTCTGCAAAATCATCAGGAGCGATTATCCTCTCTTTTCTGAGATGATCAGGTATTTCGGACATAAAATCTGACATGGCTCTTATCTTAAATTTTTTAATCTTGCTTTAAGTATGACACTAATAAGACAGTTTCCCTGCAGGAAACCTGCGGTGAAGATTAATTCTTTCCAATATTATTTATCCGCTCCTTCCGGGGACAGTCCTTTTTATTACATGTTTCACACTGTTCTTCAAGCTGCATCATACCCTTAAAAATGAGGGTAAGCTTCTGTTGCTGCTCTGCGGTGCAGATTGACTTAAGCCGTATAAAATAGTTACTCGTTTGTCTCCGGAGTGAGGTATTCAGTGTCCCTATCTTTTTAGCCAGGGAGTCGAGGACCATTGGGTCAGACTCCGTTCTTGCAAGTTCTTCGATCATGGCAACATTAGTTTCGCACATCATGTCAAGTACAATATTATAAGTACGAAGTGTGCGGTCATTCTCCACCAGGACTTTATTATACTGATCATCGGTCAGGTCAAGCTCGCTCTTCAGCATATCCATTGAATTGATGACCCCGCTGTCGGTGACTTTAGGGTTACGTGAAGCTCCCATGAGAATGAATGTTATAATGGCTGATCCGATGACAAGAAGAAGCACCAGGTTTAGCCATAATAAGATCCGGTTGGTTTTTTCAGGTATCATGATTTCATTTTATTTGATGCTTTTTTCAGACATAATGTAAGATGTGCATTTTTTTTTCAGGGAGACTTTTGCCCTGAACAGTAGTGATTCAACTGAGGAGAGTGAAAGGTTTAATACCTTACATATTTCTTTGTAAGGCATATCCTCATAGTGGTGAAGGATGAACGCCTTCTGCTGCATAGCAGGAAGGGAAGCCACAGCCTTCTTCAGTATATCAAGCCTTTCAGTGGCTTCAAGATTGTCCTCCGGATGGTCATTTGAAAGCAATATATCCTGCGGGCTATCCGCATCCCAGGGGATAAACAGGGACTCCAGCTGGAGCAGTGAGCGGAAGATGATATTCCGCGTTCTTTTTAAATAGTTGACTGATTTATTGAGGGAGACACGATAAAGCCAGTAAGATATGTCATCCTCATATCTGAGAGTGGCCGCCGAACGGTAGGTTTCGATAAATACCTCCTGGGCCATATCCTCTGCATCTTCCCGTGTGCGCAGGACCTTAAAACAGGTATTGAGCACCAAGTCCTGGTATTTTAAGATCAGGTCCCTCATTGCTCTGTTATCACCCTTCAGAATGGCCCTTACCAGTTCCTGATCACTCATCCCAAACAGTGTACAGGTATGTAAATATGTTAATTATCAAATGCCCCGTCATTGAGAAAGTTATGAATTATTTATTGGAGATCCAGCCCTTTTCTTTTATGTATACTTCCGCCTTTTCACGGGTCTTAAAGATATCACCTTCCTCCTCCCACCAGGTATCACCATAGGCAAGTCCCATCTTGTCACATCCCTCACCCTCAAGCAGGCTTACACTCTCCATCGTTTTCATCCTGATCTTGTCTGGTTTAATGGACATCACCTTGCACTTTACTGCTTTGCCAAGAGTAGATCCGTCAGCAAAATAACCTACTACGATTCCATAGCATTCTGTACCTTTCTGAAGCCACGATCCCAGCTTAGCCTGAAGCTCTTCATTCAATACGACCTCCGTTGACGATTTCTGTATGTTCTGTGTTGCACTAACCTGTTGTCCGCCTTTATTGTCTGAGCATGAGTTTAGGATTATGGCAGCAAGCAAAATTGGAAACGATGATAATAAACGATTCATAGTCGGATATTTTAATACTTGTTATTGATTTCCCCGATGTAAAAATAACAATATTAAAGACAACGAGAACCCTCATCTGGTGAGACTCCGGAACTACACTTTCAGAATTGGGAAGAAATCGCCTTCAGGTGGTAACTTCACAAAAACTTGCGGAAGACTTTTATGTTGTATAACATAAAAAATCGAGACGTCAGTGACGCCTCGATTCCCTTTTCTATTAATCAATCTGTTAAACTGTCTGCTGAACTTCCCAGACGAAGGCCCTGATGCCAACCTCTTCATTTATGCCGTCAATACGCCTGACGGCTTCGAGCAACGGTTCAACCTTCTGGTCATCAACGAAGGTCAGAAGAACCCCGTTGATCTCCGGCCAGGTGTGTGTTCCCAGGTGGGGTACACCGGCTATTGTGCCAGTGCCTTTTACATTTTCCCACTGTGTATAACCCCTGAGTTTAAAATGTTCCAGGACAAACTCAACCTTTTCGGTGAGTGCCATATTGTATATTATCATTACTGCTTTCATACTTTATTAATTTATATTAATTGTAGTATGGAACCTCCATGCTTTACAAAAAACAGGTATCATCATTGTTTGTATCTGTAAAACACGGAGGTTTCATCTTCCAGGGTTTATCTGTTACTCCTTAATATCATTGAGGAAATTCATATCGCGGTAGACGATCTTGTGCTTCTTGTCTCTTTCTCCCCTGCGTGCCATCAGCACATACCCTACAGGCACAAGGATAAGCGTAACCATTGTAGAGAATACCAGCCCTCCGATAACCGAGATGCCCATTGGGCTCCATAATTCTGACCCTTCACCCGGGTTTATGGCCAGGGGAAGCATTGCGAGGATGGTTGTCATCGAGGTCATAAGCACCGGTCTAAGCCTTGAACGGCCCGAGATTATAACAGCCTCATACAGCTCCACACCCCTGTCACGGGTAAGGTTTATAAAGTCGACAAGCACTATGGCGTTCTTGACCACAATACCTATCAGCATCACCGCACCGATGGCAGCTATGAGGCTGAGGGTGGCGCCAGAGATAAAGAGGGCCACCGCCACGCCTGAGAAGGCAAAAGGTATTGAAAGCATTATTATAAGGGGCATCTTGAGCGACTCAAACTGGGAGGCCATGACAAGGTACACCAGTATAAGTGACACTACAATGAGCAGCGCAAGGTCCATAAATGACTCCATCATGTCTTCATAAGCCCCGGAGATTACAACCATAACACCTGATGGTATAGCCACTGCGTCAAGTTCTTTCTGAACATCAGCCACGATTTCATTGAGAGGTCTCTTAAACGGTGTAATTGAAACTGTCACGATTCGCTCTTTACGCTTACGCTCAATTTTAGGCGGAGTCCAGAACTCTTTCACCGAGGCTATCTCGCCCAGGCGAATCACCTGGCCGGTGGGTGTGGCAATACCCATATTCTCCAGCTCGGTAATAGAGTTGCGGGCTGATTCCTTAAACCTTACTATAACGTTATATTCATCGCCGGACTGGCGGAGACGGGTGGCGGTAAGTCCGTCCACACGGTTTTTAATCATCGAGGAGACCTGTGCCGTTGATAAGCCATGCATCAGGAGCTTGTCATTTTCAAACATTACCTGGAGTTCAGGTTTTGATTTATCACGACTGATCTGGACATCCTTTGCTCCCTCGATCTTTTTCACCCTGGCAGCCAGTTCTTCAGCCAGAAGGTTTGTCTGGGTGATATCATATCCGTAGATCTCAAGGTTTACTGTATTGCCACCCATGCCACCCATATTCATATTTTCAGTAGTAGCAACGGAGTAGTTAATGATCTCCGGCATCGGGCCAAGTATCTGCCTGATGCTTTCGGCAACCTCCTCAACATTTCTTTCCCTCTCACTTACAGGAAGAAGGGCAAAAGTGTACCGTATCACATGAGTGCCGCCCTGACTGAAGATGGAAGAGAAGCCACCGCTGTCATCATTGCCTGTTGAGGTTGATATCAATGTTATTTCAGGTATGGTAGCCTTCACAATTGAATCTATACGGTCTGCAACTATAAGGGTCTGGTCAACCCTTGTGCCTGTCTGAAGCTCAATGGTGGCAGTACATCT